>JBGPKK010000120.1:0-14123 GCA_041485905.1 Vicinamibacteria bacterium
ATTTGTATTCAGTGTCGCCGGTCGACGCCGACGCACTCGTCGCAGCCGGACGCGCGACGGGCGGCCATCTGGTCACCGTCGAAGACCATTACGCCGCGGGCGGTATCGGCGACGCCGTCGCATCAGCGGTCGCCGGCGCTGCCTTCACCGTGCGGCGTCTCGCCGTCCGCGAGATCCCCAGAAGCGGCAAGCCAGAGGAGTTAATCGATCGATTCGGCATCTCGGCGCGTCACATTGTCGAGGCCGTGCGGGCGGCGGTGACTGCCGGGAACGCTGTCGGGACGAGAGGCTAGGGGTTGGAAAGGGTCAGCAGCTTTCCAATCGCGTAGACGACGACCGGTCCTCCGACGATCACCCAGACGAGCCACTTTTTCATAAAGTGAAGACTCAAAAGTGAAAAACTCAAAAGGACTGCGACTCTTTCGAAGAGCTTAGTCCTTTTCAGTTCCAAGTTTCTCCCGTCCTGCTGAGGCTGTAAAATGCTGACTTCGTGGCATTTACAATCGTTCCGCGCTCGTGTAATATCTCAGCACATTTCCGCTTCCCCGGCGGAAGTTCCTCACAAAATGGCGGGCTCGAGCCCGCAACTAGTCACTGAGTCGCAACGCGAGTACCGGGCGCCCGGCCGTGTGCGTCTCGAAGCGCCTGTAGCGTTCATTAGGAGTACCTCGTGTTTTCTGGAAAGTGGTCTCGCCGCCGCACCCTCTCGGTTGCCGCCATCGCTCTCGCGATTCTCGTGTCAGGCGGCCTCGTCCTTCACGGGCGCATCGGCGTCGACGTCGCGCAGGTGCCGTTCTCGGATGTTCTGCGCGCGCTCGATCAGGGTGCTGTCTCGGAAGTCGTGGTGAACGGCGACACGCTCGACGTGAAGCTGACGAACGGCAAGACCGTCAGAACGGTGGCGCCGGCCAACTACGTCACGGCCAACGCCGCGTTCATCCCCGACCTCACGAAGAAGAACGTGCGAATCGACGTCCGGACCGCGGCCGAGCAGTCGGCGTACAGTTACGGTGCGATGGCGATCGGTATCGGGTTCATCGCGCTGCTCGGCTTTACGCTGTACCGCGTGACCACCGGGCGCATTCCAGCGCTCGAGAGCAGGACGCGCGAAGCCAATGCTAAAGAGAGCACCGTGACGTTTGCGGACGTGGCCGGCATCGACGAAGCGAAAGAAGAAGTGAAGGAGATCGTCGACTTCCTGCGCGAGCCGGGACGCTTTGCGGCCATCGGCGGACGCATTCCCAAAGGCGTGCTGCTGGTCGGTCCGCCCGGAACGGGGAAGACGCTCCTGGCCCGGTCGATTGCGGGCGAAGCCAAGGCGCCGTTCCTTTTCGCGAGCGGCTCCGATTTTGTCGAGATGTACGCGGGCGTGGGCGCGGCCCGCATCCGCAAGCTGTTCCGCGATGCGCGTCGCCATCAATCCTGCATCGTCTTCATCGACGAGCTCGACGCGGTGGGAAGAACCCGCGGCGGTACTTCGCTCAGTCACGAGGAGCGTGAACAGACGCTCAATCAGTTGTTGGTCGAGATGGACGGCTTCGCGCCGAATCAGGGCATCGTCGTCATCGCCGCGACGAACCGGCCGGATATTCTCGACCCGGCGCTGCTGCGCCCCGGACGTTTCGATCGGCAGGTGACCGTAGGCTCGCCCGACGTGAAGGGACGCGAGCAGATTCTTCGCATCCATGCCCGGAAGGTCGCGGTCGATCCGGAAGTCGATCTACGGCAGATCGCCCGCGGGACGCCGGGGTTCTCCGGCGCTGAGCTCGCGAATCTGGTTAACGAAGCGGCGCTCTTCGCGGTCCGCGCGGGCCGCACGCAGGTCATGGCGAACGATCTCGATCAGGCGCGCGACAAGGTGCTGATGGGCGTCGAGCGCCGGTCGCTTGTGATGACGGAGCACGAACGCATCACGTGCGCGTACCACGAATCGGGCCACGCGGTCGTCGCGGCCCTGCTGCCGCACGCCGATCCGCTGCACAAGGTGACGATCATCCCGCGCGGGCGCGCGCTGGGCGTGACGATGCAGCTGCCGGAAGGCGATCGGCACACACACTCGCGCGAGTTCCTCGAAGCGCAGATCGCGATTCTGATGGGCGGCCGCGTCGCCGAAGAGCTCTTCCTCCGCCAGATGACCAGCGGCGCCGGCAACGACATCGAGCGCGCCACCGAGATCGCGCGGCGGATGGTCTGCGAGTTCGGCATGTCGACGCTGGGGCCGCTCGCGTACCGCACGCCCGGCAATCCATGGGACACCGACCACGGCGTGGGCATCAGCGAGGCGACCGCGCAGCGCGTGGACGAAGAAGTCCGCGAGATCGTGATGCGCGGCTACGAGACCGCGCGGCAGATCATCGCGAAGAACCGCTCGTCGGTGCGGACGATGGCCGAGGAGCTGCTGGTGGTCGAATCGCTCGACGCCGACGGCATCCGCGCCGTCATGGCGTCAGCGTCAACCGCGGCGTAACTCAAAATCTTGCTATGCTGAGATCGGAGGGCTTGCATGCTCCGACTCGCCATTAGTTTCCTGGCGCTGGGCGTGACGCTGCCACCCAACAATCACATGCTTCACGGCTCGCCCGAGCTGTACTTCATGCACTTCTGGGCGGTCGGCGATGCGGGGAAGATCGCCACGGGACTGAAGGCGGCGCTCGGCGAGCTGAAAAAGTAAAAAGGCAAAAGTTGCGCGCCCTTCTGACCTTTACTTTCGCCTTCTGCCTTTCTTCTTCTACCTTTGTCCACGCTCACGATTTTGCGCCGCTTCGCGAATGGGTGGCCGAGATCGATCGGCACGAGCCCGGCCAGACGGATGCGGCCGCGCTCACGGCGGTTTCCTGGTCGCGGCCGCAGCTCGAAGGGCTGTTCGTCGACGTTCATACGCTGCTCGAGCTGATCAACTCAGGCAAAGTCAAGGTGCCGCCCGGCGTTCCCTCGTTTTCACCTGAAGAGCTCCAGCAACTGCAACGGATCGCCACTCAGGAAAAGACGAACGGCATCACCCGGCTGGTGAAGCGCGGCGCGCTGCTGCATACCGACGTAGCCCTGCTGGTTCCTGATGCAACCGATCCCGCGGCGGATGCGCCGGCCGTGCCCAAGCCCCATGAGACGCCGATCGCTCCGCGGGGTTCTTCCATCCGGGACGCTGACGGCCGAAACCAGGGCATGCGGTACAGCAACCTGCATTGGGATTTCGCACGCATGCTGCTCGACGCGGTAAAGCCCGATGAGTTCGCCCGCGTGTGGTACCGCGCCACCGCCGCCTGGCTGACGTATCGCCATCAGCTCAGCGAAGCTACTCCTCATCTCCAGCGAGCCCGCGAGATCTTTCCAGCCGACGCCGGGATCCTCTTCTATAACGGCGGCCTGTACGAGATGCTCGCCGCGCCGCGCATTCAGGGGTTCATTCGGACGACTGCTCTCCCCGACGGCGTGTTCATCGACGTGGCGTCCGAACGGACGAACCTGCGTCGGGCAGAGGGGTTCTTCCGGCGGGCTCTCGCGCTCGATCCCGACCTGACGGAGGCGCGCGTCCGGCTCGGACGCGTGCTTGGCGTTCAGGGCCGTCACGAAGAGGCCATCCGGGAATTGCAGGCGGCGAACGTGGCGCCGGACGATTCGCTGCTCCGTTACTACACCGCGTTGTTCCTCGGGGCAGATGAAGAGGCGCTCGGACATGCCGACCGCGCCCGTGACGCATTCGGCCGGGCGTCGGCCCTGTATCCACGCGCACAGTCGCCGCACCTCGCGCTCAGTCAGCTCGCGTGGCGCACCGGCGACCGCCCCGGCGCGCTTCGCGCGATTCAGCCGGTGTTAGCGCTTCCTGCAGACGAAGACCAACGTGCGGATCCGTGGTGGGATTACTACGACGGTGCCGGTCGCGACGCGGACTCGCAGCTTGATCGTCTGCGCGGGCTGCAGAACGGAAGCCGGCAGTGAGCGCGCGAACGCCCGCTGTGCTCGTGGGTCTGATGCTCGTCAGCTCGATGCCAGCCGCGACGCAAAGTCCGACGTTCGCAAGCAAAGTCGAGGCGGTGCGCGTCGACGTGCTGGTCACCGACAGGGGCACACCGGTGCGCGGCCTGCAGGCCGCCGACTTCGACGTGTTCGACAACGGCGTACGCCAGCGGGTCGATCTCGTCAGCTTCGAACAGGTCCCGCTCAACGCCGTGTTGGTCTTGGACATGAGCGAGAGCGTCGCCGGTGAGCGCCTGGACAATCTGCGCGCCGCGGCGCGCGGATTGCTGGACGGCCTGAAGGCCGGGGATCAAGCTGCGGTCGTCAGCTTCAGTCACGTCGTCGTGCAGGGGTCTGGTCTGACTACGAACCTCGATCGCGTGCGGTCGGCCTTCGATCAGACGGAGCCGCGCGGCGAGACGTCGCTGCTGGATGGGATCTATACCGGGATGATGGTGGGCGAGTCGGACGTCGGTCGCTCGCTGCTTATTGTGTTCAGCGACGGCTTCGATACCTCGAGCTGGTTGTCATCCGATGCCGTATTGGACGCTGCAAAGCGCTCGGACATCGTCGTCTACTCGGCCGCCGTCGGGACTTCGCCGAAGGCGACGTTGCTTGGCGACATCAGCGCGTCGACCGGCGGAACGTTTTACCGGATCGAATCCACGAAAAACCTTGGCGCGACGTTCCTCGGAATTCTCGACGAGTTCCGTCAGCGGTACCTGGTCAGCTACTCGCCCCAAGGCGTCGCGAAAGGCGGCTGGCACCGGCTCGACGTGCGCGTCAAAGAGAAGAGCGCCGTCGTCAAGGCCCGCCCGGGATACTTCTCAAACTGAAAACTTAAAACCAAGGACTTAGAAGGACTACGCTTGGCGTCGCCGTCCTTTCAAGTTTTCAGTTCTAAGTTCTAGCTTAACTTCCGAGCGCGGCAGCGCTCGGAGAGTCGGGCCACGCGACTTGCGGTGCGGCGATGTAGCCGGCGTGCGCCAGGCGTCCCTGAAAGAGCGCCGTTTCCGACGCCCAGAACACCAGCTTTACCCACAAGCGTCCGAGCACGTATAGCTGACCAACCAGCAACGCGAGCCACATCGACCAGCCAGCCTCCCCGGCTCCAGGCGCGACCAGCCCGTAGAGCGCCAATACGATCGCGAAGAGCGCGACATCCACGAGGTAGAGACCAACGGCCGCGCCGCGGTTGCGCCAGATGAACCGCGCGCCGGCCGCAGCGGCACCGAGCATGCTGCGCCGGTCTTCGACAACAGCGCGCACTTTCGCATAGTCGAACAGGATGTTGCACGCGGCCAGAGAGAAGCCAAAGACTGCGTACAGCGCGACGCGAATCAGGAACGCCGTGCGTTCGACCGTCAGATCGTAGGTGAGGCGAGGATAGATGGTGTTGAACAGCCACGGATGCAGGTAGCGAAACAGCAGTCCGTATGCCACCGCCATCAGCACGCCCAAGCGCAGGAATCTGAAGAAGAACACGCCTGACGCCGCGAAAAACCCGTGGGCGTCGGTCACCCGATCGCGCGCGTACCGGTCGATAATGCCGCCGGCGAGAAAGATCCAGAGCCCGATATACGCGCTCGCCGCCGCGATGATGACGATGGGTTTGCGATCGTTGTCGATGAACGCGCTCAGGTTGTCGACGACCGCGCCGAAGCCGAGGACCGCCGGTCCGAAGGTGGCGCCGACGCCGGTCGCCTGGCTCGTGAATTCCTGCATCCAGTCGTAGTTGACGCCGCTCGCGGCGGTGTCGGCCGCGAGGCTCTCGCCGAGATGGTCCCGCAGCATGCCGCGCAAGGTGGCCGTCAGCGGCAGGCTGATCAAAACGGTCAGCGCCCAGACCCCAAGAAGCACGGCCGGCGCGCGGTTGACCCGCCGCATCCCGTCGCCCCACGCCGCGAAAAAGGGGTACGGCCCCTTTTTGACGTTCATGCGAAGAACGCCCACGAGAGCAGCTGGTCCTGCAGCCACACCATCCATTTCAACGACCACTTCGTTGCCGCCTCCCGTCCGCGCGGCGCGAGCGTCCGTGAGTTGTTCGTGTAGTTGATGTCGAGAAGCAGTACGCGGTTTGGATCGACCACTGCCGACACCACGCGCGACGGCCTGTCGTACGTGTACGCCTTCCAGCGATCGCGTCCGTCCCAGTGCTCGGTCACGCGATCGCCGTTGGCGAATGTCACCAGCACGTCGACCGGAAAGATCGCTTCACCATAGCGCCGGACCACGGCCGACGAGAGGAACCGTCCGTTTTCCGCCGTGCTCGTGAGGTCCTGCACCCCATAGTCGAACACGTTCGAGCTTCGATACACCTGATCGAAGTACCAGCCCAAATCGCGCCGGGCGACCTCAGTCACGATGTCGAAGAAGTCGTGCGGCTTCGGGTGCTTGAACTGCCACCGCGAAAAGTACGTCGACATGATGCGCTGCAGCGTCTCCCACCCAATCCGCCGTTCCAGTGTGTTCAGCCACAGCGCCGTCTTGGCATAGGTCATGGCGTTGCGCGCCGCTCTCGACGGAAAGAACGTGTAGCTCGGCGCCGACGTCAGGTCGCTCTTGGGCATGGCGCGATACAGTCCCATTCGATTGCGGTCGATCTCGCGGGACAAGGCGATGTCTCGAAACACGTAGGGGATGAAGCCGCCGAAATAACGCAGGGCGAGGTTGTTCGGACGGTAAATGGCCTCTACGCGCGCGGTAGAGAACGTGTTGAAGCCTTCGTCGAGCAGCCCGTCCTCGAACTCGTTGCTCCCGACCATCCCGTACCACCATTGATGGCCCGCTTCGTGGATCGTCACGCTCTCCGGCGTCAGGACGCGCGGCAGCACGAGCCAGCGGGTCCCCGCCGTAAAGAGCGTCGGATATTCCATCCCGTCGGCGTCGCTTTGATAGGCAGGATCGACGATGGTGATGTGGCCGTACGGATAGGCGCCGAACCACTCGCCGTAGAACTTCAGGGTGTTTCGTACGGCGTCGAAGTGCCGACCGGCCTGCGCCGCGTGCTCCGGCTGAATGAGCAGCCGCATGTCGACCGGCGGAAGCGGGGGATTCTCAAAACGTGCCGTTCGTTCCAGGTAATCCGGGCTCGTCGTCCACGCGAAATCGTGCACGTCCTCCTGGTAGTACCGGTCGGTCGTCGTGCCGTCACTGTTGTCGCGCCGTTCGCGCTCGACGCCCGTGCCGCCAACCGGCCAGCCGTTCGGGATCGTCAGCCTGACGTCGTAGACGCCGTAATCGGAGAAAAATTCGGTGCCGGCGTGAAACTGGTGACAGTTCCACCCTTCGTCCTGAAGGACACCCAACTTCGGAAACCACTGCGCGATGAAGAAGAAATTGCCGATCGCGCCGGTGCGGGCCCAGGTGCGGGGCACATGCGCCGTCCACTTCACTTCCACGTCCACGCTGCCCCCCGGCGCCACAGGCCGCGGCAGCGGGACAGCCATCACCGTCTCGTCGTCTCGATTCCCATCGTCGGGCTGGATGAAATGTCTGGCCGCGGTGAGATCGATCCGCGACGCCGCGACCAACACGACCGAGGTGATATCGATGCGGCCGCGATCTGCGTCGCGCCGATTCAGGTATTTGGATCCGCCAAGCGCGGCTTCCCGAAGCCAGGTCGAGCGGTCGTTGCGCCACGCGTTCCAGTACAGATGAAATTGCAGATCGTTGACGGTCTTTGTCGTGATGTTGCGCCACGCGATCACCTCGGATCCGGTGATGATCCGCGTGGCCGGATCCAGACGCGCGTCGATTGAATAGCTGGCGTTGCGCGGTGACCGCGGCGGATCGAGGGCGCCGGTGACGGCCGTACCCGCCGTCTGCGCTGACGCCACCGACGCCCCCGACGCGATGACCGACACCGCAGCCATCAAAGACCGGATGCACAACATCTCGCGCAGATGCTACACCGGGCACGACCCTACGCTATAATCCGCGGCCTATGCCTCCCATTCGCGTGATGCACTTCGGCCTCGGCTCCGTCGGCGCCGCGATCGTGAATCAGGTCGCCCACCGTGCCGGGCTCAAGAGCGTGGGCGCCATCGACATCGACCCGATCAAGATCGGCCGCGATCTCGGCGACGTCGTGGGCCTCCCACGACGGCTCGGCGTCAAGGTATCGGGCGATGCGGCCAAAGCCCTGAAATCCGCGAAGCCGGATGTTGTGGTGCTGTGCACGAGCTCCTCGATCAAGGGCGTGATGCCGCAGATCGAGACGATTCTCAAGTCGAAGACGCCGATCGTGTCGACCTGCGAGGAGCTGTGCTATCCCGGGTACACGCATGTTCGGGCGGCACGTCAGATTCATGCCTGGGCCAGGAAGGCGAAAGTGGCGGTGGTCGGAACCGGCGTCAATCCCGGCTTCGCGATGGACGCGCTGCCGATCATGCTGACCGCCGTCTGCGAGCGAGTCGATCGGATTATCGTCACGCGCGTACAGGACGCGCGCTCGCGGCGGCTGCCGTTCCAACAGAAGATCGGCGCCGGCCTGACGACCGAACAGTTTCAACGGAAGGTCAACGACGGGACGGTTCGCCACGTCGGCCTGACCGAATCGACTGCGATGATTGCGGACGCGATGGGCTGGACGCTCGATCGCATCAAGGAAGATATCCAGCCGAAGCTCGCGTCGGTGACGATCTCGAGCGAATTCCTCGCCGTCGACTCCGGGTACGTCTGCGGCGTCGTGCAGGACGCCGCCGGATACCGCAAAGGCGAGCCCATCATCCGGCTTCACATGGAAGCGTACCTCGGCGCGCCCGAATCGTACGAGAGCATCGAGATTGAAGGATCGCCGCGGCTGTCGATGAAGATGGCGGGCGGCATCCCCGGCGACATCGCGACCGCGTCGCTCGTGGTCAACTCCATCGCGAAAGTGATCAGCGCCTCTCCGGGTCTCCACACGATGCGCGATCTGCCGCTCCCGTCGTTCTTTCCCGGTCGCTGACCCCCGATCAGATCAACGTCCAGATCACCCACGCACGACGGCGCGAACGAGATCTGCGGGATAATCGGTCGCCGATGCAGATTCTCGTCAAGTGTCCGACGTGCGCCGCCGGCTTGCCGGTGCAGGCACACGATGCCGGCGCGGCAATCCGCTGCGGCCGCTGCGGCGGCGACATTCCGCTGACCTTCACAGATGCCGTTCGCAACGATCGCGCGGTGGATCAGTGTCCGGTGTGCCTGGGGGGCGACTTCTATGGACGGAAGGACTTCGATCCGAAAGTCGGGCTGACGGTCGTGATCATCGGCGCCGCCATCAGCGCCGGGTTCTACTGGTTCGGCCGCGACCTCATCGCGTACAGCATTCTCGCCACCGCAGCGCTCGTCGATCTCGTCGTGTACGGGCGGCTGAAAGACCTGACCGTCTGCTATCGATGCCACACCGAGTTCCGCGGCGCCTACGCCCGAATGGCGCCCGCGTTCGACCTGCACACCGCGGACATCCTGGAGCAGGAGTACGAGCGCCGGATCGGAAGACGCTAGACCGGGGCCCAATTCAAAAGAGGGTGACGTCCACGAGCGTTCCCTCTTCGATCACGCTTTGTTCCTCCGGTATCTCGATGTATCCGTCGGCCTGTGAAAGGCTGGTGATGTCGCCGGAGCCTTTGAAGGCAGGATGAGCGACGGCGTCGCCGAGCCGCACCGTGTAGATCTGATGACGTCGGACGGGGGAGTCGATCCGGCGCCCCAGCGGCAGCCGCACGATTCGCGGCTGGTAGGGCGGCAGGCGAGCGGTCGCGCGGAGAAAGGGCACGAGCAGGACGTACGCGTTCGACAGGCATGACGTCGGATTGCCCGGCATGCCAAAGAGCGGTCTGTTGTTGATCAGCGCGAACGCAGTCGGCTTGCCCGGCTTGATATTGACGCCGTGAAAAATCATCTCGCCGCGGGCGGCGACGACGTCGAGGATCAAATCGCGCTCGCCGACCGAGCTTCCGCCTGAGAAGACGATCACGTCCGCGTCGGCGCATCGATCGAGCGCGTCGGTGAGCTCGCCGATCGAGTCGTGCACGGCTTTCCGCGGCTCGGGCACGCCGCCGTGGGCCGCGACGACCGCGGCCAGCGTGAAACGGTTGACATCGAAGATCTGTCCCGGCGCGAGCGTCTGTCCAGGGTCGATGACTTCGTTGCCGGTCGACAGAATGGCGACGCGCGGCCGTTCGTACACTTCCACGTCCGCACAGCCGATGGCGGCCAGGGATCCGACGCGGCCAGGCGTCAGAAGGTCGCCGGCGGCCACGACGAGCGCGCCGGCGGAAATGTCGGCGCCGCGCCGACTGAGATTCTGGCCTGGCGACGCCGATGCAAAGATCTCGACCGTGTCGTCTGCTCCCTTGGCCGTGTCCTCCACGATCACGACCGCGTCAGCGCCCTGAGGCATCGGTGCGCCTGTCGCGATTTCGGCGCAGGTGCCACCTCCGATCGTCGCGCGCGACATCTGTCCTGTGTAAATGCGGTCGACCAGCCGAAGTCGAGCGGGCACGGCCTGCGCGGCTCCGGCCGTGTCGGCGGCGATCACCGCGTAGCCGTCCATGGCGGATCGCGCGAACGGCGGCACGTCGATCGCCGACGTCACGGCCCGGGCAACGACCCGGCCGGCGGCGTCGGCCAGCCTCACGCGTTCGGTCCTTGCGACAGGCCGGATCGCGGCCGCGAGCCGGCGCCGGGCTTCCTCGAGGGAGATGGTTGACGTAAAGGGGCGCATTGGACCTAGCGTGACGCCTCCCGCACCAGGTGGCCGAGCTCGGGGATGAGCAGCCGTTCCATCGCCAGCCGGACGGCGGCTTCCGATCCCGGCAGCGCCGCCACGATGCGTCCCGAGACGAGCCCGGCGCACGCGCGGCTCATCATCGCCGCCGAGCCGATCTGTTCGTAGCTCAGCATCCGGAACAGCTCGCCGAAGCCGTCGAGCCGTTTGTCGAGGAGCGCCGACACACCCTCGTACGTGCTGTCGCGCGAGGTGATGCCTGTGCCACCGGTGGTGATGATGACCTGAACGTCCGGGTTGGCGAGTTGCCGCTCGATCGTTCCGCGCACCAGCTCAGGATCTTCTTTGACGATCTCTCGCCCGACGACGTGGTGGCCGGCGGCGCGGAGGAGATCGCCGATCGCCGCTCCCGCTGAATCCGTGGCCTCCGTGCGCGTGTCGCTGACCGTCACGATGTAGCAGCGCACCGAGCGCGGCGCGTCCTGTTTGTGCTCGACGAGGCCCATGGCGTGCATTCTACCAATCTGACTGAACGTCAACACAAAGGACACAATGGGCAGGGAGTAGTGAGCCTGCTGGGTCTTGACCTTTGTGTCCTTGGCATCCTTTGTGCTCTTCGATGATGTTCCTCCTCGCCGAGCGGATCGATCAGCGGTAGCGCGCTGGAAATTGCGCGTGGTAAGCTTGAAGTTTCGTCCGTCCCCGCGCGCCCTTAGCTCAGTTGGATAGAGCGTCTGGCTACGAACCAGGAGGTCGCAAGTTCGAGTCTTGCAGGGCGCACCAACCTTCGCTCGCGTCTAACTCCTTCGCGACGCGTCGAAACCTCGCCGAAGCCGGCCCTCGGTGGTGCGCGTCGCCGCCGTCGGCTTGAGGTCGAACCGCGTCACGAGCGCGAGTCGCGTTGTGTGCCGTTGTCCGATGGCCTGAGGCCGTCGTCTCGACTACGACTCCATCCAACCGTCCCAGCTCACGGGCGCTTCTCGCGTCTCATTGCATGTGTATTCACACTAAACAGCCCGCGATCGTATCGTGTCCACCCGAGTCGACCGTCTTCTTCTCTATTCCATCCATGAAGTTTGGGTGCGATCGCGGCAAGGTCAAACTGTCGATTCTCGAGCGTCTGGCCGGCAGACGCGATTCCAAGAATCTCTTCTGAACGACGCTCCGAGAACCAACTTGCTCTCACCATATAATGCGGTCGCTTGCGAGCCGAAGCCTGAAGAGCTGACATGTCAAGTGTGATCGAGCCGGGCGGCGTGATCGCGATCGTCGGAGCGACGGGCGCGCAAGGCGGAGGGTTGGCGCGCGCGATTGTCGACGATCAGGACAAGACGTTCCGGGCGCGTGTCCTGACACGCAATCCATCTTCGGATGCGGCTCGCGCGCTCGCGCGCTGCGGCGCGGAGGTGGTCCAGGCGGATCTCGACGAGCCGGACACGGTTCGGCGCGCCTTCGACGGCGTTTCCGCGGCCCTTTGCGTGACGAATTTCTGGGAGCATTTTTCGCCGGATCGGGAAATCGTGCAGGCGCGCACAATGGCAATGGCGGCGGCGGAGGCCGGCCTGCGCCACGTGATCTGGTCGACGCTCGAGGACACCCGCCTCTGGGTTCCGCTTCACGACGATCGTTTGCCGACGCTGCACCGCAAGTACAAGGTTCCCCATTTCGACGCCAAGGGTGAATCGAACCGCTGGTTCACCGAGAGCGGCGTGCCGACGACCTTTCTGCTGACGTCGTTCTACTGGGACAACCTGATTCACTTTCGCATGGGGCCGCGGCGAGGCGCCGACGGCGTCCTCGCCATCACGTTTCCGATGGGCGATCGAACGCTTCCGGGTATCGTCGCCGAGGACATCGGACGGTGCGCGTACGGCATCTTCAAGCGCGGTGAGGAATTCCTCGGCAAGACGGTCGGCATCGCAGGCGAGCACCTGACCTGCGCCCAGATGGCCCAACGTCTGACCGCGGCGCTTGGCGAACCGGTGCGATACGATGCGGTCTCGCCTGAGGTGTACCGGACACTCGATCTGCCTGGCGCGCTGGAACTCGCGAACATGTTTCAGTTCAAGCGCGATTTCGAACACGATTTCTGCCGCGCGCGGAGCGTCGCGCTGAGCCGGGCGCTCAACCCACAGCTGCAGACGTTCGATCGTTGGCTGTCCGAACACGCCCGGCTTCTTCTCTCCTGATTGGCGCCCTCGTTTCCCGTTGACACCAAGGGGAGGCGGCGCTATTGTGTCGCCACAATACACAAAGCGTCGCCTAACAGTAAACAGTCAGACAGGGGGAGAGCATGCGCGCTGCGATTTGTGGCCTTGTCGTCGCTGCATTCCTGGCAATCCCTGCGCCGGGCTTCGCGCAGGCGCTGGGAACCATCGCGGGAGTGGTGAAGGACGCGTCCGGCGCCGTTCTGCCAGGCGCCACGGTCGAAGCGTCCAGCGCCGCGCTCATCGAAAAGGTTCGTACGGTCGCGACCGACGGCACCGGCCAGTACCGGATCGTCAGCCTGCCACCGGGAGTGTACACGGTGACGTTCACGCTGGCCGGCTTCAGTGGCGTGAAGAGGGAAGGCATCGAGCTGACCGCGAACTTCACCGCGTCGGTCAATGCCGACTTGAAGGTCGGTGCCGTGGCGGAGACGATTACCGTCACCGGCGAGACCCCTATCGTCGACGTGCAGTCCGCCACGCAGACGCGGGCGTTGACAGCCGAGGCGTTCAAAGACATCCCCACGAGCGGCGTATGGATCCAACTGGCGACGTTGATTCCAGCCGTTCAGACGGCGACGCGCGACGTCGGTGGCTCGTCAGGTGATACGACGGGGGCGCAGGTCTCCGCGCACGGTGCGCTTGCCGGCGATGGTGTTTCGCTGCTCGACGGCCTGAGAGTCGGGAACATGTACATCAGCTCGAACGTCTCGAACATGAGCTTTTCGCCGCTCTTGTTTGATCAGGTCGACATCTCGATTTCCGGCCAGACAGGCGAGTCGGGCACCAACGGCGTGCTGGCGAACATGATCCCGAAAGCCGGCGGAAATGCCTTCCGAGGGTCGGTGCTTGCCAATGGCTCAGGTCCCGGCCTTCAAGCCGGCAATATCACGCAGCGTCTCATCGACCGCGGTCTCGCTGGAGCGCCGACGAGCCTGAAAAAGCTATACGATGTGAACGGCGCAATCGGCGGTCCTGTCAAGAAGGACTCGTTGTGGTTCTACTTCACGTCGCGCTACTTCACCAATGAGTCGTACATCGCCGGGCTGTTCTACCCGACCAATCCCGCGGCCGTCGTGCGGACGGAAGACACCAGCCATCAGGCGAACCTCGGCACCTGGACACGAGACAACAATCTGCGACTCACCTGGGCGATGTCGCAGAAGTCGAAACTGTCAGTGTGGTATGCGTACCAACGCAAGCAGGATCCCTTCTGGTTGATCAGCTTTGCGCCGACGTCGCCGGAG
>JBGPKK010000121.1:0-14034 GCA_041485905.1 Vicinamibacteria bacterium
CAAACGTCCGCTATACGCCGATCACCTCGAGATGCGCGCCGGACTCCTGTTCGATGTCCTTGTGCAGGCTGTTGCCGTGGGCGTCCATGGTGACGATCGCCGGAAAATCCTTGACCGTCAGGTGCCACATCGCTTCGGGCGTGCCGAACTCCAACAGCGAAACGCCGTCCACCCGCTCGATCGCACGGGCGTAGAATTGCGCGGCGCCGCCGATCGCGTTCAGGTACACGGCACCGTGCTCCTGCAGCGCGGCCAGCGTCTTGGCGCCCATGCCGCCCTTCCCGATCACGGCGCGGATGCCGTACCGCTTGATGATCTCGCCCTGATACGGCTCCTCGCGGATGCTGGTCGTCGGCCCCGCGGCGGTCACGCGCCACCCGTCACCCTCTTTCACGACCACGGGACCGCAGTGATACAGGACCGACCCCCGTAAATCGACGGGCGGATCGTGCTTCATCAGATGCGAGTGGACCTCGTCGCGTCCGGTAAACATGGGGCCCGAGACGAGAACCACGTCGCCAACCTGGAGCGATCGCACCTGCTCGTCGGTGATCGGCGCGTGCAGCGAGACCTCGCGGCCGGTCCGCGCGAAGCCGGCTTGCGTAAGCATCGGCACGATCGGATGCGACGGATCGCGATACAGCCAGCGGTCGATCGCACCCGTGGAGGCATCGAGCACCACGCCGAGACGACGGAAGGCCCAGCAGTCGTAGGCGACCGAAACGAAAAAGCACGCAGGCAGCCGATTGAGGACGCCGATCTTGCAGCCGATGAGCGTCACGTTGCCGCCGAACCCCATCGTGCCGATCTCAAGGTTGTTGACCTTCCCCATGATCGACGCTTCGAGCTCCGCGAGACGCGGATCCGGGTTCACATCGTCGAGCGTCCGGAAGAGTTGCTCTTTGGCGTGCGTGTACCCGGACGTTCGATCGCCGCCGACGCAGACACCGACCGCGCCCGGGCTGCAGCCCTTTCCCTGCGCGTTCCACACGGCGTGAAGAATCGCTTTCCTGACGCCGTCAAAATTCCGATCGGCGCGTCCCAGATGCGGCAACTCGACCGGCAGGGCGTACTGCGCATTGACGTTCTCGCACCCGCCGCCCTTGAGAATCAGCTTCACCTCGATTTCGTCTTTCTCCCACTGATCGAAATGCACGATCGGCATGCCCGGGCCGAGGTTGTCGCCCGAGTTCATGCCGGTGATGGAGTCGACGGAGTTGGGACGCAGCTTGCCGCGCCTCGTGGCTTCGGCCACGGCCTCGCGAATCTGCTGGCGCATCCAGATGTGGTTGCTGCCGACCGGCGTCTTGACTTCGAAGGTGGGCATGCCGGTGTCCTGGCAGATGGCGCCCTCGGTGTCGACAGCGAGATCGATGTTCTGCGCGATGATCGTTAACGCCTGTCCCGATCGTGTTTCAGCCGGCTCCGCGTGGAGCGTCGTGCTCATCGACGCCCGGACATCAGGCGGCAGGTCGGTCGACGTTCGAACGATCAGTTGTAAAACGCTGTCGAAAAAGGAGTGCAACATACGGGAAGTATACTTGGAGGCTAGAGGCTGGGAGCTAGAGGCTGGCTCCCAAACCCGATTTCCCTAGCCTCCAGTCCCCAGCCTCCAGCCTCTATGCAATACCGCACTGAGCGCGACCCACTGGGCGAGGTAAACGTTCCCGCCGACGCGTACTACGGCGTGCAGACCGTTCGCGCGGTCGAGAACTTTCCCATCAGCGGGCTGCGCGCGCCGGCCGATCTCGTGACCGCGACGATACTCGTCAAGAAAGCCGCCGCGGAAACCAACGCCGCGCTCGGCCGCCTCGACGCGGTCATCGCGCGCGCCATCGTATCCGCAGCAGACGAAATCCTGGCCGGCCGCCTCCGCGATCAGTTCGTCGTCGACGTCTATCAGGCCGGCGCCGGCACCTCGCACAACATGAACGCGAACGAGGTGCTCGCCAACCGCGCGGCTGAGCTGCTCGGCGATGCCCGGGGTACGTACACGCGCGTGCACCCGAACGATCACGTCAACATGGGCCAGTCGACCAACGATGTGTTCCCCACGGCCACGCGGCTGGCGCTGTTGACGACGGCCGGCGCACTCGTGAAAGCCGCGCAGGATCTCGCCGACAGCCTGGCGCAAAAGTCGGACGCGTTCGGTCACGTCCTGAAGACCGGCCGCACGCATCTGCAGGATGCCGTGCCGATGACCCTCGGTCAGGAGATGGGCGGCTATGCGGAATGCGTGGAGCGTGGGGCACACGACGTCGCGGAAGCGTCCGAACAGCTGCACGAGCTGAACATCGGCGCCACCGCGGTGGGGACCGGCCTCAACGCCGGCGACGACTACCGCCGGCTCGTCGTCGGCAACCTCGCGCGCTACACCGGTCTGCCACTCGTGCCGGCGTTGAATCTCTTTCGAGTGACACAAAGCATGGGCGACGTGCTCGCCTACTCCGGCGCGATGCGACGGCTCGCCGTCGAGGTCGGCAAAATCGCCAGCGACCTTCGCCTCCTGAGCATGGGGCCGCGCGCAGGGCTGTCGGAGATCGCGCTTCCGGAGGTTCAGCCCGGCTCGTCGATCATGCCGGGCAAGGTGAACCCGTCGGTGCCCGAGATGGTGAATCAGGTCTGCTTCCAGGTGATCGGGTGCGACATCACCGTCGCCATGGCGTGCGAAGCGGGCCAACTCGAGCTGAACGTCATGATGCCGGTCATCGCATGGAACGCGCTCCACGCGTCGACGATTCTGCGTGAGTCGCTGAAGATCTTTCGCACTCGGTGCGTGGACGGCATCACGGCGAACGAGGATCGCGCGCGCGAGCTGCTCGACCGCAGCACGGCGATGGCGACGGCGCTCAGCCCGTACCTCGGTTACGCAGCAACGGCCGACCTGGCCAAGGAATCGATCAGGACCGGCCGTTCCATCCGGGATCTCGTCCTCGCGCGCGGTCTCCTCGATCAGGCCCGCCTCGACAGTATCCTGTCGCCCGACGCGATGACGCGCGGAGGGATCGTTGGGGAGAAGAAGGAGTAGTCAGGTGGGTCAGGTGGGTCGGGCAGGTCACGTCGGTCGGGTAGGGAGTTTCGTGCTCGCGACTTGCCTGCTCGCCACGAATGCCGCTCTGCCGGCGTTCTCACTCCAATCCGGCACGGCCGGCCGAGCGGGGCAGGCAAAACCGAAGAACCGCCTGTTTCCGCCGCAGGACCTCGGCCTGATCGAGCCACCCGACCGCGATCAGTGGCAGCCACCCGAACCGATTATGGATGCCCTGCGCATCTCAGACGGGGCCACCGTCGCGGACCTGGGAGCGGGCGGCGGGTGGTTCACCGTGCTGCTGGCTCGGCGCGTAGGACCCAAGGGCGTGGTCTATGCCGAGGACGTCCAGCCGCAGATGATTGAAGCGATCCGGCGGCGCGCGCAGCGCGAGAACCTGTCCAATGTGAGGACGGTGCTCGGCACGGCGAACGACCCGATGCTGCCGCGGAGCATCGACGCCGCGATCATCGTCGACGCATACCGCGAGATGACGTGTGCGGTCGGACCGTCGTGCCAGGATCCGGTCCCGTTGCTGAAGAACGTCGAGCGATCGTTGAAGCCCCAAGGACGGCTGGGCATCGTCGACTTCAACCTGGGGGAAGGCGGGCCGGGACCGGCGGCTGACGAACGCGTCGATCCTGAAGCGGTCATCAGAGCCGCGGCCGCCGCCGGATTGCGGCTCGACCTGCGCGAGAACCTCCCGCCGTTTCAGTTTCAATATCTCCTGGTGTTTGGAAAGGCCTCCAGCGCTCGCGCTTCCCAATGACCCCACCGCGCACGGCGCTGACGATCGCGGGAAGCGACTCGAGCGGCGGCGCCGGCATTCAGGCCGACCTGAAAACGTTCGCGGCGCTCGGCGTGTACGGGACGAGCGCGGTGACCGCCATCACCGCGCAGAACACCCTCGGCGTGATCGAGATGTTGCCGCTGTCGGCAGACCTCGTGACGGCGCAGATCGAAGCCGTCGCCGGCGACATCGTCATACACGCGACGAAAACCGGCATGCTCGCGACGGCGGCGATCGTCGAGGCGGTCGCCGCGGCCATCAACGAGCTCGATTTGCCGCTGATCGTCGTGGACCCGGTGATGATCTCGACAAGCGGCGCTCGCCTTCTGGACGATGATGGAATTCAGATGCTGCGGGCCGAGCTGCTCCCGCGGTGCTTCGTCGTGACACCGAACATACCGGAGGCGGCAGTGCTGAGCGGCCGCCGCATCGGCTCGATTGAAGACGTGCGCGCGGCGGCCTACGACATTCATCAACTCGGCGGCTCGGCCGTCGTCATTACAGGCGGACACGCGAACGGAGACGACATCATCGATCTGCTGTTCGACGGCAGCCTGTTCACCGAGCTGCAGACGATGCGTATCGACACGCCGCATACGCACGGGACCGGCTGCACCTTCGCCTCCGCCCTCGCGGCGAACCTCGCC
Organism: Vicinamibacteria bacterium; assembly: GCA_041485905.1. Lineage (GTDB taxonomy): Bacteria > Acidobacteriota > Vicinamibacteria > Vicinamibacterales > CAVVIG01 > JAHFUI01. Next base: position 4,466 of record JBGPKK010000121.1, read on the forward strand.
TTGGGGTGTTCGCTCGTCGACGCCTTCGTCGCCGCGCAGGATTATGTCGGCGGCGCGATCCGCCACGCGCTCGCGATCGGCCACGGTCACGGACCCTTGGACCACTTCTGGAAAACCCGAATCTAGTCATCGGGTCATCTCGTCATCTGGTCATTAATGGATCAATCTAATGACCAGATGAATCGATGACCAGATGACCAGATTCAGCGTCCCCCCGTATACTGAGATATGACCTCGCTCCTCGCGATCGGCCGAGAGGCGCTCGATCTGGACCGCCTCGTGGCGGCCGCGAGCGCACGATCGGAAGAGTCGGCGGGCTCGGACGGCGCGATCGTGACGTTCCTCGGCCTCGTGCGCAACCATAACGCCGGACGCCGCGTCAGGTATCTCGAGTACGAGGCGTATGAGCCGCTCGCGCTGAAGACCTTCGACCGCATTGCCGCCGAGGTGCGCGCACGCTGGCCGGGTGTGCGCCTGGCGCTGCACCATCGCATCGGTCGGCTGGAGGTCGGAGAAGCGAGCGTGGCGATCGCCGCTGCCTCGGCGCACCGGGCCGATGCCTACGCGGCGTGCCGGTACGCGATCGAGCGCGTGAAACAAATCGCGCCGATCTGGAAACGCGAGTTCTTCGACGGCGGCGACGTCTGGATTGAGGGCGCGGTCGCGGATCCGACCGACGAGAGGGCCCGCGCCGAGGCGGAGCGGATCGCGTGCGCGTGACGGTCCGGTTGTTCGCGCGGCTGCGGGACGTGGCGGGCGCGTCGGAACTGGCGCGCGAGATCGACCCCGGCGCAACCGTCGGCAGCGTGTGGCGGCAGCTCGCCATCGAATATCCGGCGCTGGGGCCGTACGAGCGATCGGTCTCGAGTGCGATCAACGCGGACTACGCGCGGATGGATACGCCAATCCGCGACGGCGACGAGATAGCGTTTCTACCGCCGGTGTCCGGCGGTTGAGTGAGGAGTGTGGCGCAGGGCTTCAGCCCTGCGATGGCAGCCCTGAAGGCTTGACGGGCTGCGCCACATGAAGTGATGTTCGATAAACTCGCAGGGATCGAGCAGCAGTACGAGAAGCTGATGGAGCGCCTTGGCACCCCCGAGGTGCAAGGGGATTCGTCCGAGTACCGGAAGCAGTCCAAAGCGCTGTCCGAGATCGAGCCGATCGTCGAGCGCTTCCGCGAGTACAAGGCGGCCGTGCGCGATATCGCGCAGACCGAGGAGCTCGCGTCGGCCGACAGCGACATGCGCGAGCTGGCGCAAGAGGAGCTGAAGTCGCTGACGGCGCGCCGCGACGCGCTCCTGAGCGAGCTCAAGCTCCTGCTGGTCCCCAAGGATCCGAACGATCAGAAGAACGTCGTCCTCGAAATCCGGGCGGGGACCGGCGGCGACGAAGCGGCGCTGTTTGCGGCCGAGCTGTTCCGCATGTACAGCAAATATGCCGAACGCCAGGGATGGCGTATCGAGGTGCTGTCGAGCAACGAGACCGGCGGCGGCGGCCTGAAAGAAGTCATCGCCACGATCGAGGGGAAGGGCGTTTACAGCAGGCTGAAGTACGAGAGCGGCGTTCACCGCGTGCAGCGCGTGCCGGCCACCGAAGCCAACGGCCGGATCCATACGTCAACGGCGACCGTTGCCGTACTGCCTGAGGCCGAGGAAGTGGACATCCAGATCAACGACAAGGACCTGCGCGTCGACACGTTCTGCTCGAGCGGGCCTGGCGGCCAGAGCGTGAACACGACCTATTCGGCCGTGCGGCTCACGCACATCCCGACAGGCGTTGTCGTCTCTCAGCAGGATGAGAAATCGCAAATCAAGAACCGCGCGAAGGCGATGAAGGTGCTGCGCGCGCGGCTGTACGAAATGGAGCTGCGCAAGCAGCAGGACGCGATCGCGAAGGACCGCCGCAGCCAGGTGGGATCGGGCGACCGGTCGGAGAAGATCCGCACGTACAATTTTCCGGACAGCCGGATCAAGGATCACCGCGCCAACTTCATGACTCACCGGATCAACGAGGTTCTCAACGGCGATCTCGCCGAGCTCCTCGACAACGTGATCACGCACCACCTCTCGGAGAAGCTCAAGGACGCCACCACGGTTTCATGAGGTCAGGTCGGTCTGGTAGGTCGGTGAGAAAGCCCCCGCCCGGCCTGCCCGACTCACCCGACTCACCTGACCAAATGTTCACCATCCAAGACCGCGTGGCTGCGGCGCGCCAGACCCTGCGTGAAGCGGGCATCGGTTCCAAAGAAGCGGAACTGAGCGCCCGGATTCTCGCGGAGCACGTCCTCCACTGGGACGCCGCCCGGTATTTCACGTCCTCGAACGAGAACGAACCAGAGGAATTTGCGCAACGGTACGACGCACTGGTCGCCCGGCGCGCTGCGCGCGAGCCGGCTGCCTACATCATGGGCCGACAGGAATTCTGGAACCTGTCGTTCGAAGTGTCCCCGGCGGTGCTCATTCCGCGGCCGGAAACCGAGCTGATGGTCGAGGCGGCGCTCGAATATTTCGGGGCCGATCGACGCCGAAGCCTCGCGATTGCCGACGCCGGAACCGGCTGCGGATGCCTGGCGGTGGCGCTGGCGCGCGAATTTGGGTCGGCGCGGGTCGTGGCGACCGACATCTCCGATGCGGCGCTGGAGGTCGCCCGGCGAAACGCGGCACGCCACGGCGTGGCAGACCGCATCCGCTTCGTCCTCGCCGACGTGCTCGACGCGTCCCCCGACACCTTCGATCTCATCGTCGCCAACCCGCCGTACGTGCGGCAGGGCGATCGGACCGCGCTGCAGCCCGAAGTGCGCGACCACGAGCCGCCGGTCGCGTTGTTTGGCGGGGACACCGGTTTCGACCTCGTCGCGACGTTCGTCGAGCGCGCCGTTGGCCGTCTGCGGCCCGATGGCTATCTGATGTTCGAGTTCGGCTTCGGGCAGGACATGGCTGTCGAAGCCCTGGTCGCGAAGATGCCGGAGCTCGAAATGCTCGGCCTCCGCCGCGACCTGCAGGGCATCGCCCGGACGGCAATCGCGAGGCGACTCTGAGGGAACGCTTTGGGACGGTCTGAAGACCGTCCCCTACTTCGCGGTCGGCGCGTCCTCCTTGCGGACGGCTTTCATGTCCCCTTCCACTGCGTGAAAGATCAGGTGCGTCACCGCGCCCCGATCGTTCTGGACGAAATCGACCCGATTTCCAAACAGCGTGAACGTCGTTTCGGATAACGGGATCATCGCCTGTTTGTCCTTGCCGCCGATGTCCATGAGCAATTCATCGCCGGCCAGCGTGACGTTCACGATCGTGATGAAGCTCGGATCCTCCGGCGCGCGGAATTCGTACGCCGCAACGTACCTGGCAAGCACCCGGATGTCCACCTTCGCGGCGTTCTTTTTATCGTCGGACGCTTTGCCGACCAGGTGCTGGTGGTCCTTTTCGTTCTCGTTGCAGACGTATTCGAGCATCTCGGTGTCTGTGACCGCGTCGACGTCGATGCTGACCGTCCACGGGCGCGCGTAGATTTTCTGATCCTCGAACGTCTCGTGGAGCTCGATGTGCCCAAAGTCGCGACGCCGGAATCGCTCCGTGATGTGCAACGTCTCGGTGTGGGGATGACCGCCGAAGTCGAGCCATGACCGCTCGTTGAACCCGGCGCTCTCCACTACCAGCGTGTCTCCATCCCATCGTCGGACTGAGTACCCCATGAAGCTTGGATTGGGATCCTTCGGAAGCTCGCGGCCATCCAGGAAGACCTGGCGATAGCGTCCACAGCCGTGCTCATCACGAACACGATGATGGCAATGACCGCGCGCGTCATGATCACCTCCACGTGACGGTCTGGCCGTCCACGATCGACACCATCCTACTTCGGTGTATAACGTGGTCAAGGCCGAACATGAGCGACTGTCTTTTCTGCCGAATCATCAACCACGAGATCCCCGGATCGATCGTCTACGAAGACGACCGGATCCTCGCGTTTAATGACATCAACCCACAGGCGCCGACCCACGTGCTGCTCGTCCCGAAACGGCATATCACGTCGCTGAACGACCTGAGCGCGGAGGACGATCAGCTTATCGGCGAGCTCGTACGACGGGCGGCCGCGATTGCCAAGGAGCGCGGGATCTCGGCGGGCGGCTTCAGAACCGTGTTCAACACCAACCGTGACGCCGGCCAGACGGTGTTCCACGTTCACCTGCACCTGATCGGTGGCCGCAGCATGCACTGGCCGCCAGGATAATTGGTGAGCTGGTGAGTTGGTGAGCTCAAAGCAGGGACGATAGCTCGGTCAGCGAAGCGATGACGGGGACGCCGCGGGCCCGCAGGGCGGCCTCGTTGGCTGCCGGTGTTTTCCCTCGATGCAGCAGCACCGCGCGCATGCCCGCTTGCAGCGCACCGTCGACGTCCTGCCGCACGCTGTCTCCCACCATCACCGAATCGGCTGCCGGCACGTTCACGAGCTGCAACGCCGCCGCGAAAATGCTCGGGTGCGGCTTCATGAAGCCGTGCTCCGAGGACGAGACGGTCGCCGCGATCAATCCCTGCAGCTCGAAGTGCAACTGAAACGACGCCAGGCAGCGGTGCGAGTTCGAGATGAGGCCGATGCGAATGCCCGCCGCCGAGAGCTGGCGAAGGACGGCCGGCACCTCATCGTAGAGCTCGAAATGCTGACAGGCGGCCCACTCCGCGTAGATCTCGCGCGCGCAGGCATCGAGATTCCCACCTCGGCCGCCCATCTGCTCGATGATGTGCCGCGTGTAGCGAATGTAGATTTCCGCGTCGTACGGGGTGTCGTCCGGGCCCTCAAGCAGCGAGGCGGCGCTCGCGACAGCCGCGTCGAACGTCGACTCGTCGACCGTCATCCCGTATCGCTCACAAAACGCCCGATACCCCTCGCCGCGGAACATCGGGCCCGGATAGATCAGGGTGAAATCGACGTCGAAGAAAACAGCTCGAGTCAATTCTGCCATTTTCATCGATCTTGGTAAGGCCCGGCGATGACGACTGTGGCTCGATCGGGATCCAGAATCCGTTTTGCGGCGGCGTGCACATCATCCAGCGTGACCGACCGCAGCAGGTCCGGCAGCCGCAGATCGTAATCCAGACCGAGGCCGAAGAATTCTGCCGTCTGGAGAAAGCTGGCGATTCCCGCGTTCGTCTCGAGCGCGCGCGGCATCGATCCAATCAGGTACTGCTGCGATTCTTTCAGCTCCTTCGCGGTGAGACCCTCGTGCGTGAGACGGCGGATTTCTTCGTCGATCGACGCGACAGCGCGCTCGACGTTGGCCGGACTGACTCCCGCCCGGATGGTCAGCGGGCCTTCGACGATGTTGGCGTCGAGGCTGCTGAAGGCGTAGTACGCCATACCCTGCCGCTCGCGAATGCTGTCGCCCAGCCGTCCGCCCATGGAATATTGGCCGAACGCGTCGTTCATGAGCCAGCACGCGTAGTACGACGGATCGCTGCGCGCGATCGCCGTGAAACCGTAGGCCACGTCAGCCTGCGCCTTGTTCATCATCGGAATGACGAGGCGTTGCCGGTGGGTCGCGGCTTCGACGCGCGGCAGCGTCAGCGGCACGGGCGCCGGCACGCGCCAGCCGCTGAAGATGCGGGCGGCGACATCGGCGGCGTGGCCGGCCGGCACATCGCCGACCACCACCGCCGTCACCTCGCTCGGCGCGAAGCGCTCTCTGTGCAGCCGGACGATCCGCTCCCGCGTCAGCGCTTCTACGACCTCAACAGTGCCTTTCGTCCGACGGCCGTAAGGATGACCCTCCGGATACAACAACGCCATCAGCGATTCGACAGCGCGGACCGCCGGATTGTCGTCATCCTGCCGAATAGCCGTCGTGACTTCAGCCTTGCGGATCGCCAGCTCGTTTTCCGGGAAGACCGGCGTCATGACCACATCGCCCAGCAGGGTGAACACCAGGTCGAAGTCCTCTGCCAGGCACGTACACATGAGCGATAACGCGTGGCGCGTCACGCCGATGGTCAGCGTAATGCCCCGGCTGTCGAGATCTTCGGCGATGTCGGCGCCCGACCTGGTGGCCGTACCGCGATCGATCACTCGAGACAGCAGATAGACGGCGCCAGGCGCGTCGCCCGGATCGCAAATCGAACCGGCACGTACCGCGAGGTTGATGGTGACGGCCGGTGTCGCGCGTGTTTCTTTCGCGATGACGACGGCGCCGTCGGGAAGTGCGGTGCGCGTGGGCGCAAGGCCTGAGCGGGGAGAGGAACGTGTCAAGTCTGAAGGCTCAAGTCTGGGCGGGGTCGAACCACCCGATGGTGCGGTTCGATGGACTGCAAATGGCCCGCGCCGCGCCGGATACTTCGTCGAGCGTCACCGCGGCAATCCGGAACGGCATCTCAAGAAAGGCGTCGAGACTGGCAATCGTCTCGAAGTAGCCGAACTGGTGCGCGATGTTGGTGATGCTGTCGTTGTCGAAAACCAGCCGCGCTCTGAGCTGCGTTTTTGCCTTCTTCAACTCCGCGTCTGTAATCCCGTCGCGCCGCACCCGATCGAGCTCCTCGAGGAGCGCCGCCTCGACCGACGCGAGCGGGGTCCCGTCAGTCGCTGTCGCCGACACCGTGTAGAGAAACGGCTCCTGGGTCGGCAGCAGCGCGCCGCCGACGCTCGACGCGAGCCCCCGCTCGACGAGCGCCCGATACAAACGCGCGCGGCGCTGCGGCGGCGGCAGTCGAAAACTCGACCAGAGATTCAATCCTTTCGCGCCCGTCAGCACCGCATCGAGGATCAGCAGCGGGAAGAAATCCGGTCCGGTGACGGCGGGCGCGTGGAATGCGGCTTTCAGGTACGCCGCGGTGGCCTCTTTGCGAATCGTCAGGCGCCGCTCGCCCGTCTGCGCCGGTTCGACCGCTCGCAGACGCGACGGTTCGGGACCCGGCGCGATGGGGCCGAAATAGCGCTCCACGCGCCGCAACGTGTCGTCGGTTTCCACGTCCCCGACGACAACGAGCGTGGCGTTGTTCGGGACGTAGTATCGACGGTAATAGCCGTACAGATCGTCCCGGCTCATCGTCTGCAGATCCGACAGCCAGCCGATGGTCGGATGACCGTACGGATGCGCCTTGAACGCGGTGGCGGTCACCTCCTGATCGAGGAGCTGGTCGGGATCGTTTTCGCCACCCTCGAGCTCCGAGATGATAACGGTCCGTTCGGACTCGCAGTCGTCGGCGTGATACAGGCAGTTCGCCATGCGCTCGGATTCGATGAAGAGCATGCGATCGAGCGCGTCGCGCGTGGCGGTCTCGAGGTACGTGGTCTGATCGATCCAGGTGTAGCCGTTCCAGCTTCCGCCGAACTGCTCGATGATGCCCTTCACCTGATCGCGCGGGATGTTGGTCGTCCCTTTGAAATTCATGTGCTCGCACCAGTGCGACACGCCGGTCAGGCCAGGGGATTCATCCTTCGACCCGACCTTGTACCAGCACCACACCGAGGCGAGCGGCGCGGTGTGATCTTCCTGGACGAGCACTTTCAGCCCGTTGTCGAGAGTCGTGGCGCGGACCACCGGACTCTGTCGAGCTTCTGGGGAGGCAGGCATCAGTTCATTATAAAATCGTTGGGTACCCATGCCCGAGTGGAAAGAGACCGTCAACCTTCCGCGCACCGACTTCCCGATGAAGGCGAGCCTGCCGGCGACCGAGCCGGACACGCTCGCTCGATGGGCCGCCATGGACCTGTACGGGAAGATCCGCGCGCGTCGCCGTGGCGCGCCGAAATTCGTGCTGCACGACGGTCCGCCGTACGCGAACGGCCAGATTCACCTCGGCACGGCGCTCAACAAAATTCTGAAAGACCTCGTCGTCAAGTCGCGATCGATGGCGGGCTTCGACGCGCCGTATGTTCCCGGTTACGACTGTCACGGCTTGCCAATCGAGTTGAAGGTGGACCGCGAGCTCGGCCCGAAAAAGCGCGAGATGTCGACCGCCGACTTCCGCCGCGCGTGCCGCGCGTACGCCGATCGATTCATCGGCGTCATGACCGCCCAGTTTCAGCGCCTCGGCGTGTTCGGCGAATGGAACCGCCCATACCTCACGATGGACTTCAAGTACCAGGCCGCAATCGCGCGCGCGCTGGGCAAGTTCGTCGGGCAGGGACTGACCTACAAGGGGAAGAAGCCGGTCCACTGGTGCATGCACTGCCGGACGGCGCTGGCCGAGGCGGAAGTCGAGTATCAGGACCATCCGTCTCCGTCGATCTACGTCGAGTTTCCTCTGGCGATTGAAAGCGCGGCCGAGCTCGGGTCGCGCGTGCCGCAGCTGAAGAGTCGAGACGTCTCCGTCCTGATCTGGACGACGACGCCGTGGACCATTCCGTCGAACCTGGCCATCGCGTTTCATCCGGAGTTTGATTATGCAGCGTACGACGTGGACGGAAGGGCGGTCATCGTCGCCGAGGGACTGGCGGCCGCGGTATCCAAGGCTGTCGGTCGCGCGCTGGACCGGCCGATCGCCAGGATGAAAGGCGAGAACCTCGAGGGCATCCGTTTTCGCCATCCGCTGTACGAGCGCGACTCGGTCGGCGTCCTTGGCGACTACGTCACGCTCGAAGCGGGGACCGGCGCGGTGCATACGGCGCCGGGTCACGGCGCAGACGACTTCAACACGGGCATGAAATACGGCCTCGAAATCTACGCGCCCATCGGACCGGGCGGCCATTTTCTTGAAACTGTGGAACTCTTCGGCGGCATGCGGGTCTTCGACGCGAATCCGAAAGTCGAGGAAGCGCTGAAGGCACGCGGCCGTCTGTGGCACCGCGAGACGTTCTCGCATCAGTATCCCCACTGCTGGCGATGCCATAACCCGGTCATCTTTCTGGCGACATCGCAGTGGTTCATCAGGCTCGACGGAGTTCCGTTGAAGGCCGACACGGTCCGCCTAAAGGCGGGCACTACCTACAACACGATGACGCTGCGCGAGGCAGCCATCGACGCGGTCGATCATCACGTCAGATGGATCCCTCCGTGGGGACACGACCGCATCTACAACATGATCGCGAACCGGCCCGACTGGTGCATTTCGCGGCAGCGGGCCTGGGGCGTCCCCATTCCGGCGCTGGACTGCTCGACGTGCGGCGAAGCGATCCTCACCGCGGAGCTCGTCGAACACGCCGCGTCGGTTTTCGACGTCTTCGGCGCCGACGCATGGTACGAGCGCCCAATCGAGGAGTTCCTCCCAGCGGGCCTTACATGCCCCTCATGCGGCGGCAGCACGTTCGAGCGAGAGAAGGACATTCTCGACGTCTGGTTCGATTCAGGGTCGAGCCACGAGGCAGTGCTGCCCTTCTGGAGCGACCTGACGTGGCCGGCCGACCTGTACCTCGAAGGCAGCGACCAGCATCGAGGCTGGTTTCAGAGCTCGCTGCTCGTGGGTTTGGGGACGCGCGGCCGCGCGCCGTACCGCGCGGTGCTCACGCACGGATTTTTCATCGACGAGGACGGCCGCAAGATGTCCAAGTCGCTCGGCAACACCATCGAGCCGCAGGACATCATCAAGCAGAGCGGCGGCGACATTCTCCGTCTGTGGGTGGCCTCGGTCGATTACAGCGAGGAG
>JBGPKK010000122.1:0-13588 GCA_041485905.1 Vicinamibacteria bacterium
AAGCTGATTTCGCCGTACGTCGACCGCAAACAGGTGGAGGCTGCAGATGACCCCGTCTGATCCAGGCGTCGAAGGCGCCAACGGCGAAATACAGGCCGGCCGCTATTACGGCCGCGGCATTCCGTATCTGCCGATTGCAGGCTATCCCGGCAAGCTGATCGCGATCGAAGGGACCGACGGCGTCGGCCGCACGACGCAGATTCAGCTGCTCCGCGAGTGGCTCGAAGTGCGCGGCTATGGGGTCGCCGAGACCGGTTGGACGCGTTCGCCGCTGATGCAGCCGACGATCGAGCTGGCCAAGTCGAGCAACACGCTGAACAAGCTGACGTTCGTGCTGCTCTACGCGACGGATTTCGCCGATCGCCTCGAGAAGGAGATCATCCCGGCGCTCAAAGCCGGGTTCGTCGTGCTCTCGGACCGCTACATCTTCAGTGCGCTGGCGCGCGCCGGGGTGCGCGGGATCGACCGGCCGTGGCTGCGCAGCCTCTATGGGTTCGCCATCGCGCCGCATCTGGTCTTCTACCTCAAAACTGACGTCGAGACCCTGATCGGCCGGGTGCTCGCGGCGCGCGGGATGGATTTCTGGGAATCGGGGATGGACCTCAAGACCGGCGACGACATCTACGATAGTTTCCGGACGTACCAGAACAAGCTGCTGCGTGAGTATTCGTCGATGGCCGACGAGTTCCATTTCCGGAACCTCGACGCGCGCCGGTCGGTGGAACACATTCAAGAGGAGCTGCGGAAGCAGGTCGCGGCATTTCTCGAGCCGACGGAAAAGCCCGTCGAGCCGGCGCTCGCGCGCTGATCGGGCTTTACACGGAATTTACGCACCCGAAACGAGCCGGAAACCTCCGTCGCGTTACCGTGGTCCGAATGCTATTGAAGGATGCGGCCATGGCGCCGGTCGCGACGCCTCAGCCTGTTGCGCAGCCTGCTCCGAGCCAGCCTCCGAAGATCGAGGTGGCGGGCCTGAACTTCTATTACGGCGCGCACCAGGTCCTCCAGAACATCAACCTGAAGATCCAAGCCAACCAGGTCACGGCGCTCATCGGGCCGTCAGGCTGCGGGAAGTCGACGTTCCTTCGGTCGCTCAATCGCATGAACGACATCGTGCCTGGCGCGCGCATCGAGGGCTCCATCTGCATCGACGCGCAGGACATTTACGCCTCGTCGGTCGACGTCGTGGATTTGAGGCGCCGCGTGGGGATGGTGTTTCAGAAGTCGAATCCGTTTCCCAAATCGATTTTCGACAACGTCGCATACGGCCTGCGCATCAACGGCATGACCAGCTCTCGCGAGGAGCTCCGCGGGCGCGTCGAGGCGAGCCTGAAGGCGGCGGCGCTCTGGGAGGAAGTACAGGATCGGCTGCACACCTCCGCGCTCGCACTCTCGGGCGGCCAGCAACAGCGCCTCTGTATCGCCCGGGCGCTGGCCGTCGAGCCCGAGATTGTGCTGATGGACGAGCCGGCGTCGGCCCTGGACCCGATCGCAACCCAGAAGATCGAAGAGCTGATTTACCAGCTCAAATCGCGATATACGATCGTGATCGTCACGCACAACATGCAGCAGGCGGCACGCGTGTCGGACGTGACGGGCTTCTTCTGGCTGGGTCGCCTCGTCGAGTGCGATCGGACGAACAAGATCTTCACGGCGCCGTCGGAGAAGCTGACCGAAGACTACATCACAGGAAGGTTCGGTTGATGGACACCGCTGAACGCGTCGTCCGGCATTTCCAGGAAGAGCTGGGCCAGCTCAAGACACGCATTCTCGAAATGGGCGGCCTCGCCGAGGAGGAGGTCCGCATCGCGATCAAGGGTCTCGTGGACCGCGACAGCGCGTCGATCGCTCAGGCGCTCGCCGGCGACGAGCCGGTCAACGCGCTCCACATCGAGATCGACAGCCGGTGCTTCACGCTGCTGGCCCTGTATCAGCCGATGGCCGCCGACCTGCGGGCGATCGTGGCTGCGGTCAAGATCAACACGGATCTGGAGCGCGTGGGCGATCTCGCCGTCAACATCGCCGAGGCGGCGCAGCGTTGTGTGCAGCGGCCGGTGGTGAAGAAGCTCATCGACCTCCCACGCATGGCCGGCATCGCACAAGCGATGCTGCGCGACGCGCTCGACGCGTTCGTCAAGCGGGACACACAGCTCGCCCAGCGGGTGCTCGACGAGGACGACACGCTCGACGAGCTCAAGACCCAGATCTTCCGCGAGCTGCTCACCTGCATGCTGCAGGATCCGACGACCGTCGAACCGGCGCTCGACCTCATTCTCATCTCCCGGCATCTCGAGCGCATTGGCGACCATGCGACCAACATCGCCGAAGACGTCATCTTCATCGTCTCCGCACGGGACGTGCGCCACCACGCGGACTTGCAGAGCGGCTAGAACCAAGTCTGGTGGGTCTGGACCTACCCGACCTACCTGACCCAAGTACAATAGACACCGTGCCTGCCGTGTGCGTGTTCTGCCGGAAGCAGCCGGTGGACCCGGCCTGGCGGCCGTTCTGCAGCGAGCGATGCCGCCTGCAGGATCTGGCGCACTGGGCGGACGGGGCTTACACGGTTCCGGGAGAAGCGCTGCCGGACGATGACGATCTTGAAAATGAAAACTCAAAACTGAAAACTCAAAAGGACTGAGATCGCAGGCCTTTTAAGTTCTCACTGCTCAGTTCTAAGTTCCGTATGGCTGATACGCTGACCGTCCTCGACAACCGCACCGGCAAGCAGTACGAGCTGCCGAGTCAGGACGGCACCGTCCGCGCCATGGATCTGCGCCAGATCAAGACCGCGCCGGACGATTTCGGGCTCATGACGTACGACCCGGCGTTCCTGAACACCGCCAACTGCCGCAGCGCGATCACCTACATCGACGGCGACAAGGGCGTGCTGCTCTACCGCGGCTATCCGATCGAACAGCTCGCCGAAGAGAGCGACTTCCTCGAGACGGCGTACCTGATTCTGTTTGGCGAGCTGCCGACGGCCGCCGAGCAGCAGCATTGGGTCCGCGAGATTACCCTCCACACCATGCTCCACGAAAACGTGAAGCGACTCATGGAGGGTTTCCAGTACGACGCGCACCCGATGGGGATCTTCCTCAGCACGGTCGGCGCGCTGTCCACGTTCTATCCCGACGCCAAACAGATCTTCGACAAGGCATCGCGCCTGAAGCAGACCCACCGCTTGATCGCGAAGGTGCCGAGCATCGCCGCGTACGCGTTCCGCCACAGCATCGGGCGCCCGTACATCTACCCCGACAACGAGCTGAGCTTCTCCGGCAACTTCCTGAACATGCTGTTCAAGATGACGGAGCTGAAGTACCACCCGAATCCGGTCCTGGCGCGGGCGCTCGACGTGCTGTTCATCCTCCACGCCGATCACGAACAGAATTGCAGCACCACCGCCATGCGGAACATCGGCAGCTCGCACGTCGATCCGTATTCGGCGCTCGCGGGCGCGGCGGCCGCGCTCTACGGTCCGCTGCACGGCGGCGCCAACGAAGCGGTGCTGCGGATGCTCGGCGAAATCGGATCGGTGGCGCGGGTCCCGGAGTTCATCAAGCGCGTCAAGTCCGGCGACGGCAACGTGCGCCTGATGGGCTTCGGGCACCGTGTGTACAAGTCGTACGATCCGCGGGCGAAGGTGATCAAGAAGATCGCCGACCTGGTGTTCGCCGTCACCGGCAAGAACCCGCTGCTCGACATTGCGCTCGAGCTCGAGCGGATCGCCTTGCAGGACGACTACTTCGTCACCCGCAAGCTGTATCCAAACGTCGATTTCTATTCCGGTCTGATCTACCAGGCGATGGGCTTCCCGGTCGAGATGTTCCCGGTGCTCTTCGCCATCCCGAGAACGGCCGGCTGGATCGCGCAGTGGGAAGAGATGCTGCTCGATCCGGAGCAGAAGATTGCGCGGCCGCGGCAGATTTACGTGGGGCCCGAGCATCGCGACTACATCCCAAGGGACAAACGCGCATGAATTTGGTCATCCGGTCATCTCGTCATTGATTGCTCAAATGACCAGATGAATGACCAGATGACCAGATAACGAGATGACCAGATGCTGACCTTCGTCCTACTGGCGCTCCTGGCGCAAACGGCGCCTGCGATCCACTTCGACTCCAATCGTGCGTGGGAACATCTGCGCCAGCTCGTGTCCATTGGACCCCGGCCGTCGGGGACTGCCGCGATCGAGCAGACGCGCAAATACATCGAGGACCAGCTTGCGGCCGCTGGAGTGAAAGCTGTCGAGCAGAAATGGGTGGACGACACGCCGATCGGCAAGGTGTCGATGGTGAACGTTGTCGCGACGATTCCCGGCGCCAGAAAAGAGCGCGTCGTCTTCGCGGGCCACTACGACACGAAGCGCTTTCCTCGTTTCCGGTTCGTCGGCGCGAGCGACGGTGGATCGAGCGCGGCGTTTCTGATTGAGCTGGCCCGCGTGCTCAAGGCTCGAAAAAACGCCTACACGATCGAGTTGCTGTTTCTGGACGGCGAGGAAGCGGTGAACGAGGTCTGGGCGGGCACCGACAACACGTACGGGAGCCGTCACTATGTGGATGCGGGCAAGCGCGACGGCTCCTTGGCCACGCTCAAGGCTCTCGTGCTGGTGGACATGATCGGTGATCGCGATCTGCGCATCAGGCGCGACGCGAACTCGACGCCGTGGCTGACCGACGTCATTTGGGATGCGGCTCGCAAGCAGAAGCTCGACACGTACTTCGTCCCGAGCACGACCGAAATCGAGGACGACCACGTGCCGTTCGTGAAGGCCGGCGTTCCCTCCGTCGACATCATCGACCTGGAATACCCCCAGTGGCACACCGCGCAGGACACGCTCGACGCCGTCAGCGCCAGAAGCCTGCAGGTCGTCGGCGACGTGGTCGTCGCGGCGCTGCCGCAAATCGAGGCGCACCTCAGTAAGCCGACACGCTGAGGCAGGGCGATACCGGCCGTCGCGGCGATCGTCGCCTCTCCCGTCATTACAACGATAGACGCCTGGACCCCGGTCAATGTTGGGGCGAATCGCACGAGCGGGAGCTTACCGCACGACGGATGGCCAACCGACGCCCTTAGACTCCGTCTAATTGATGCAGATGGACGCGACCGAGGCCGCAGCCGTCCTGGCACGGGCTCGCCAGGGAGACGGCGATGCCTTCCGCGTGCTGGTGGAACGCCACAGCCGGAGTGTCTTTCGCCTCGCGTTTCGCATGACCGGCAACGAACAGGACGCTGAAGACGTGGTCCAGGAGAGTTTCCTTCGTGCCTACCGTCAGCTCGGGCGGTTCGAATCGCGCGCCGATTTCGGCACCTGGCTGTACCGCATCGTCGCCAACTGCTCGGTGGATGCGATGCGAGCCAGGCAGGCGCGGCAGAACCAGGCGCGGGTTGAAAGCCTCGAGGGACTTGACGTGATTCCCGCGCAGTCCGCCAGTCCCGAACGGCTCGCGCGCAGCGCCGAAATCGGGCGGCGCGTGGCCGACGCAATGAGCGGGTTGAGTCCGCTCGAGCGTGCGGCGTTCACGCTTCGCCATTACGAAGGACGATCGATCGATGAGATCTCGAAAGCGCTGGGCCTGGGGGCGAGCGCGACCAAGCACAGCGTGTTTCGCGCGGTCAAGAAGTTGCGGACCGTGCTGGCTCCGCTGAGAGGCACGTAGCTGTGATGGCGATGACCCACTACGCCGAAGACGACCTGATTCTTTATTACTACGGCGAGGGCCGCCGCCGAGACGCTGTCGAGCGTCATCTGGAGACGTGCGCCGAATGTTGCTCGGCGTATCGAGGACTCGCCGAGGCGCTGCAGTTCGTGATCGCACCAGAGGTTCCCGACCGCGACGACTCGTACCCGTCGGAGGTCTGGCAGCGGATCCGACCGCGGCTTCCTGAGCAGGAGGCGCCCTGGTGGCACGTGGGATTCGGCTGGAGGCCGCTGGCCGCTGTGGCCGCGCTCGTCGTCCTGATCGTCGCGCCGTTCGTCGCCGGACGTCTGTGGCCGCAGCGCGTACCCGCGACGCCAACCATCGCGCTCTCGGTCGATCCGAGCGAGGCCGGCGCACGTGTTCGGCTGGCGGCCATCAGCGACCACCTCGATCAATCGGAGCGTGTCCTGCTCGATCTCGTCAACGCTGGTGGGCAGACGGTCGACCTCACGGATCAGCAGATGTGGGCCGCCGACCTCATCGACTCCAACCGTCTGTATCGCGAAGCCGCCACGCGCGCAGGGGACGCGCTGGTCGCGAACGTGCTCGACGAGCTCGAACGGAGTCTCCTGGAAATCGTCCACGGACCATCGATGCCGATGCCGGCGGAGCTCGAAGCCGTGCGTGGACGCGTCGATGCGGCGGCGCTGCTCTTCAAGGTCCGCATTCTCGCCGACGAACTCCACGAGCGCGAGATCGCGCCCGTGCAAACACGGAAGACAACAACATGAACACAGTGACGACCAGACAGATGTTGGGTATCGCGTTCCTGGGATGGCTGTCGGTTGGTCTTGGGACGGCAACCGGGCAGTCTGTTCCGAGGATTCCACGGCCTTTGCTGTTGACCCAGGCCCCGGTTCCTCCAGTCGCGCCATTTCCTCCAATCGCGCCCCTTCCTCCAGTCGCGCCATTTCCTCCAATCGCGCCGCCTCCTCCAGTCGCGCCGTTTTCGTTCGACTTCAACGTCGACTGGAATCCGGATTTCGCCCTCGACTTCAATCTGGATCTGGATGCGATCCGCGAATCGGCTCGCCAGGCGGTCGAGTCGGCGCGCGCATTCGGTCCCTTCGACTTTTCCTTCTCTCGGCCCGACTTTTCATTCTCTTCCCAGGCCGGCGCCCAGGCGCGCAACCAGGAGGCGCTTGCCGACGCGCTCTATCGGCAGGCACGCCAATCGATCGATCAAAGCCGCTACGAGAGAGCGATCGAGCAGCTCAATCGCCTCGTCAGTCTGTCCGGCAGCAACCGGGTCGACGCCGGGCTCTACTGGAAGTCGTACACACTCGCGAGACAGGGGCAGCGCGCCGACGCGTTGACGACGCTGGCGGATCTGCAGAAGCGCTTCGCCGACAGCCGATGGCTGAAAGACGCGAAGGCGCTTGAAGTCGAGATCCGCCAGGCCTCGGGCCAGGCGGTGTCCCCGGATGCGCAGAACGACGAAGAGCTCAAGCTTCTCGCGCTGCGCGGACTGATGCAGAGCGATCCGGACCGCGCGGTGCCGATGATCGAAAAGCTGCTGGCCGGCAACAGCTCCGTCAAGCTCCAGGAGAACGCGCTGTTCGTGTTGAGCCAGAGCCGCTCGGCGCGCGCGCGGGACATCATCACCAATGTCGCCAGGACCGGCAACCCCGACCTTCAGCTCAGGGCCATCCGCTATCTCGGTGCGATGGGCGGCCCCGAGAACCGCCAGGTGCTCGACGAGATCTATCGAGGGTCCACCGACACAGCGCTCAAGCGCCAGATTCTGCGAGGCCTGAACAATTCGAACGACCGTGCACGCCTGCTGGCCCTGGCGAAGACTGAGACCTCCCCCGAGCTGCGCGCCCAGGCGGTCCAGCAGCTGGGCGCGATTCACGCTGACGCCGAGCTCTGGGAGCTGTATCAGAGCGAGTCCTCGTCTGACGTCAAGCGTCGAATCCTTCAGAGCATGGGCGCGAGCGGAAACACAGACCGGTTGATCGAGATCGCCCGCACGGAGAAGGATCTGCAGCTCCGAGGAGCGGCCATCCGTGGTTTGGGCGCCGCGGGCGGCGCGAAGAGCGGCGAGGTGCTGCGGTCCCTCTATACGCCCGAGACGCCCGTCGAAGTCCGCCGCGAGATTCTCAACGCGCTGACGGCACACGATAACGCGGCGGTGCTCGTCGAGCTGGCGCGGGCCGAAAAAGATCCGGCCATGAAACGGGACATCGTGCAGAAGCTTTCGTCCATGAAGTCGAAGGAAGCCACCGATTATCTGTTCGAGTTGCTGAAATGACGCCAGCGCCTGCGGCCCGAGCGAGCGCGAAGGCGCGAGTGAGAGCGAGCGGGGGTGGGGCCCCGCGAGCCGTGATAAATGCCCTCGGTGTGGTGGTTCTGCTTGCGGGCCCGGCGGTCGCCCAAAGTCCCGTCGCAAACGCGAAGGTCGAGACGCGCTCTGCGCTTCAAGGGCTCGAGCGGGAGGTGCAGGCGATCGCGGCGACGAGGGCGCCCACATGGATCGGGTATCGCCTCCCGGCGGCGGCGGGATCGCGCCGCACCTGCTCGAATGGATCGCGGATCATGCTCGAGTCGCCTTCGGAGTTCCTCGTCCTGGCGCGGCTGGAGGCCGGACAGGTCGTTCAGCTCCGCACCGTCACGCCGGAATGCGACGTCGACGCTGGCGGGATGCCGCTCGCGTGGTTGAACGACGTGAACGGCTCGGAGAGTGTCGCCTGGCTCGCGAAGTTCGTCGCGGCGGCCCCGGAGTCACGCGACGGCATGGATCGGTTCGTACGGCCTGCGCTCAGGGCTATTGGCATGCACGCCGGCGACGGCGCGGCGAAGCTGGTCGAAATTGCGCGCACCGCCCGCAACACCGAGGTACGCAAACAGGCGATGGCCCGGCTCGGCGAGTCGCGCGATCCCCGCGCGATGAAGTTGTTCGAGGAGATCCTTATCGGGAAGTAACCTTGGCGTCGTCGACAAGGCGCTGAATCTGATCGTGCGTCAGCACATGGTTCGACGCTTTGGCGGCGGCGAACACCCGGTCGACGATCTCGTCGGTCGCCGGCAGGCCCCGTTTCTCCAGCCAGAACACAACGTTGGAGCGACCGGACAACGGTCCCACCTCAATCTCCTGTTCACGTCCCACCAGGCTCGCCGGCACGGCCGCGTACACGGCGTCCATCAACGCGCGATCGCCCTTTCTGAACGCTTTCACGACGGCCGCCGCGTGCACGCCAGTCGCGGTGCGGAACGCGTCGGCGCCGATGACCGGATAGTTGGGCGGAATCCGCACGTGGCACGCGCGCGCCACCGCGTGGCAGTAGGCGCCGAGACCGCTCAGATCGCGGTCGATGTACCCCATCATGACGAGATTCACCAGCAGGAGATCGATGGGCGTGTTGCCGCACCGCTCGCCGATCCCGAGCGCGGCGCCGTGCAGCCGCGTGGCTCCCGCTTCGAGCGCGGCGAGACTGCTCGCCACACCAAACCCGCGATCGCGGTGTCCGTGCCAGTCGATGCCGACCTCCGCCCCCAGTTCCGCGATCAAAGACTTGACGAAGGTGACGACGGCTTTGGCGCCGTTGGGGGTCGAATGTCCGACCGTGTCCGCGATGCAGAGCCGCGACGCGCCGGCGTGGATCGCGGTCGTATACAAAAGACGCAGCTGTTCGGGATCGGCCCTGGTCGTGTCCTCGGTCACGAACATCACGCTCAGACCCTGCTTGACCGCGAAGCTGACCGCCTGTTCGGTACAGGTCCGCAGGTACTCGACCGTCCATCCTTCCGCGTATTGGCGGATCGGGCTCGACCCGATGAACGTGCAGCATTCAATCGGCACGCCGGTGCGCTGCGTGATCTCGGCGATCGGCGTGATATCCGCTATGAGGGTTCGCGCCGCACAGTTGGCGCGGATGTTCAACCGCTCGTCGGCGATCGCCCGCGCGAGCCGCTCGACGTCCTCGGCGACCTTCGGGCCGGCTCCCGGCAGGCCGATGTCGGCCGTGTCGATGCCAAGCGCGTCCATGTGACGGAGAATCTCGATCTTCTGATCGACTGGCGGGGTGCGCACCGACGGCGACTGCAAGCCGTCGCGCAGCGTTTCATCGTTCAGCATCGCCACCGGCGGACGCGGCCCGACCGCGTCGTGGTTCCAGTCGTAAATCAGCGGATGCGGAGAGATGTGCATACGGCAGACCTTACGGGGGCGATCCGGCTCGAGCCGCCGCAAATCGCACGCCGAAGACTCCGAAAACAAGAATCGCCGCGGCGGCGGCCGATGCCGTCCAGAGGCCATTGGTGATGGCGGGACGCATCCAATCGTCGATGCGCGCGTAGGGACCGCCCGCGTGATCGGCAAGCGCGGCCGCGTGAAGGTACCGCCGGCCGGCGACGACGATCACGCGATCGAACACCACGTTCCAGACGATGACGGCCCAGACGATCCACAGCGTGGTCGCCATTCGCACCCGCGACATATCTCGATTATAGGCGCCTGGCGCGGCGAACATATGCGCCGAACGCGCCAGCGACGATGACCGTCACCGTCAGCGCGATGAGATTCGCCAATCCGTCGCTCAGGGTCACGTGTTCGTACGCGGAGACGCCCACGAGCACGCCCGCGTACACGGCACATTCCACCAGCGCCATGACAATGATGCTCGACGCGCGCGACAGCGACGACCTGCGCGTCGGGGAGACGGGCTTGAACTTCGCTTCGGTCGTCGCCGTGCCGCAGCGATAGCAGATGAGCGCCTTTTCGGCGATCTCGGTGCCGCAGCTCCGGCAAATCACGACGTTCGTTGGATCAGCGGACGTACGGCCGCCACGAGAATCAGCACCAGGCCGAAGGTGCAGACGATGGTCGCGCCGGTCGGTAAATCGAGCTTCAGCGACAGATACACGCCCAGCGCCGACACGACCGTCCCCATCGTCCAGCCGATCGCGAGACGCTTGCCGATCCGATCTGAATAGAGCATCGCGGCAACCGACGGCACGATCAGGTAGCAGAACACAAGCAGCACCCCGGCGATCGACACGGACCGCGTCACGACGAACCCGAACGAGGCGTAAAAGAGAAAGTCCCAGAGCCTTAACGACGTGCCCTCGGCTTCGGCGCGTTCCGGATCCATGGAGATAGCAAGAAAGCGGCGGCGGAAGATGAAGTGAAACGCGCCGATGACAGCGTAGAGCACGGCCGTCAGCCACACCTCAGACCAGGAGACCGCCAGGATGTTGCCCACCAACATGTCCTTGAGGTGCTCCCCTTCCGAGGTCGACTTGCTCATCGCGAGGATCGTCGCGGCCGATGCCACGGCGTAGGAGATCCCGATGATCGCTTCCTGCGGGATGCGCGCGCGGCGGCTGCGAATCGTCGAGAAAATCGCCGCGCCGATGAAGGTGAACGCCAGGCTCGTCCAGTACACCGCGTTCCCGTGTGGGTCGCCACCGGACCACGGCATGAGCAGCGCGATCGTGGCGCCGAACGCAGCGATCTGCGCGAGTGAGAGATCGACAAAGATGACGCCCCGTTCGACGACGTGTATGCCCAGGTAGGCGTGGATCCCCGCGATCACGAGGCTCGCGACGAAACACGGCGCGAGGAACGACAGGACGGACATGTCCATGATGTCTACTTTCCTCCACTCTCTCTGATGGCGGCCACCACAGCGTTAATGTCGTAGTCGAACAGCTTGAAGTAGTCCGTGGCGTCCTTCGTCCCGCCCACTGATGGGGCCAAAACGACCACGCGGGCGCCGGTTTCACGCGCGATGGCGTTCGGCGTTTTCAGATCGAAATACGGCTCGACGAGGATGATCTTCACGTTCTGCCGCTTCATCTCCTGGATCAGTTCGAGCGTGTGGCCCGGGGAGGGTGGAATACCGGGGCGCGGCTCCACGTAGCCCATGACCTCGAGCGCGAATCGATCCGTGAAGTTCGGAAACGACCGGTGATAGGTCGCCAGCTTGAGGCCCTTGAAGGGCGTCATCGCCGCGATCCAGCGCTTCTCCGCCTCGGCGAGCCGGCTCGTGAAATCGGCCAGCCGCTGGTCAAAGTACGCCTTGTCGTTCGGGCGCAATTGCGACAGCTTCGCCGCGATCTCGCGCGCGATGATTTTGCCGTTTTCGGGATCGAGCCAATAGTGCGGGTTCCCGAGCGGATGCACGTCACCCATCGCGCGCGTGATCTGGCCCTGCGGGATCTCGAGGATCTTCGCCTCCGTGGACGCATCCAGATATCCCTCGGCGCCAGGCTGAATCTTCGCGTTGCGGCTCTGCTGAATGAGCGGCGGCAGCCAGCCGATTTCCAGCTCGCGACCGACGACGATCAGCAGATCAGCCTTCTGGAGCTTGAGGATGAAGCTCGGCTTCGCCTCGACGAAATGCGGATCCTGGTATCCCTTGGCAATCGAGTCGATCGAGATGTGGTCGCCGCCGACTTCCCGCCCAATCGACGCGAGATCTTCGGTCGTGGCGACAACGTTCGGCTTGCCCTGTGCGCGCGCCGGCGACGGGACGAACAATGACACCGCGACGAGCGCGATGAGTGATGGCTTGATGCTCATAATGACCCTTTCTGATCGCCGGACCTAACAAGGTCCGGCCTACACCGAATCGCCGGACCCAATTGGGGTCCGGCCACTGCCAGTCGACCGTCGACCGTCGACGGTCGACTGTCGACTAAAACGGGTGCGCTCCGTGCGCCCCGATCGCGAACTGGAACTGGAACAGAAGCTCGTTGGCCGTCGGTCCGTCCGCGTACTGAGTCCGACGGTATTGTCCGCGCACCTGGCTGAACTCGCTCGGCCAGTACGAAAGCACGAGCGACTGCCCCGCATCGAGAAGTGAAGCATTCTCCGCACGATTCGATCGGTCGTATCGGACACCGACGAACCAGCGCCGATCCAGCTGATAGTCTCCCGAGACGTAGTAGCCCATGCTCTTCTGCACTCCACCGGGTTGCTCTCGATTACTCCACACGACCTCGGTGCGTCCAATGAACGAGTGATAGATCGAACGCTGCAGGGGGCGCCACCGCAGCGTCGCATCGACGCCCCACAAACCGGTGATGAATCGTCCCAGGTCGACGCCGTCGACAATCCCTGACGGGTTGTGCCCCCGCGAGTACGACAGACCCAGGTCGACGTTGGTCGATTCCGACAGGTCCTGATATCCGCGCAGATGACCAACGTAGCTCAAGTCGCCCCGTTCGCTCGACCTGAAGAGCGTCTCGCCCGAATCGCCGCGGAAGACCTGTCCCGTTGCCTCGAGGAACATCCAGGGATTTGGAATCAAGCGCGCCACCGAAAAACCCGCATCGTCGATTCCATCTTCGCCGCCCACGAGGTTGTTGATGACGAGTGGGCGATCGGTCCACGGCAGCACGTGATTGTGGAGTCCGTTCACCTTGCCGAACGCTGCGCGCATCTTGCCGACCTTCGTCAGCAGACCTCCAGGCAGCGACGTGAACGTCAGGAAACCCTCTTCGAGGTTGACGCCGGACTCACCGAACGAAATGAAGAAGTCGGCTCGCGCGTACGGATCGACGACCGCCTGAAATGAGGCTTCCGATTCGTGCATCTCGAGCGCCGGCTGCGGCGCGACGACGTTACGTCCGGCGGCTCCAAGGAAGTCGCCAATCACCGCCATGTCGGGATTGAAGATCTTCGATCCGGCCACTGCCGACCCATAGACCGGCAGCGCGCCTGACGGACCGCCGGCGCCGGCCGCGCCGGCTGGCACCTCCACGGTCGGCTGCTGGCCAGTTGCTGGCTGCGCTGGCGCAGTCTGGGGAGCGGGGGGCGCGCCGCCCGGAATCGTGGCCAGTCTGGTCTCGAGCGCGGTGAGGCGATCGCCGTACTGCTGGCGCACCGCATCGAAGTCTCGCCGCAGCTGATCGATCTGGTTTCGCAAGGCCTGTGCCTC
>JBGPKK010000123.1:0-13556 GCA_041485905.1 Vicinamibacteria bacterium
GAAGAATCGCCTGGGAAATGGAGCTGCCGGCGGGCACCAGCGGCGCGCCGATGACCTACATGGTCAACGGCAAGCAGTACATCGTCGTCGCGATTTCAGCGCGGCAGATGCCGGGAGAGCTGATCGCGCTGGCGCTGCCCTAGCGACAACCATTCGGATTCCGCGGGCGACGCCTGACGGTCACCCGTCCGGTAATTTGGATCCTGCACCCAATGCCGGATCCGCCCGCCGAAAGCCGGATCAATACCATTGACACGCCACACCGGGGCATCGATGATGGCCCCCTCAGATAGTGCCTTTACATTAGTAGGGCGGGCCTGATCAGGCCCGTCCAAGGGTTCAAGATCCTCACGACTGAGGAGAGGAAGGTGACGCTATGCGCGGATTGGTGAAGTTGTTAGCGCTCCTCGTAGCACTCGTGCTATTGCCGGCGACCGCGTTCGCCCAGGCCGAGAACCTCGCCGCGCTCGCAGGCGTGGCTAAAGACGCGTCCGGCGCCGTGCTGCCGGGCGTCACGGTGGAGGCGGCCAGCCCGAACCTGATTGAGAAAATCCGCAGCACCGTCACCGACGGGAACGGTCAGTACCGCATCACCAACCTGCAACCCGGGCCCTACACGCTCACGTTCGCGCTGACCGGGTTCGCCACGGTGAAGCGCGAAGGCCTGGAGCTCACGGCCGGGAGCACCACGCCGGTGAACGCGGATATGAAAGTCGGTAACCTCACGGAGACGGTCACCGTCACGGGCGAAACACCGGTGGTGGACGTACAGAGCGCGAAGCGGGTGCGGACGCTGGAGACGAGCTTCATTCAGGATCTCCCGACGGCAAAGGGGTACGCCAGCGTCATGCTCCTGATTCCCTCGATGATTACCGGCGGTAATACTACTGCTCCACAAAACGTTCAGCTCCAGCCCGGGATGATTGTGTTCGGCGGCCGGGGCGGCCGCTCAAACGAGGGCCGGGTCCAGGTGGACGGGCTCAACACCGGGGCGTCGCTCAACGGCGGCGGCGTGTCGGGCTACCGGCAGGACATCGAGAATGCGTCGGAAGTCGTCATGTCCACATCCGGCGGCCTGGGGGAAAACGAAGTCGGCGGGCCGGGCATGAACATCGTGCCGCAGACCGGTGGCAATACGTACAAGTTCCACTTCTTTGCGACCGGTCTCGGGGCCGGGATGCAGAGCGACAACTTCACGCAGCGGCTGATCGACGCCGGACTGACCCGCCCCAACGTGATCAACTACATCTACGACACCAGTGTCTCGAGCGGCGGCCCGATCGTCAAAGATCGGTTGTGGTACTTCGCACTGGTGTACGACCGGGGCAGCGGCAACGACATCTCGATGTTCCACAACCTCAACGCCGGCGACGTCACCAAGTGGACCTACGTGAAAGACCCGAACAACCCGGCCAAGAGCGACAGCAACGGCCCGCTGCAGCCCAGCACGCGCTTGACGTTCCAGGTCTCGCCGAAAAACAAGCTGAACCTGTTCTGGGACGAACAGATCAGCAGCAACAGCATCAGCCAGGGCTCCGCGACGACGGCCCCCGAAACGGGTGCGTGGAATCACGGCTTCCAGCGTGTGCAGCAGGCGAAGTGGACGTCGACGGCGACGAGCCGGCTCCTGCTCGAAGCCGGCGTCGGCACGTACCTGTCCAACTGGAACAACCGCGAAGTGCCCGGAAACAATCGCAACCTCATTCAGATGACCGAACAGTGCACGGCCGGCTGCGCGAGCAACGGGGGGATCCCCGGTCTGCTGTACCGGGGGCAAGGCTCCTGGAGTGCGGACTGGATCGGCGCGCACACGTGGAACGCCGCGGCGTCGTTTGTCACCGGCACCCACAACATGAAGTTCGGCTACCAGGGCGCCTACCACGAGGACAATCGGGCACCGGGCGGCAGCCAGAACATTGCCTTCCGGGTCAACAACGCCCTGCCGAACCTGATCACGGAGAGCATCCGTGACTACCGGACCCTCTCGCGCGTCCGGTACCACGCGCTCTTCGCGCAGGACCAGTGGACCAAGAACCGGTTAACGCTGCAGGGGGCGGTGCGCTTCGACCACCCGTGGAGCACCTATCCCGAGCAGACCGTCGGCGGCGTGCAGTTCCTGCCGGCCGTCACCACGTTCCCGGAAACGCGGGGCGTGCAGGGCTACTCCGACATCACGGCCCGAATGGGTGCAGCCTACGACCTGTTCGGCACCGGGAAGACGGCCTTGAAGTTCAATATGGGCCGGTATCTCGAGGCGGCGGTCAACGGCAACGGCAATTACTCGGCGCTTCTGCCGGCGTCGCGCGTTCCGACGACGGTCACCCGCACGTGGACCGACCGGAACAACAACTTCGTCCCGGATTGCGATCTCCAGAACCCGCTGCTACAAACGACAACGGTCGATTTCTGCGGCCAAATCAGCCAATTGGCGTTCGGGCGAAGCAATCCCACGCTCTCGTACGATCCCAACATCATGCAGGGCTGGGGCGTCCGGCCGGGCGACTGGCAAATCGGCGCCACCGTTCAGCATGAGGTGATGCCTCGTGTGTCGATTGAGGTCGGCTATCTTCGGCGCTGGCTCCAGAACTTCACGGTCACGGACAACCGGGCCCAGGCCGCGACGGACTTCGATTCGTTCAGCATTGTGGCACCGCTCGATTCGCGGCTGCCGGGTGGCGGCGGGTACACGATCTCCGGGCTCTATAACGTCAACAATGCCACCACAGCGCTGACCGACAACTACGCCACGTACGCGCCCAACTACGGGAACCAGTATTCGATCTACAACGGCCTGGAACTGAGCATCAACGCGCGGCTGCGCAATGGCATCCAGCTTCAGGCGGGATCGAGCACGGGGTCGCAGGTGACCGACAACTGCGAGGTCCGCGCCAAGCTGCCGGAGATTGGCCCGACGACCTATAACTGCCACAACGCCGCAGGGATTACGACGAGGGCCACGGCCGCGGGCTCGTATACGATCCCGAAGATCGCCGTACTGCTCAGCGGGACCTTCCAGAGCAGCCCAGGCGCTGTCCTTGCCGCGAACTACGCCGTGCCGAATGCCGACGTGTTTAAGTCGCTCGGACGGAACCTGTCGAACAGCGCGACAAGCGTCACCATCAACCTCATCCAGCCTGGCGACGTCTGGGGCGAGCGGGTCAATCAGCTCGACTTCCGCGTGGGGAAGATCCTCCGCTTCGGCCGGCAGCGGGCGACCGTTTCGGCCGACCTGTTCAACGCGTTGAACAAAGACTATATCCTGGGTTACCAACAGACCTTCGTCCCGACCACAACTGCCTGGCTCACGCCGCAGTCGGTGTTGACGGCGCGCTCGACCAAGATCACCGTGCAGTGGGACTTTTAGGAAATAGCGTGTAGGGCTATGGCAGAGGGCAAAGGGCAGAGTTGCCCTTTGCCCTTTGCCCTTTGCTCTTTGCTCTGCTCCTACCGCCGCTCCATCACCGTCTGTACTAAATCCCCCAGCTGCTGCGGCGTGAAGAGATTGCCTTCGAGGTTGGCGGCGAGCTTTCCCTGGCGATCGATGACGGCGGTGTTGAAGGAGTGAACGAGCGATCCTTCGTCGCTCCAGAAGTCCACGCCGAACATGTGCGAGACGCGCCTCACCTCGGGAAGCGGACCCGTCAAAAAATGCCACGCCTGCGCGTCCGACGTCCAGGTCCGTGCGTACTCCGATAGCGCGCCCTTCTGATCGTGCTCGGGATCGATGACGATCGTCAGCAGCACGAGATCGCGGCCGACCTGCTCCTTGAAGCGCTTCTGGAGCTGAGAAAAGTTGCTGGCCAGCCGGAAGCAATAGGACGGGTTCGGGCAGCGGATGTAGGTGAAGGTGACGACCACGACTTTGCCCGCCAGCTTCGAGAACGTGACGCGCTGGCGGTTCTGATCGGTCAGGACGAACTCCGGCACGTGCTGGCCGGCCGACAGCACGCCGGCGCGCGATGCCGGCGACGCGAGCTCGGTGAGCAGCTTCAGCCGCCGAAGCTCCAGCGGCTTCTGTTCCAGGTTCTCGTACCCGCGCACGCGAATGTTCTCGGCGTGGGACGAGTCCTTGTCGACCACGAAGGTGAAGTCAATCACGGTCCCCGGCTTCAGGCCGTCCAGCAGCGCCGCCTGCCGGACCGCAAAGGGCATGGCCATGGCCTCCATGAAGCCCGGCACCTTCTCGGTCGACACCACCATCGTGCGGGTCGCGGGATCCACCTTCAGAACCACGCCGGTCATGGCATGACGCTCGTCGGCGGAAGCTAGGCCGCAGACAAGAGACATCAACGTCACCAGAAATGCCGCGCGTTTCATAGCCACCGTGTTCTTCTTTTCACTGGCGCCGGGGCCCCACCCCCGGCGCGACCTACCCGACCCACCCGACCTATTGTGTCCGATTGGGGCCCCCCAATCGAGTGGGCTTGCGTTCGAGCCTGGTGACGCCGGCGGCGAGCTCCTTGATTTCGATCGCCTGGTTCGGGTCGATGTTGGAGAAGTTCTGCCGCGTGTTGCTGGCCGGCCACCAGATCTCGACGTTCTGAATCCGGGCCGAGGGCCCCAGTCCGATGTGCTGTTCGAGCGGATTCGCGCCGAACGACCCGCCGCTCCCGACGGTTCGATAGATCGAGCGCGTGACGCGCGCGCCGCCGACGCCGCCATTCTCGACGTCCACCTTGATTCGCGCGCCAATCGCCGCCCGATTGGTCTTGACACCCACCAGACGCACGCTGATCCAGTTGTTGCTGTTGCCGGGGTTTTCAAACAGCCGCAGCGCGTGCCGATCGGCCGGCACCGCGCCGCCGACTTCTGCGACGATGTCTTCGTCTCCGTCACCGTCGAGATCGGCGAAGGCAATGCCGTGTCCTTTGTGCAGCTCTCCGGTGCCAGAGGACGCCGTGATGCTGACAAACGACTTCCCGTCTTTGTTCAGCAGCAGCTCATGCGGCATCATCGAGCCGAACGACGGACTCCCCATACCCAGATACATGTCGAGAAACCCGTCGTTGTTGACGTCTCCGAAGTTGGCGGCCATCGGCATGAAGACTTTGTCGAGGCCCACCTCGGCGCTGACATCCCGGAACGTGCCGTTTCGCAGGTTTCGATAGAGCTTGAGCGTCTCGGCGTTCCTGGGAAGGCCCAGGTACGAGCGCGCGGCCTCGTCGGTGCTGAGGTAATAACTGGTCACAAACAGATCGGGCCAGCCGTCGTTGTCGTAATCGAAGAACCATGCGGCGAAGCTGCGCCACGGCGCCTGCACGCCCGCCTGCTTGCCGACTTCGGTGAACGTGCGGTTGTGATCGTTGTGATACAGGAGGTTGTTGCCGTTGTAATCCGACAGATAGAAGTCGACGTACCCGTCGTTGTCGTAGTCCCCGGCAATCACCGCCTTGATGAACCCCGTCCGGCTGACCCCCGCCGACCGTGAGACGTCTTCGAAGGTCCCGTCACCTTTGTTGCGAAAGAGCTCGCTCGGCCCCGTCTCGTTGCCGACAAACAGATCGAGGTGGCCGTCGTTGTCGATGTCGGCCCAGACAGCCGTCTGCGTGCGGCTGACCGTTTTTCCGAGGCCACTCTCACGCGTCACGTCCGTGAAGGTCCCGTTGCAGTTGTTGCGCAGCAGCGATTTGCGCATCGGGAATTCCCACCCGCCGCGCAGGACCAGCATGTCCATGCAGCCGTCGTTGTTGTAGTCGGCCTGAATCAGGTTGAGGCCGCCCAACTGATCTGCCAGACCCGCCTGCGCCGTTCGCTCGTTGAACGTACCGTCGCCGTTGTTGCGGAAGTAATGGAGCGGCTCGCAGACATCCATGCTCGACGTCACCACATCGAGCAGGTCGTGGCTCTCGAACCGATCCACGAGCGCGCCGCCGGCCATCGAGAACACCTTCAGTCCGGCCTCGGACGCCACGTCACGGAACCGACCGATGCTCTCCGTCGATTCGAAGGCGGAAGGCGGAATCAGATATTTCGGCGGGACACCGCTCGGGTAACGCCCGAGTGTCATATACGCCAGATTCAGCTGCCATCGCACTTCGAAGTCGTCCGGCTTGGCGTCGAGATATTTCAGGAACTGCTCGACGGCCTTCTGGGAGCTGGCCGTGTCTCGATACGCGGATTCGATCCGCGGAAAGAGACACAGCTCTCCGGGGTTGCGATACACGCCGTTGTCCATCTCGGCCTTGTGCAGGAAGGCCAGGCCGAGCGTTTCCTGCAGCACCGGCACCATGTCGGGCACGCTGGCCAGGGCGATCTCCTGCGCGACCTGCCACCGTGCGATCGCCTTGTCCATGTCTCCGAGGTAGGCGTGGATTTGCGCCCACGAATACTGGCCCTGCACGACGTCCAGTCGCGATTCACCCGCGGCGCCGGGAGGCGAAACCGGCAGCGGATTCTGGTCCAGCCGCTCAAGGATGCTCGGGAGCGATTCGGAGCGGACACGGCACATCTCGCGTAAATCCTGATTCCACCCGGCCGGCTTCGGGAACGCGAGGAACAGCGCGTCCGCTTCGCTCAGACCGCCCACGGGGAGGCTCTCGCGCACGGCCCCGACCGCGGTCGCCGCCACGATGCTGGTGGGATTGATCTCGGCGGCTTGAATGTCCTGCGAGTCGGGAAGGACTTCGATGATGGCGTAACCGGTCGGAATCCGCACGACGCCGGTCAACTGGCCGCGATCCACTCCTTGAAGCGCGTCTCTCAGCTCCTGGCGGAGCGTCGCTGGATCCAGTTTTCCCAGATAACCGCCGTTGCGCCCCGTCGGGTCGAGGGACTTGTCGAGGGCGAGGGCGGCGAAGTCGGCGCCTCCCTTGAGCTGGTCCAGGATCCGTTGCGCCTCGTCGGCGGACGAGACGACGATCATGCGCAAGCCCACGGCGTCCGACGGGACGCCCTGGAGACCCTGGAGATTTTGTCCGGCGATGACAGGCAGCGACAGCACCAGGCAGGCGAAGGCGAGCCAGACTTTGATCGGAAGGCGGATCACATGGCGATCTTAAGCGGTTTCGTCTCGGTCCGCACCGCCGGAAGACGGTCCGGCCGAACCGGCGCATCACGGCCCCGGCCCGAAAGTCGCGCGTGCGCGGTCTCGCGCCAGGAACAGAAGTCATCATGACCGTTCACGGCTCACAGCCGGGCACACGGTATGTCGTCCTGGCAGACGAGTCTCAACTCACGGTGTTGAACGTAAGGACTGCGAGGATTTCTTGAAAGGTATCCGGCAGCCGTCATCCTCCCGCGTTTTGATTGGCATGTCTTCGTTGGCGTGCTCGCCGGCAGCTTGGCCGGAGGCATGATCGGCGGGGTTGTGGACTGTCGGGTCAGCAGTTGCGGCCCCGGCGGTCATCAAGTCCCCACGGGTGTCTTTGTGGGGGCGCTTGCGGGGGCGGTCGGGGGCGGCGTCCTCGGGCACCGCTGGCGCTGCGCGGCCAGTCACAAGACCGAGGGCGTTATCTACCACGCGGAGGAAGGCCACCCGGTTCAGCGACGTCGCGAATTCTGCGCTCCCTCCGCGCCGCTGATCGCGCAAGAACTTCAACCGCTTGAGTCGACTTCGCGATTCCGCCGCACTTCGCTGACGTGTCGCGCCGGCACGATGTTCGCTGTACGACGATGCTAGAATGAGACGCGTCCTATGCCCACTGCAATCAGCAAGAAACGGTTCACGGCTGACGACTATCAGCGCATGGGACAGGTCGGCATTTTGTCCGAGGACGACCGCGTTGAGCTCATCGACAGCGAGGTGGTCGCGATGACGCCGATCGGTGCGCGGCACAACGCGTGCGTGGATGGCGTGAATCGGGCGATGGTGACCGGCGCGGGCGACCAGGCGATCGTCCGCGTCCAGGGCTCGGTTCGGTTGGACCTCTATCATGAACCGGAGCCAGATGTGGTGCTCCTCCGGCCGCAGGCGGACTTTTACGCGTCGCGGATTCCCGGCCCGGCAGACATCCTACTGGTTGTCGAAATCGCCGAATCCTCGATCGAGTACGACCGGGACGTGAAAGCGCGAATCTACGCCGAGGCGGGAATCTCGCAGTACTGGCTGGCCGACCTCAACGCCAATCTGGTGTCGTGTTACTCCGCGCCACATGCCGGAACGTATCGGAGCCTGCAGCAGTACCACCGCGGCCAGACCATCACGCCACAGTTGCTCCCGCAATGTCCTGTCGCCGTGGATCTGCTGCTGAGGGAATAGCTGAACCTGTTCGCCAATCGGTTCCGCTCCGAATTCGCGAGCCGCCCTTGAGCAGGAAAATGGCGCTCGCTAGGACCGAAACCGCCGCCAGTCAAACGCGTACTTGCGCACCTTGTAGTTGAAAATCCGCTCGGTCGTGGCGAGCAGCCGGGCGGCCTTCGCGCGGTTGCCGCGTGCGCTCTTCAGCGCGTCCTGCAGCGCGTCCTTCTCGACCGCTTCCAGCATCTCGCCGAGCGTCAGCTTCATCCGCGTGTCCGACGCCTCGGCCGTCTGCAGCGTCGGCGGCAGATGGTGGGCGTGGGCGCGGAGTTTCATTCACCGGCGCTTGAGCAAGAACGGATCCGGCGATCACGCGGCGCCGCGCTTCAGCGTGGAGGAACGTCGAACGCCGCGCCTTTTCGCGGAAACATGGGGATCGCGATCGACGATCGCGCATCGCCCGCGCCATAATCGATCGTCGCCAGAGCGACACGATCGTCGATAGCAGCCGCGCGGTTGTCGGCGGGCGCCTGGCGGAATCGTCGCACCGACATTTCTGTCGCTCTTCACGAAGACATCGGCAATGATGTCGATTCTCTCGGATGGGGGCGCGAGCTGGCGGGTCGGCTACTTCGGTTTCGCCTCGGCTTCCGCCTTGTCGCGGGCGCGACCGGCGCTGAGCTCGTTCGGCACGGCGTAATTTCCCTCCTGACACGCGTACTCGTACATCTGATAGTTCGAATCGCGGGTCAACGGGATCGCCACTTTCCAGGGCCTGGTGTACACCTTCGGATCGTCGATCGTGACTTCGTAATTGATCGTGTTCGCGTCGGCCGCCGTGAACCGCTCGACCACGTGCAGCGCGTCGCTGTGCGGAATGCCGCGGATGCGGCCGGTCGCGGCGCTCGTCGCGATCGAGCCCCTGTCGTTGAAGTTCGTCGTGTCGACGACAAGCGTATTGCCCTCCCAACGGCCTCGCGGA
Source organism: Vicinamibacteria bacterium (assembly GCA_041485905.1). Lineage (GTDB taxonomy): Bacteria > Acidobacteriota > Vicinamibacteria > Vicinamibacterales > CAVVIG01 > JAHFUI01. Next base: position 9,159 of record JBGPKK010000123.1, read on the forward strand.
TCGCCATTCCACTGACGGATGTGTGGCGAGACGTGGGCACGCCCGTCCATCGGGATGATGCGCGCCTCGTGGATCATCTCGTAGCGAATCACCACGTATCCGGGGATCTGCAGGATCTGATAGCCGTTGTTGTACCCGGCCGGGAACATCCCGCCCGGCACGCCGCGTGTGATGCACCGCACCCAGGGCGTCTCGTGCACCCACGAGTCGCCGAGATGGGCGAGGTCGTAGTCCCGCTTCGCCTCGGCCCACGCCATCACCGGCACCTTCCCGTCCGGCGGGTCCACCACCATCGACGCCCGGCGCGCCGGCATCGGACTATCGTGGTCGGCCCAGTGCGCCGGCGGGTTGACGCCAGGGACCGCGGCCGGCTGCGGGACGCCCGGCGTCTCGAACGGCGTGCTGTCGAAGTTCACCCACGTCCCCTGCAGATCCGGCTGTCCGTCCGCTGTCCGCGACGGTGTCCATCCCCCCGCCTTCGCGGCCTTCGATGCGCCCGCCTGGGTCTGACCATGGATCGATGCGCATGCCATCAACACGCCCGCGAGCACGAACGTCGTGCGCGTCATTTCACCCTCGTTTCATTACCGATCTTACCTCGCCAGCGGATCGGGTCGAAGCTGGAAGTGGACGACCTTGCTCTGGTTCGCGGTGCCACCGTCGTTGTGGAAGACGTGCGCGTCGACCACGTCGACCACAGCCCCTTGCCTGGTCGCTCTGGGGAGATCGGGGACGACGTAGCGCCCGCGATCGTCGGTGACGACGGTCCGGCCTCATGTGTGCCTCCTTCGGCACATGCGTGGTTTACACCTCGCGGCAGCGGAAGTCAAAGGTCGCGCGCCGTGTGCTACGCTTGGCGCCCTCCGGCTACAACGTAGCGCATGCCTCCGGGGCTGACCGCTGCGCGACACCGCCCATGGAATTTCAGGAGCGCACGAGCGGCCACACCGTCGTCGTCGACCTGCAGGGGCCTGTCAATAGAGACGACTCCTCGGCGACGGTCTTGCTTCGTCGCCTGCGCAGCCTGCTCGACCAGGGCTACACGTCCATTCTCCTGAACGTCGCCCAGGTCACGTACGTCGACAGCGTGTTGCTCGGCGCGATGGTGCAGGCGTACGTGTCGGCTGTTCGCGCCGGCGGAACGCTGAAGTTCCTGCACGCAACGAAACGGTTCCGCGACCTGCTCGCGGTGACCAAACTCGATCGGGTGCTCGATGCGATCGACTCCGAAGACGCCTGGCGGGCCAGTTTGAAAAAATAACGCGGCGCCGAAAGCCTAGCGATTCCGAAGGAAGACCGCCAGCGCGCGATAGGCGTCGAGCATCTGCGCGTAAGAGAAATTCGCGTTGCGGCCGCTCGGATTCGGCAGCACGAACACGCACGCGCCTTCGAAGGACTCGTCCTGAAGTCCGAGCAGGCACGGAACACGGCCCTTGGGAGACACCGCCCGATAGACGGTCACGCCCACAAACGCGACGACCTCCGGCTTCCACCTCCGCACCTTGCGCCGCAGCGTGCGCACGCCGGCGGCGTACTCCTCCGGCCGCAGCGTGTCGATGCCAGGCGTCATCCGCGCGACGAGGTTGGTGATGCCGAAGCCCCAGTCCGGCAATCGCCGATCGTCTTCGGTCCCGATCGGTTCGGGAACGAGACCCGCCTCGTGCAGCAGCTTCCAGAACCGGTTCGAGTACCCGGCGAAGTGATGGCCGAGCGCCTCCGAACGCGCGCCTGGGTTGATGCCGACGAACAGGACACGGACGCCGGGACGAATGTGATCGCGGAGTGTCAATTTACAATTTACAATTGTGAATTATGAATTGGCTGTTCAAGGAAGAGCCGTCAAACTACAGCTTCGACGCGCTCGTCAAGGACGGGAAAACGGTGTGGAGCGGCGTGAAGAACCCGCTCGCGCAGAAGCACCTGCACGCGGTCAGAAAAGGCGACCGCATTTTCTACTATCACACCGGCAACGAGAAAGCCGTGGTCGGGATCGCGAAGGCTGCCGGACACGCGTATCCCGACCCGAAGGACAAAGCCGGCAAGCAGGCGGTTGTCGACGTCGCACCCGTGAAGAAACTGCCGCGCGGCGTCTCGCTCGCCGAGATCAAAGCCGACCCCGCGTTCAACGACTTCGCGCTCGTGAGGATCTCACGATTGTCGGTCATGCCGGTCACGGACGAGCAGTGGGAGCGCATCGAGAAACTCGCGACCCGACTTACCTGACCCACCTGACCGACCTGACCCACCTGACCTATTTGTTCTCCTTAAACCCAGCCGGAATCGCGACGTCGGCGGCGCTGACGGCCGGTGTCACCTTCAGCAACTCGTTCGTGGTCGTCATGAACGTGGTGCGGCCTTTGTTCTCGTTCGCGTCCTTCTTCGGAGCCGCCTTCTTCCCCAGTCCTCCAAGCAGTCCGCCGATGCCGCCGCTGGCGCTCCCTTTGTCCTCGCCGCCCTTTTTGGCCTCCTGCGCCATCTCTTCGGCCGAATTCACCGCGTCCATCGTCATGGTCGAGACGATGGGCGTGCCGTCCATCTTCACGTTCTCCGTGTTCATTCTGGCCAGCGCCTGCTTCATCATCGGGTACATGGCCAGCGCGGCCGCCATGTCCTGCGCCGAGGCGCCGGCGATCATCGGACCGGCGAGCTTCTGCGCGTAGCGCTGATAGAAGGCGGCGATCTCGTTTGCCGACGCAACTTTCGGCGCCAGCCACATGTCGTCGGTCATCACCATGCCGCCGCTCTGCTCGAGCGTCTTGCCCTTCTCGCGCAGCGTAATCGTCATGACGACTTCGCGCGTGTCGAAGCCGTTAATGGTCTTCTTCTGGCCCGTTTCCTTCAAATCGAAATCGACCTCCATCTCTTTCTGATTCGGATCGTTCTTGGCCGTCTCCTTTGAATTCTCCCTGCGCGCGTTCTCTTCCGCCTTGCGCTGCGCCTCTTCCATGCGGCGGCGCAATTCGGCGAATGTGGTCACCGTGTAGCTCTTCTTGCGGATGTCGAGGTCGTAGACCTTCTCTTCACCAAGGTCGACGATCTGGCCCGTCGTGTCGGTCGTTCTGGCCAGCCGATCGCCCTTGACCGCAACAGACGAAGTCACACCTTCGCGCGCCGACTTGCCGCCGAAGATGTTGACCATCCGGCCAAGCACGCCGCCGAACTCGATGCGAGTCTTCTCGTCGGTCCGGACGTCGGCCTGCAGGGAGTATGCGCACACGGTCACCAGCGTGAGCGCAAGAACGATTGAGGTTCTGATACGGGTCATGTGATTCCTCCAAGGGTACGTGCGGTAGTGTCCGGCTTTAGCCGGCCTTCAGATCTTACTCTGGCCAGGAGCAGCGTGACGAGCATCAGCGACGGCGCCCAGTACAGCGCGAGGCGAGGCAATCCCATCCGTTCAAACAGAAACCCCCCAAGCGCGGGACCGCCCAGCAGCCCGACGCCCCACGCGACGTTATACAAACCATAGGCGACGCCGAACGAGCCGGGACCGGCGGCGGAGGTCGCCTCGCCCATGTAGGCCAGCGACGGCGCAATGACCAGCGCGAGCGCTGCCGTCTGCACCATGACAATCGGGATCGCAGACTCGAAGCTCACGACGCCACCGACGATGGGCATGACCAGGGCAGACACCGAGAGTCCCAACAGCGTCAGACGGCGCGCGCCCCAGCGATCAGCGAGTCGTCCGTAGACCGGATGTAACGTGGCGGAGACGATGGCGGCGCATCCGAACACGACGCCAATCCGCGTGGGGTTGACGCCGAGCATCTGCAGGTGGAGCGCCAGCATCGGTTCCAACATGGACATCGTCGCCGCGGCGGCGACCACCGCGGCCGCGCAGGCGCCGACCGCCGGCACCCGCAGGACCGAGAGCACTGGCACTGGCTCGCCCCTCGCGTGCGCTGGCGGCGCCTTTAGCGACATCGCGGCGGCGGCGGCCACCGCCGACATGACGGCCACAGCGAGGAACGGCAGCCGAACACCGCCGACCTCATACAGCCACCCGCCGAGCGACGGCCCGATGACGAACGCCGAGCTCGCGCCCGACATCACGATGCCGCTCGCGCGGCCGCGCTCGGCTGGTTCGTACATGTCGGCCAGCAGGGCGAACCCGACCACCCACGTCACGGCATCCGCCGCGCCCTGCGCCAGACGCGCCACGAACAGAGACGGCAGCGTGTCGGCGAACGCGAACATCAGCGTCGCGATCGCGAGCACCACCAGACCGCCGACGAGAGGCCCCTTGCGCCCGACGCGGTCGGACACGGCGCCCATCGGGATCGCGGTGAGCAGCACGGTCACCCCGAACGACGCGAACAGCATCCCGAACATCGTCGGCGACGTGGCTAGCTTGTGGGTCAGATCCGGCAGCACTGGCACGGCGACCGAGTACGCGAC
>JBGPKK010000124.1:0-13438 GCA_041485905.1 Vicinamibacteria bacterium
CAGCATCTGCTCCTTCTTGTTTGTGTACGCCTTTCAGCGGCTCCAGGGTCTCTTGCCGCTGAATCCGCAGGGATTCGGCGCGAGCCAGGTGAGCCCCGACCAGTCGTTCAACACCGCCATCAGCTTCATGACGAACACGAACTGGCAGTGGTACAGCGGCGAATCGACGATGAGCTATCTCGTCCAGATGGCGGCGTTCACCGTCCAGAACTTCGTGTCGGCGGCCGCGGGGATCGCCGTGGCGATCGCGCTCATCCGCGGCTTCGCCCGTCACGAAACCGGCACGATCGGGAACTTCTGGGTCGACTTGACCCGCGCGACGCTGTACGTCTTGATTCCCGTTTCCGTGGTCGCCGCGCTTGTGCTGTGCTCGCAGGGCGCTATCCAGAACTTCCATCCGTACACGGTGGTCAAGACGGTTGAAGGCGCGACGCAGACGATCGCGCAGGGTCCCGTTGCCTCGCAGGAAGCGATTAAGCAACTGGGGACAAACGGTGGCGGCTTCTTCAACGCCAACTCGGCGCACCCCTTCGAGAGTCCGACGGCATTCACGAACCTGGTTCAGATGTTCCTCATCTTCATCCTTGGCGCCGGACTCACCTATACGTTCGGCCACATGGTCAAAGACACGCGTCAAGGCTGGGCCCTCTTCTGGGCGATGGCGGTGATGTTCCTGCTCGGTGTCTTCGTCGCGTATCCAGCCGAACAGGCGGGCAATCCAATCCTGGCGAAGCTGGGCGTGGAAAGCGCCACGACGGCCACGCAGGCGGGCGGGAACATGGAGGGCAAGGAGACGCGGTTCGGGATTGCGGCATCGGCCTTGTTTGCCGCCGTGACCACCGACGCAAGCTGCGGCGCGGTCAACAGCATGCACGACAGCTACACGCCGCTCGGCGGTCTGGTGCCGCTGTTCAACATGCAGACCGATGAAGTGATCTTCGGGGGCGTCGGAGCGGGCCTCTACGGCATGCTGCTCTACGCCATCGTGGGTGTGTTCATTGCCGGCCTCATGGTCGGCCGCACGCCGGAGTACATCGGCAAGAAGATCCAGCAGAAGGAAGTCAAGATGGCGCTCTTTGCGATCCTGGCGACGGCCTTCCTGATTCTGTTCTTTTCCGCCGTCAGCATCGTCGTGCCCTTCGCGAAGGGGAGCTACTGGAACCCGCAGGGACCTGGAATCGCGAATTTGAACAATGGCGGGCCGCACGGCTTGAGCGAGATGCTGTACGCCTACACGAGCGCGTCAGAGAACAACGGCAGCGCGTTTGCCGGCATTACCGTCAACACGCCCTGGTATGACCTGACGCTCGGCCTCGCGATGCTGTTCGGGCGCTTCCTCTTCATGATTCCTGCGCTGGCGGCAGCGGGCAGCCTCGCCAGCAAGAACGCCGTTCCGACATCCGCCGGCACGTTGCCCACGCACGGTCCGCTCTTTGTCGGCTTGCTCGTGGCGACGGTGATCGTGGTCGGCGCACTGACGTTCTTCCCGGCCTTGTCGCTCGGTCCGATCGTCGAACATTTCCTCATGCACCAGGGTCGGCTCTTCTCGACCATGCTCGTGTCGTTCCCGATCTGGAGTTAAGTCATGGCATCTTCCACCACTCTGCCTCCTGCTCCCGCTCCCGCCACCCCGTCGCCCGTCGACGAGACGAGCCTTATTCCGAAGAAGCTTGTCCGGGCGCGGCCGCTCTTCGACCCGGAGATTCTCCGCCGGGCGTTGAAGGATTCGGTCTTCAAGCTGAATCCGGTGACGCTGATGAAGAACCCGGTGATCTTCGTCGTCGAAATCGGCGCCGCGCTGGTGCTGTTGTTCCTCGTTCGCGACATCGCGACCGGCGCTGGCGGGATCGGATTCGAACTGCAGATCGATCTGTGGCTCTGGTTCACGGTCCTCTTCGCGACGTTTGCCGAGGCGATGGCTGAAGCCCGCGGCAAGGCCCAGGCCGAATCGATGCGCAAGACCAGGACCGATACCATCGCCAATCGCCTCGCCGAGAGCGGACGGATCGAGAAAGTGTCTTCGTCGAAGCTGCGGGCCGGCGATGTCGTGGTCTGCAGTGCGGGCGAAGTCATTCCCGGAGACGGCGAGGTCATCGAAGGGATCGCGACGGTCGATGAGTCGGTGATCACCGGGGAAAGCGCGCCGGTGATCCGCGAGTCCGGCGGTGATCGGAGTGCTGTGACCGGCGGCACGCGGGTCCTCTCCGATCACGTCAGGATCAAGATCACCTCGAATCCTGGTGAAACGTTCCTGGATCGGATGATCGCGCTCGTCGAAGGCGCGGAGCGGCAAAAGACGCCGAACGAGATCGCCTTGAACATCATGATCGCCGGATTGACGATCATCTTCCTCCTGGCGGTGGTGACGCTCGTGCCGTACGCGATCTACAGCGTCAATTCGGCTGGCGCCGGTACGGCGCCGACGATCACCGTCTATGTGTCGCTTTTGGTGTGCTTGATCCCGACAACGATTGGCGGCCTGCTCTCGGCGATCGGGATTGCCGGCATGGATCGCGTGATGCAGCACAACGTACTCGCGATGAGCGGCAAGGCGGTCGAAGCGGCCGGCGACGTGAACACGTTGCTCTTGGACAAGACCGGTACGATCACGCTCGGCAGCCGCCAGGCCGTGGCGTTCCTGACGGCGTCCGGCGTCACCGAAGGCCAGATTGCGGATGCCGCTCAATTGTCCAGCCTGGCCGATGAAACACCGGAAGGGCGGTCGATCGTCGTCCTCGCGAAAGAAAAATATGGCCTGCGCGGCCGTGACGTGGCCGCCCACAACGCGAAGTTCATCCCCTTCTCGGCCTATACGAAGATGAGCGGCGTGGATATCGGGGGACGCCAGCTCAGAAAGGGCGCGACCGACGCCATCGTGAATTTCGTCAAGGAACACGGCGGGAAAATCCCAGCGGACGTCACGGAACTGTCCGACAAGATTTCGCGGACTGGCGGCACCCCGCTCGCCGTGGCCGACGGTTCGCGGCTGCTCGGCATCATTCACCTCAAGGACATCGTCAAGGTGGGCATGAAGGAGCGCATCGCGCAGCTCCGGGCGATGGGCATTCGCTCGGTGATGGTCACCGGCGACAACCCGCTGACTGCGGCGGCCATTGCCTCCGAAGCCGGCGTGGACGATTTCATCGCGCAGGCCACGCCGAAGGACAAGCTCGAGTACATCAAGAAAGAGCAGGCGGGCGGTCGCATGATCGCGATGACCGGCGACGGTACCAACGACGCGCCGGCGCTCGCGCAAGCCGACGTCGGTTTGGCGATGAACACCGGGACGACCGCGGCCCGCGAGGCCGGCAACATGGTGGATCTCGACAGCAACCCGACGAAGCTGATCGAGGTCGTCGCCATCGGCAAGCAGCTGCTCATCACGCGCGGTGCCTTGACGACGTTCTCGATCATGAACGACGTCTCCAAGTACTTCGCGATTATTCCGGCGATGTTCATGGCCACGTATCCGGCGCTGAACAAGCTCAACATCATGTACCTCCGCACGCCCGAAAGCGCCGTCCTCGCCGCGGTGATCTTCAACGCGCTCATCATCGTGGCGCTGGTGCCGCTCGCATTGCGTGGCGTGCGATACAGGCCGCAAAGCGCGGCGCGGATGCTCCGTCGTAACTTGTTGATTTATGGGATCGGCGGCCTCGTCGCTCCGTTCCCGTGCATCTGGGCGATCGACCGGATTCTCGGCCTGCTCCACCTGGCCTGACCCGGGTAGTGTCCGGCGTTAGCCGGACCGTAGGGAGACTTGACATGCTTAAGGAACTCAAACCTGCATTCATGATGATGCTGGTCATGACGGTCTTGACCGGCTTGGTGTATCCGGCCGTCATCACCGGGATTGCTCAAGTGGTCTTTCGCGATCAGGCGAATGGCAGCCTGATTGTCTCGAACGGTCAGGTTATCGGCTCCCGGTTGATCGGGCAGAATTTCGCGAAGCCCGAGTACTTTCACCCGCGGCCATCCTCGGCCGGCAGTGGCTACGATCCGACCGCCAGCGCGGGATCGAACCTGGGGCCGACGAGCGCGAAGTTCATCAACGGGACGACGAAAATGGACGACAAGAAAAACGAGGTCGTCGATTTCGATGGCGTCAAAGATCGCATCGTGCACTACTGCCTCGACAACGACATCCCGTATGACTCCTCGGTGCCCCTTGAGCGATTCAAAGACGCGAAGGGTGAGCTCGATGACGTGAAGCTGATCAAGGCGTTCAACGACGACAAGGCACCCTTGGTGTTCATGCCGAAGACGCCGATCCCGGCCGATGCGGTGACGGCCTCCGCGTCGGGTCTGGACCCGCACATCAGTCCGGGCAATGCCCAGGTGCAGGTGGCACGTGTGGCGAAGGCTCGCGGAGTGTCGGTGGAACAGGTGCAGGGGTTGATTGAGCAGCACACAGCAGGACGGGCGCTCGGTTTCCTTGGGGAGCCGAGCGTGAACGTCCTGGAGGTCAATCTGGCACTGGACCAGCAGTTTCCCCACAAGTGAACGAGGATTGCGCAGCAGCCTGCGGTCGACGAGCGCCCTGAGGTGACGGCGCGAAGGCCTCCGATCTTCTAGTTGACAATCCCGACCCTTATCCGAGGGCGGTGCGGCCGGGTGTCCGCGGCGTGCCCGGCATCATTTGTTCAATCCTCGTCAGATACAATCATTTCCGGAATCACTCGACGATGAGCGTTGACGACGACGAGCGCTCGGCTCACCGAGACCCGGAAGCACTGCTCCGGCAAATCGAGGCGGCGGAACGAGCCGAACACCGTGGGCAGCTGAAGATCTTTCTCGGCTATGCCTCAGGCGTTGGTAAATCGTTCAAGTTGTTCGACGAAGGCCGTCGCCGCCGCGAACGGGGTGAGGACGTCGTCATCGCCGCCGCGCAGCCCGATTCGGCCCCTGAAGTCGAGCAGGTGATTCGGACCCTCGAGATCATTCCGACGCGGGACGTCGGAGGCGTGCCGGTCATCGACGTGCCCGCGGTTCTAACGCGTCGCCCGCAGGTCTGTCTGATCGACGGTTTGGCGTACGACAACCCTTCTGGGAGCCGCCACCGAAAGCGCTATGAAGATGTCGAGGAGCTACTCGGGGCGGGGATTTCGGTTCTCACATCGATCAATCTCGAGTACATCGCCGAGCAACAAGCATTCGTGCGAGGCATCCTCGGCAAGACGAAGACCGACACGGTGCCGCAGGATTTCATCGACCGCGCTGATGAAGTGGTCGTCGTCGATGCTCTACCTGAGGCGGACGAGGCCATTGGGGCGCAGAAGCTCTCGCAGCTTCGGCAGCGCGCGCTGCTGCTCACGGCCGACGTCGTGGACCGTCAGCTCGAAGCGTATCTTCGGCTGCATGGTGTCCAATCGTCGTGGGGCACCCAGGAACGGATTCTCGTGTGCATGACACCGCGAGCCAACGCAACCAAGATGCTGGCCAGCGGTCGGAGGAACGCCGATCGCTTCCACGGCGAGCTGTTCGCCATCTATGTGACCCAGGACAATCTCACGCCTGAGGATCGAATGGCGCTCGACCGCAACGTCACGCTCGCGCGCGCACAACAGGCGCACGTCGAGATTCTGGAAGGGAAGGATCCGATCAAGACGATTCTCGAGTACGCACGGACGCAGGGCATTACCCAGATCTTCGTGGGTCACAACCTCCGCCGTTCCTGGCGCGCTCGTCTCGGTGGCACACCGCTCGACCGACTGATCCGAGACGCAGAAGGCATTGACGTTCGGGTGTTCCCCCAGTGAGCGTCAGCACCCAAGAGCGGAGACGTGGCCGCCTGAAGGTGTTCCTGGGTTACGCGGCGGGTGTCGGCAAAACCTACCAGATGTTAGCCGAGGCTCAGGACCTGAAACGCCGTGGCGTCGACGTCGTCATCGGGTACTTCGAACCCCACGGCCGGAAGGAGACGATCGCGCTGAGTGAGGATTTGGAAACCGTTCCAAGAAAGGTCCTGGAGTACCGCGGCTCGCGTTTCGAGGAAATGGACACGGACGCGATTCTCCGTCGCCACCCGGCGGTGGCCGTCGTTGATGAATTCCCGCACACGAACGTGCCGGGATCGGCGCTTCTCAAACGCTGGGAAGACGTTCACGTGTTGCTCGACGCGGGCATCGACGTGCTGACGACGATGAACGTGCAGCACCTGGAGAGCTTGAACGACCAGATCTGGCAGAGCACCGGCGTCCGCGTGCGCGAAACGATCCCCGACTGGGTACTGAAGCAAGCCGACGAAGTCGTCATGGTCGATCTCACACCCCGTGCGTTGCTCAACAGACTTGCGCGGGGGGTCATCTATTCGCCAGAACGGTCCCAGGCCGCCCTGCAGAATTTCTTCAGGGAGTCGACACTCGTGGCGCTTCGCGAGCTGGCGATGCGTCAGGCGGCGTATGCGATCGAAAGTCGTCTTCCTGGCGAGGAGCTGTCAATGGCGGGTGGCACATCGGGGGAAGAATTCGAGGCGCGCGAACGGCTACTGTTGCTTGTCGGGCCAGATCCATCCAGTGCCGCGTTGATCCGCCGTGGGCGGCGCGTGGCCGACTATCTCCAGGCCGAGTGCCTCGCCGTGTACGTGACCAACGCGCCAGACTTTCGAAACCTGGCCGACAATGAGCGTGAGAGCTTGGAACGTCATCTCAACTTTGCCCGCGGGCTGCAGATCGAGACCCGGATCCTTGAAGGAACCGACATCGGCGAAACGATGGTGAATTTCGCGCAGATTCACAGTGTCACTCAGATCTTCGTCGCGCGTGAGAAGCCGACGGCGCTGCGCTCATGGTTCGCCTCGGCGTCAGTGCAACGAATCGTGAATCTTGCCCGGGACATGCAGGTCACGGTGGTTGCCGATCGCTCCATTCGGCACGTGACCGCATGAACGATGCCGCCGCAGGCGGCGGACGGCGACTTCGCTTCGTCGTCGTGGCGTGCCTGCTAGGCCACTCGACCCGGTCCGGACGGCGTTCACGACGCCGGAGGGCCTGGCCACGTGGCTGTGGCGCGACGTCCGCGTCGAGCTGAATAATGCGACGTTGCTCCGGCAACTGCATCAGCGCTCGGCTAGGTCGTGCTTCAGTTTCAACGACAGGACGATTCGCCCAGAGACAACGCGCGGCGAATCACAAGGCACGTCGATTTCTACTGTCCGCGAGGTGTCGCCGCAGCCCGCCGAGGATGTCGTCCCGCTTCGCATGACCGAGATCCTGCTGGAGCGCCTCCAGGGCGAAGTGCACGATATCGTGGTGATGGATCTCCTCTGGGGCGACTGCGCTGCTCAGTTCGAGCCAAATACTGTGGAGCAGATCGAGTTCCCTGGGCGTCAGGTGCGGCGCATGCGGGCCCAGATAAAACACATGTTCCTGGCCGGTCGGGAAATAGATCGCCAGGGTCAAATGCGGTTTGGGGTCAGACAACCGCTCCCAGGCCAGGCCCGCGATACGGGCCTCTTCGGCGACTGGTGTGTTGGGAGAACTCCCCAGCACGACGGTGGACGCGTGCAGGCTCTGGGCGGCGCGCAGGATCGCTTCCCACTTGTCTGTCGCCGCCGCGACGGCGAGATGGATCCTCTTTCCCTTCTTCTCCGCAAGTTCGAGGGCGCGTGTGAAGAGCGTTTGCTCCTCGAGACTGAACAGCTGTTCCGGCGCCAGCTCGTACTCGCCCGACCCCGACCGCTGCAGAAATCGAAGATGCAGCACCACGACGTCCTGTTTGCGCGGATCGGTTCGGTCGAGAACCGCGCCCAGGTTATACAGCGCGTTGTAATTGCGGACCATCACCAGGATGCTTCCTGGTCGCACGCCAAGCGTCTCCGGGTTGAGGTCCTCACCGGGTTCCAAATTGAACTGATCGAGCCCGGCATGCGCCGTGGCCCGCTTCCCGGTCATCCGTTCCGACACGGTGAACACGGCGAAGAAGATGATCGTGAACGTGACGCCTGAAATCGTGGCCACTTGCTTGGTCAGCAGATTCACCACGCACAACGCGGTCAGGGTGAGCGTGATCAGTCCCAGACCTATCGGCAACTCCAGCGCGCCGACCTTCAGGTTGAACGGCACCCGAAATTCCCGCTTGCCCGGCTGCTTGTAGCGAAGGACCAGCACCGCCAGGCCCTTCATCGCGAAGCTCCACATCACGCCGAAGGCATAGGCCTCGCCCAGCACAAAAATATTTCCCCGGCTCAAGAGGATCGTGAGGAGTTGGAGTGCCACGACCAGGTTGAGGATCCGATGCGAGGTCCCGAAACGACGATGGGGATGACGAAACCAGTGGGGAAGTATTCCGTCTTCGGACACTCTGTTCAGCACGCCGTTCGAGCCAACGATGGCCGTGTTGACGGCCCCGGCCAGCATCAAAGTGCCCACCACGACGACGAACGCGCGGAACGCAATGCGGAGCGGCAAAGGCCCGACGAGGTTCATCGCCAGACCGCCGATCGGATTGTCGTAGAAGCTGTTGCGTACCGAATCGGGAATGATCATGACGGCGAAAAACGCCACGCCCGCCGTGAAAATCAGGCTGTAGACAAAAATGACGAAGCCTGCCTTTTCGAGGTTGCGTAATTTCGGATGCTCAATCTCGCGGTACACCTGGGCCATCGTCTCCTCGCCGCTCATGGCGAGAACAGAGTGGCCCAGGCCAATCAAAATGCCGACGAGTCCGACTTTGTAGGGCAGCGAGGTGTGACGGAGCCAGCCGAGGGCATCGGCGGAGTACACAAGATTTGACAGGTGCGGCCACGGAGGAAGGTGGAACCCGCGGACCCACAGCGTGTACGAGCACCACACGATCATGATGACCACCATGACCGTCGTCACATACATGATGCGCAGAGCTTTCTCACTGGACTCGTGGATGCCCTTGATGTTCTCCCACCAGAAGTACATGGTGACGAGGGCGGCGAAGACCGCTGCCGTCCCGTTCACCGGGAGGACGAACGTGAAATGGAAGTACGAGAGGAGCTCGTTCAGCAGACCCACCAGGTAGAGGCCCGCCGACACGCCGCTGATAGGCCCGGTCAGGATGTAGTCGAACATAAGCGCGGAAACCGAAAACTTCGCCAGCGTCGAGCCCATGGCCTCCTTGACGACCCGGTAGACGCCGCCGCGCACGAACATGCTGCAGCTCTCGATGTAGACCGATCGGACCGCGTAGGCGAGCAGCATGATGGCCAGGATGAACCACGGGGCCGCCTTCCCCACGAAGTGTTCCGCGATCGCACCCGCATAGAAGGCTGACGAGCCCATGTCGTTGAGCACGATGGCGGCGGCCCGCCAGAAAGAGATGAACGCAAGCATCGCGGTCGTCGCGACGAGCACGTTTGACGCAGCGTGAGGGGGACGCGGTGAGGAAGACGGACCGGCGGGTGTAGACATCACAGCTCCCGGGCGCAACGCTCCGCGGAGCCGTGCGCTTCCAGAATGCCTACGGGGTTAGCTGACGGGCTCGGGCTCGGAAGTGCCCTACCAGATGGATGCGCCCATGTCAGGTAAGTCGGGTAGGTCTGGCAGGCCTGGTGGGGCTGACCGCCCTACCTGACGTACCCGACGCACCTGACCAACCCGATCCAGAGTGGGTCCCCCGCGCTCCGCGATATCGCGAAGCTTCGGCCAACGATCTCAAGCTACGCGCCCGTCAGCAGGGAGTCAATGCTCTCCGTCCGGTTGTTGGTACTTTTTAGGCTCGTCTTTGGTCGTTCTTAGGTGCGCCGACCTTTAGGGCTTTTTCAGGCGGTGATCGGTACGCTGCGACGTCGTGGCGTGGCCGATCCTCCGAGTTCTCGTGACCCTGCAACTCCTACGGGAACGAGTTCCCACGTCGGTCGTGGTTGCGGTGATTCTGTTGGCGACGGCTGCTGCGGCGGGCGTTGTCGTCTTTGCGCCGTGGTTCGCCGGGTTGGGGATGGTGGTCGTGGCGGCCGCGACGTGGTGCATCTGGCTGGAGCGCCATCCGCACTGAACCCGGTTCGCACGAAGGCGCACCAACTGCTTGCCATTCCTGCCCAGTCAGAGAGCCGTGCCCGCTGATCTTGGGGACATTCGACCAGGCGTCAACATTTTTGTCGACACATGGTCATGTACGACATTAGTGTATCCCGCGATGAACCGTGTCCCGCGAGTCCGCAGTGCGTCAGCAGACGCGGGACGAACGCATCGTCCGCATCGGCAACCGATCCGGTGGCGCTGGCCTTGCTGACCGACCGTCGCTCGCATCCCGAACATTGTTGACGCGAAGGAGGATTGGGAACATGCGCGATCTATCTGTCTGGCGTTCGCGGCGGTTGTTGCGGATGGCCGTCGGCGTCTTCGCCGCATCCCTGTTGGGTGGCCCCGTGGCCGCCCTGGCCGCTCCAGTCGATCCACCGCCCGATCCCGCCGGCATCGCCACCGGTGACAAGTCCAACGCGGTCGACGCGGGCGGGAATGCCTTCGTCGTGTCCGAACCGACCGACAAGGCCGATCCGGACTACGCGACGAAGAAAAAGGCGTTCGACGAGTATCAGGCCCAGGCCACGAAAGAGCCGCTCGCCGTGAAGCTCGCGGACTCGGTCGGGCACGTCCGGGTCGCCACCAACGCCGCATGGACGCTCAATACCGGATACCTCGTCCTGTTCATGCAGGCCGGATTTGCCCTGCTCACGTGCGGACTCGTGCGCCGGAAGAACGCCGCGCATCTCATGATGCTGAACTTCGCGGCCTACGTGTTTGCGTTTCTCGCCTATTACGCCGTCGGCTACGCGTTCCAGTTCGGTGCGGTGGCGGTGAACGCGGCGCCCGCGAATCTCGGCGGCACGCCCACGCTCAACCACTTTCTGATCGGAAGCGGCCAGTGGGGCTTCCTGGGCGGGAAGGGCTTTTTCCTGACCGGCCCGGCCTATGACGCCGGCAGCAACGTGCTCACGCTGTTTCAGGTCGTCTTCATGGAGACGGCCGGCTACATCATCGTCGGCGCGATCTGCGAACGGATCACGTTCGGCGCGTTCATCCTCTGCGAGCTGTTCGTGGGCGCTCTGCTCTACCCCATGTTCGGCAACTGGGTCTGGGGCGGCGGCTGGATGTCGCAGTTGGGAGCGAGCATGAACTGGGGTCATGGCTACGTCGATTTCGCCGGGTCGACCGTCGTCCATGCCGTGGGCGGGTTTTGCGCCATGGCGCTGGCCATCATTCTCGGTCCGCGGCTCGGGAAGTATGGAAAGGACGGCAAACCGGTCGCCTTCCCCGCCCACAACATCGTGTTCGTCGTGACGGGGACTTTCATCCTGCTGTTCGGGTGGATGGGCTTCAACCCGGGCTCCACGCTTGCCGCCACGGATCTGCGCATTGGCGTGGTGGCGATCAACACCAATCTCGCGGCCGTGGCGGGATCGGCGACCGCGATGGTCTTCTGGTATCTCGTGTTCGGCAAACCCGACATCTCGATGGCGTGCAACGGCATGCTGGCCGGCCTCGTGGCCATCACGGCGCCCTGCGCGTTTGTCGGGCCCACCGCCGCGATCGCCATCGGCATCGTTGCGGGCGTCATCGTGTGCGCCGGCGTCCTGCTCAACGAGCGGATCTTGAAGATCGACGATCCGTGCGGCGCCATCTCGGTACACGGGTTCTGCGGCTGGTTTGGCGCGGTCGCCGTCGGGATCTTCGCGGACGGCACGTACGGTGCGGGATGGAACGGCGTCGGGGCGGCCACGTACCTGGGGAAGGCCGGGCAAGGGGTGACCGGCTTGCTGCACGGCGACTCGTCGCAATTCCTGCTCCAGTTCGGGGGCGCCACGCTGTGCGCCGTGTACGCGTTCACGCTCACGTTCGTGGTGTTCAAGGTCGTCAACGCGATCCGCCCGATGCGGGTGAGCGCGGAGATCGAGCTCGAAGGTCTCGACGTTCCCGAGTTCGGCATGCTGGCGTACCCGGAAGAGGAAGGGATTCCCGCGTAGACCCGGCGGCCCATCTGCAACGCACTGGAGGAACCGATGAAATTGATCAAGGCCATCGTCCGGCCGAACAAGGTGGACGAAGTCAAAGACGCCGTCGGGAAGCTTGGTCTCTCAGGGATCACCGTCACCGAGGTTCGCGGCCACGGCAAACAGAAGGGACACACCGCCATCTATCGGGGGCAGGAGTACACCGTGAGCCTCTTGCCGAAGATGGAGATCGAGATCGTCGTGCCGGACGCGATTGCTGACGAGGCGGTGAAGGTCATCACCCAGGCCGCACGCACGGGGGAAATCGGCGACGGTCGTGTGTTCGTCATACCGGTCCACCAGAGCTATCGGATCCGCACCGGTGAACTGGAGCGCGATTGACTCACCCATAAGGAGGCTTCGATGATGATGTGTCGACGGGTCGGTTCACGCGCCTGCGCCATCGCCGCGGCGGTTTGTTTGACCGCGGCGCCGGCCGCGGCGCAGCAGGCCGCACCGGCGGCGGCGGATCCCGTGCTGACGTTCTTCAAAGGCACGGAACTCTCCGGCTTTGTCGACACGTACTACAGCTACAACTTCAACACGCCGGCCAGGCCGTGCGCGACCGTCGGCGGCGTGGCGATCTTCAACTGCCTTCATAACTTCGACGTCGCGCACAACTCATTCAGTCTGAACCTGGCGGAGCTCGCCCTCGAGAAGAAGCCGACAACCGACAGCCGGGGCGGGTTCCGGATTGACCTGGATTACGGATCGGCGGCGGCCATCGTCGCGGGCTTCGAGCCCGGAGGGACGACGCTCTACCAGAACATCCAGCAGGCTTACCTGAGCTATCTGGCGCCCACGAAGACCGGCAGCCTGCAGTTCGATTTCGGCAAGTTCGTGACGATGATGGGGAATGAGGTCATCGAGACGAAGGACAACTGGAACTACTCACGCGGGCTGCTGTTCGTGCTGGCCGTTCCCGGCTACCACATGGGGATGCGCGCCGTGTACTCGCCGAACGACAAGTGGACGCTGCAGGGGCATCTCGTCAACGGCTGGAACAACACGGTCGACAACAACACCGCGAAGTCGGTTGGCGGGTCGATCACCTACAAGCCCACGAGCGCGGTGACGATCATCCAGAACTGGATGGGCGGGCCAGAGCAGAACAACGACAACGCCGACTGGCGTCACACGCTGGATACCATCGTGACCTACACGGCCACTCCGCAGATCAGCCTGGCGCTCAACTACGACTACGGGCACGACACCTACACCAACGTGTCGACCGTATGGCAGGGCGTCGCCGCATATCTGAGGTATCAGCCGAACGCGAGGTTCGCCGTGACGCCGCGGTACGAGTACTTCAAGGATCGGGACGCGTTTGCGACCGGCGCCGTGCAGAACCTGCAGGAGTTCACGCTGACCGCCGAATTGAAGCACAAGGACGGCGTGCTGATGCGTGTCGAGTATCGCGGGGACATGTCCAACCTGCCGTACTTCCTGAAGAACATGACGGAGGCGACGAAGAACCAG
>JBGPKK010000125.1:0-13362 GCA_041485905.1 Vicinamibacteria bacterium
CACCCGACAGAACCAGACGTCGAATGCGATCGCGCTCAACCTGAACGCGCGGCCCCGTAACGGCCTGGTCATTCAGGGCGGCTTCAACACGAACAACACATCGTTCGACTACTGCGCGCTCCGTGCGGGGATTCCGGAGCTGACCATCCTCGGCTCCAACAGCCCGACCAATCCGTATTGCGACTACAGCACGGGCTGGATCACGCGCTTCACGGCGCTCGGCTCCTACACGATTCCGCGGATCGACGCGCAGATCGGCGCGACCATGCGCAGCGATAAGGGCGCACTGCTCGCGGCGAATTGGGCGGCGCCGAACTCGGCGATCGCGCCGTCCCTTGGCCGGAATCTGTCGAACAACGCACCAACCGCCACCGTGAACCTGATCACGCCGGGAACGTTGTACGGCGACCGCGTCAATGAACTCGACCTGCGGCTGGCGAAGAACATCCGCGTCGGCCGCCTGCGGACCAACGTCGGCGTCGATATCTATAACGTGTTCAACAGCGCGGCGGTGTTGACATATAACCAGACGTTCGTGGCGGCGTCGGCCACCTCCGCCGGGAGCTGGCTGCAGCCGACGTCCGTGCTGCAAGCGCGGTTCTTCAAGGTGAGCGCGCAAATTGATTTCTAAACTTCTCGCGATCGACATCGCCGGGGCATTCGCCGCCCCGGCGGCCGCCGCGGACGCGTGATTGGCACCTGGATGTCCGGCGCCGGTCCGTCCGCGAAAACCTACGTGTTCAAGACCCATGACAACGCATGCGAAATCGAATCGACCTTCGCCTGTATCTGATCGCCGCGGCACTGATGGCGCTTTCCTCGGCGCTCTCCGCCCAGTGGCTGAATTACCCGACGCCCGGCGTGCCGCGCACGGCCGACGGCCAGCCCGACATGTCAGCGCCGGCGCCGCGTACGGCGGACGGGAAACCGGACCTGAGCGGCATGTGGGGCTGGGACACGCCCGCCAAGTGCGGCGCGCACTGTAATGACACCCAGATTTCGCGCGAGTTCCTGAACGTCGCCGCCTCGCTGAAAACCCCGGTGCCGTATCAGCCGGACGTGGAGGATCTCGTGAAGCGGCGCATGGCGGCGCAGGACGAGGATCCGAACGTCCACTGCATGCCGCGCGGCGCCCCGCGGATCTGGACCGACGACTACTACAAACGGATCGTTGAGGTCCCGGGCCGCGTGATCATCCTCACCGAACGCAACATGCAATACCGGCAGATCTTCACCGACGGCCGGCCGCTGCCCGAGGATCAGAATCCGACGTGGAACGGCTATTCGACGGCGAAATGGGATGGCGACACGCTGGTGGTGCAGACCTCCGGCTTTCGCGACGATCTCTGGCTGGATGCGTTTGGACACCCGTTCGGAAACTCCGGCAGGCTGACGGAGCGGATTCGCCGGCCGGAGTTCGGGACGCTGGAAATCGAGATGACCTTCGACGATCCGAAGTTCTACACCGCGCCCTGGTCGGTGACGATCAGGCAGCCGCTCGCGCTCGACAGCGAACTGCTCGACTACTACTGCCTCGAGAACGAAAAAGACTGGGCGCACATGAAGAACAACAAGTGAACAGCAACGACGGACCGCCCGACGCGGCCGGCTAGACGCTCTGCGGAAACGTGCCGAGAAATGCCACCGCGTCGAAGCCTGCCGGTGGCCGCACGGTCGCATGGATGTGGCGCTCGTACGCGCCTGATGGGTGAAGACCGTACAGAAGCGCGAGCCGTGGGTGTTCGTCAGATCCCAGACCAGCGGACCGGATCCGGCCTGCGACGCCGGCCGGATCGTCTCCGGCGGCGCGTTTGGCCTGAAGCCTGGATCGACACCCGTTGATCGTGGAAAGACGTTGTCAAACGTGACGGATGGATTCGCCGGCGCGGCTCCCGACCTCGGGGCGATCGAGTTGGGGCAGACAGCGCCGCATGACGGGCCGCGCGACTGACGCGCCGATGGAGGAGTGCGATGAGGGGTTGTCTGCTGTTCGTGGCCGCGGTGTCCGGTGCGATGACATTGACGGTTCAGGCCCAGGCGCCTGTTCCGGTTACAGCTGAAAGCCTCGTGAGGGCTGCAAAGCGCGCCGCGGGTACCGATTACGCAGGGACGTTCCTTCGCATCTGTGTGGCGCCGGATAATGTCGAGGGCGCTGCGGACCGGGGCGCTGCGGGCCGAGGGGCTGCGCCGCACGCCGCCCGCACGGTGCCTGACCGCGCGCTCTGGTACGCAAAGCCCTACAAGGTTTTCGAAAATCTCTACTTCGTCGGCACGAAGATTCACTCCTCCTGGGCGCTCACGACGAACGACGGCATCGTCCTCATCGACACGCTGTTCGATTACGCCATCGAGCCGGAGATTGTCGAGGGCCTGACGACGCTTGGTCTCGATCCGCGCAAGATCAAGTACGTGCTGATCAGCCACGCGCATGGCGATCACGACCAGGGTGCCGCGCTGCTCCAGAGCCGGTATGGCGCAAAGATCGTGATGGGCGCGGCGGATTGGGATTCGACGCTCCCGCGTCCCGCCTCAGCTCCCGGTGGCGTGCCAAAGCGCGACGTTGTCGTCGGACCCGAAGGCACGAAGATCACGCTCGGCGACACGACCGTCGACGTGATCGCCACGCCGGGTCACACGCCCGGCACGCTGTCGTACATTTTCCCGGTCAGGGACAAGGGACGCCCGGTGGTTGTCGCGTACGCCGGCGGCACGGCGTTCAACTTCCCGCGGCGGGCGGAGAACTTCGCCATCTACCGCGACAGCCAGAACAAGTTGGCGAAAGCGGCGGCGGCGGCTGGCGCGACGGTCGTGATGTCGAACCACACCGAGTTCGACCGCGCGTACGATCGCGTGCGGATCGCGCAACTGCCGCGCACGGTGGGCGAGAAGCATCCGTACGAGACCGACACGGCCACTGTGCTGCGGTATTTCGATATCGGCGCTGACTGCGCGGAGGCGCAGCGGCTGTCGATGCCGTAAGACGGCGGTCGCGGACGCTAGAAAGCCCGGTCAAGCGGCGACCGCGCCGGGGCTCCGCCGGCCGCCGCGACGCACGTGAAGTTTGCGCCATCTTGCAGGTTGCCAGTGCCGGTGTAGCGCGCGTACGACGGATACGCGCAGAGCGGACGCGTCCGTCCCGGGAAGTACGGCGCGCCGGGCCGCGCCGACGCCTCGATGCGAGAGGCGCGGCGCCCTTCTCGACCCAGTCGACGATGGCGGCGAGGCCGTCGAAGCTGTCCCTCGCGGGACCGCCGGCGCAGTGATTCATGCCTGGCACGAGGAACAGCCGGGCCCAGCGCGCGGTGGCGTCGGGCCCGCCGTTGTTGCGCACGAGACGCTGGTAATAGTCGATCGACTCCAGCGCCGAGAAGATGGGATCGGCCGTGCCGTGGAAGATCAGCAGCTTGCCGCCGCGCTTGCGGAACGCGGAGAGCGCCGCGTCGCGGTAGGTGTCGAACACCGCGGAGAACGCCTGCATGCGCGCCGGATCGCGATCGAAATCGAACTGCGTGATCGCCAGCGCCGGGTCGGGAGGCGTGATGAATTCGTACGCCAGCGCACCGGCCATCAGCGTCGCGTGCGCCGAGTTGGGCGTGCCGGTTTGCGACGAGCCCAGCTTCCACTGCCGCCAGCCGGGTGCGGCGATCCCCGGATCCCAGGCTTGGCCCAGGCTTGGCCGACGTGGAGCGCGCGTCCTGCTGAATCGCGCGGGCCGCCGAACGCCCGTTCTAGAGCCGCGACCTGGTCCGACGTCAGGCAGCTCGCGTCTTTCGCGCCCGCGCACTGGACGGTCTTCGGATCGAAGCGGCAGGCCTCGGGACGGAGGACCATCCCATCGGTCGCCCCGTCCGCCCCGTCGCACGCCGCAGTGATACCGCGGCCCACATGCGCGAGGTCGGTGTCGCTGAACGCGCGGCTGAGGACGCGCTGGCCGTCCGCATTCGTTGGAGCCACCGAGAGGTAGGTCTGCGTGTCCCAGGCCGCCGCGATCGTCGCGCCGCTCGACACGCTCATCGCGGGCGCGCAGATGGCGATGCCGTCGAAGTGCGCCGGGTAGCGCTCGGCGAACATCATGCCCTGCCGTCCCCCTCCGGAGCAGCCGACGAAGTACTTCCGCGTCGGGGCGCGGCCGTAGTACCGCGACAGGACGGCTATCGCGATCGCGTAGGTGCGCTCGTGGGCCGCGTACGCATGGTCCACGCGCGCCACTGGATCCAGGCCGAACTCCGGAATCACACCCTGATGGCCGGCATCCGTCGTCACGACGGCGAAGCCGCGCTGGATGCCGGTGTCCGGGAACGAGCCCGTGTTTCGGCCGACCGCCGGCGCCACCGCGCCGTCGTTGCCGCCGCCGCCCTGATACAGGAATCGTCTATTCCACATCGTCGGCAAGCGCAGTTCGAAGCGTGTCTCGTACGCCTTGCCGTCGGTGCCGGTGTGCGGCGCCGCGGATCCGCGGACCACGCACTGAGCCGGCTGCGAGGCGGACGCGGCGTCGTACCTAATGGTCAGCGCCGTGCCTGCCGCGAACGTCACGGTGCCGAGCGCGGAGCAGGCCGGCGCCCCGGGAGGCTCCGCCGCGGCGGCACGGCCGGCGATCATGGCAAATGTCGTTACCGCGAGAGAGACACAGGCGGATGAAATGTGTCGCGTCAACATGATCGAGTGCGTCCTCGCCCGGCCGCGTCATTGTTTGTGCGATACTGCCGCCGTCGCAGGGATTCGTGACACTGCAGGAGGATCGCGTGAGTCGGTACATAACCGGCGTCGTGAGCGGGCTGGTGCTTCTGACTGGCGTACTGCGGCTCGGGATCACCGTAACGGCGCAGGCGTCGTTGCCGCTCGCGAATCTCGGCATCGAGCACCTCGATATCGTGGTGCCGGATCCGGCGGCGTCCGCGCGTTGGTATGCGCGGATCTTCCGCACCTCGCTGCACCAGCAACCGGTCCGCGACACACTGCGGTACTTTGTGTTGCTCGGCGACCTTCCGGCGGACCGCCAGATCGGTTACATCGCGATAGGCGCGGCGCAGGGACGAGCACCTTCGATCGGACACTACTGCGTGCTCGCACAGGCGTACGGGCGCGAGACGTTCGCCGCGGCGCTGCGGGCGGCGGGTTTACCGGCCCAGCCGACGGCGCCGGGTCCCATCGGCATGTGGCCCGATCCCGATGGGCTCGAACTGCAGCTCTTCCAGCCGCCGGCGGGCCTCGTCACCGCCGCCGTCGACTCACCGCTGCCCGTCGAAGGCACCGGCGTCGTTTCGCCGCTGGGCCTCGACCATGTGCTGCTTCAGGTATCGAACCTCGAGCGGTCGCTCGCTTACTACCGGGCGCTGTATGGAGCCGCGGCCGAGCGTCCGCGCGAAGCAAACGGTCGCGTGTGGTTCCAGCTCGAGCGGGGAACGCGTCTTGGTCTGGAACAGACGGCGGGCGGTGTTCGCATCGCTCACTACGCGATTCGCGTGGCGCCGTTCGATCGGCAGACGGTGACCAGGCGGCTCGGCGAGCTCGGAGTGCGCGTGCTGCCGGCCTCGGACGAACCCGATGTGATCCGCTTTGCCGACGACAACGGCATCACAGTGGAACTGCGGGCCGCTACCGCCGGATGACAACAGGCGCCGCCTGGCGCCACGAAACTGCGGCCCGATACGCCCGGCACCGGCGTTTCCCTGCGATCAAGGAAGAAGTCACCGCGCCGTTCGCTCGGCCCGCTCCAAGGCCCGCGCCGCGGAGAGCATGTTGGTCATGCCGGCGTTGCCTTCGTGGCACGCGTACTCGAACACCCGGCGTCGTCGGGTCGCGACTTCATGTCGAGCGCGGCCGTCCACGCCGCCGTCCACGTCGCCGGATCGGTGAAGGTCACCTGATACTGCATCGCATCGCGGCTCGTGCGCGTGAACCGCTCCGTCAGCCGGAGGCCCGGCGACGACCCGCGGTTGGCCGCCTTGAGGTTGGTCGTCTCCACGACGAGCGTCGTCCCGTCCCAGCGGCCGCGCGCATTGCCCATGTACATCCGGATCTTCGGCGACAGCGGCGGACGTTCCGACGCACGCGACTCGATCGGGATGATGCGTGTATCGTGAATCAGCTCGTAGGTGATGGCGACGTAGCCCGCGCTCTGCGTGATCCGCATGTTGGCGTTGTAGACCGCCGGGATCATCGCGTCGGGAAAGCCTCCGCCGTGGACGATGCAGCGGACGCCGAGGCCGTACTCGTCGTACGAGTCGCACGGTTCGCCGCCGAGCAGGCTGCCACACCGCTGAATGGGAATCGTCGCGGCCGTCGGCGTGCGCGGCGGAAGCCGGCCATCGGGCGGATCGATCACGAGCGATGTGCGCCGCGATGTCGTGTTGTATTCGCGCCAGTGCGGAATCGGGGCGGTCGCGCCCTGCACACGGCCGGACAGGACGTCCACGGGCGCGAGGTCCTGCTCATCGCGGACGCGGACCTCCTGCAGGCGCTTCGCGTACTCCTCGTCGGTCAGGAACTGCCGCGCGCCGTACTGCGCGGGCCGCTCGAACGGCACGCCGTACTCGCCCTCGGTCGTCCACTCGCCGTGCAGATCGGGGTCGCCCCACGGCGTACGCGCGCGCCACGCGGTGTCGTTTCTGGTTTGCGCACCGGCCAAGTGCGTGGGTCCCATCAGGTGCGCCGACACCGCCATGGCGAACACGCCGGCGACGATCGTTCGAGCCGTCCTCGTTGTCATCGGCTCATTCTATGACCCGGATGTGCCATTGCGACGGCGTGGTTCCAGTCTTGCCTGGAATTTGACGAGGCTCGACTGCGTGACCTGGCGCTCAATTCACGTCATCCTGACAATACAGGTTGGAGCTGTCGCGTTGACATCTCGCGCCGTCGTTAGTACAGATCCGCTCGTTGCCGCGGTCGAACGAGCACGGGGTGACGGCGAGCCAAGGAGACCAGACATGAGCGGCCGTCTCGCGATTCTCATCACCACGCTGGCCGTCGTGACGGCGATTCCCGGCGCCGCGCAGGACGCTCGCGCCGCGTCACCGCTGCGGGTCGGAGCCGCGAAGGTCGACGTGACGCCCGCCGACTCGGCGCTTCCACGAACCTACCTGGGGGTGCTCGACCGCTTGTATGCGCGCGCGATCGTGCTGGACAACGGCGCCGCACGCGCCGCGCTGATCACTGTCGATGCCGGAGGGCTCTCCGACGCGATCTGGCAGGCCGTGACGCGTCAGGTCGAAACGGAGCTTCGGATTCCATCAGCGAACGTGTTGCTGACGGCGACGCACACGCACAGCGTGCCCGGACCGCCGGGGCCGGACTACGCCACGAAGATCGTGGACGCCGTGCGGCGCGCGCAGCAGAAGCTGACCCCCGCACGAGTGGGCTACGGGACGGGCGAGTCCTTCATCAACGTGAACCGCCAGATCACCGACCCCAAGACGGGGAAGTGGTGGGAGGGGCCGAACCGGGAAGGTCCGTCAGACAAGACCGTCGCCGTGCTCAAGTTCGAGAGCCTGAGCGGCGAACCGCTCGCGGTGTACTACAACTACGCGGTCCACGGCGTGATTGCAGGTCAACTCGATCAGGTCAGCGGTGACATCCCCGGCGCGAGCTCGCGCTACATCGAAGACGCCTTCGGCGGCGACGTTGTCGCCGTCTGGTCGACGGGCGCGTCGGGCGACCAGAACCCGATCTACTTCCAGCAGACGTACGACCTGCGCGAGATTCGCATCAAGGACTACGCGAAGCGAGGCCAGGACATCAGTAACTCGATGCCGCCCGGCGGGCAGGGCCTCGACCGGAACAACGCCGCAGTGGCACGCCTGATGAACCAGCAGCGGCAGATGCTGTCCTCGATGGGGCAGTTCCTCGGGGAAGAAGTTCTCTATGTCATGCGGAACATCGAACGGACGGATACCGATGTCCGATTGTCCGGCAGCCAGAAGACGATTCAGTGTCCCGGCCGAGAGCGGACCAATGACGGCCGCGCCGGATCCGAAGGCACCTACAAAGAAGCAGGGCCGGTCGAGATCCGGTTGGGAGTGCTGCGTGTGGGCGACGCGATGATCGGCGCGGTGAATGCCGAGGTGTTCAACCCGATTGCGCAGCGATTGAAGCGTGAGTCGCCTTTCAAGGCCACGATGATGGCGACATTGACCAACGGGTCGGCACGCTCCGGCTACATTCCAGACGATGCCTCCTACGGAAAGTACACGTTCGAGGTGCTGTCGTCGCGGCTGCGGCCGGGATGCGCCGAGTCGTCCATCGTCAATGGAATCCTCGACCTCATCGCGGACTTGCGAAAGTTGGACCGATGAAGACCGGATTGTTTTTGAACATGCGAATGCTGTCCATCCTGACGATCGGGCTTCTGCTCGGTGGCGTCGCCAATGCTCAACTGGCCGACGAGTTCAGTCCGCCGCGAGCCAATTGCTGTCTGGCGACCACCGCGAAGAGCCTGGCCGCTCAACTTCAGGACTGGAACCAGCTCGGACGGTATCACCAAGCGAACGAGCAGTTGAAAACGCAACCGGCCGATCCAGCGCGCGTGGTGTTCATGGGTGACTCCATCACGGATCTCTGGCGCCTGGAGGAGTCCTTTCCGGGTATGCCGTATGTGAATCGCGGCATCGGCGGACAGACCACGCCGCAGATGCTCGTACGGATGTATCCCGACGTGATTGACCTGAAGCCAGCGGTGATGGTCCTGCTGGCCGGTACCAACGACATCGCCCGCAACACGGGTCCGATGACGGCACAGATGATCCAGCAGAACATCATGGCCATGACCGAGCTCGCACAACGTCACGGAATCAAGGTCATCCTGTGCTCGGTGCTGCCGGTCAGCGATTATCCCTTCCTGCAACAACAGAACGGTCAGGCCGCCGCACGGGCCGTCGGGCCTGGCCCTGGTGCGCCCAGAATCAGAATGACGGATGGCCGGCCCCCTGCCGACATCTTGAAGCTGAACAGGTGGCTGAGCGACTACGCATCGCGAGCGAACGCGATCTACGTGGACTATTTCACGGCAGTTGTGGACGAAAAGGGCTGGTTGACGGATGCATACTCAGGCGACGGTCTGCATCCGAATGCGCAAGGCTACAAGATGATGGTCCCGATCGTCGCGGCGGCGATTCAGAAAGCATCGCCATGATATTGGCACGGTCCAGAGGAGAGCTCGAGATGCGAATTGCAACCATCCTCGTCAGCGTGTCGGTGCTCGGCGCGACAGCGGCGTCGGCGCAGACGGCGCGCACGACGCCGGCGGCCTGTGACGCCTTGCGTCAGATTCAGGTCGCCGGTGTGGCGTTGACCGTCAGCAAGACCGAGTGGTTCGCGGCCGGGGCGCCGCTACCGGGACGCGCGGGAGGACCGGCTCGGGCGAACAGCAACGCTCCGGCGTATTGCCGAATCGATGGCGTCATCGATCGTCGCACCGGCGCCGGCGGCGCGATTTACGGCATTGGGTTCGCGCTCGCGCTGCCGGAGGACTGGAACGGCCGGTTCCTGTTTCAGGGTGGCGGTGGCTTGAACGGGTCGGTGCAGGTGCCGCTCGGTGCATCCGCCGCAGGCGATCGCTCCGCCCTCGCGCGCGGCTTCGCCGTCGTCAGCACCGACACTGGTCATCAGGGGACCGGCGCGTTTGACGGCAGCTTCATGCAGGACCAGCAGGCGAGTCTCGATTTCGCGTACGTGGCCGTCGGCCGTGTCGCGGACATCGCGAAGCGCATCATTGCGCAGCACTACGGCAATCCACCGGAGCATTCGTACTTCGCGGGATGCTCCACCGGCGGTCGGGAAGCGATGTTGATGACCGAGCGCTATCCGCTGTACTTCGACGGCGTCATCGCGGGTGCGCCTGCGATGCGCACCAGTTACTCCGGGATCGGTGATCGGTGGGTGGCAGCGACGCTGAACGAGATCGCGCCGAAGAATGCGCAGGGCCAACCCGTCACGCGGAGCGCGCTGACCGATGGCGAGAAGAAGGCCGTGATCGATGGCATCGTGAACGCCTGTGACGCCAACGATGGTTTGAAGGACGGCCTGATCTTCAACGTCAACGCGTGCAAGTTCGATCCCAAGACGCTTGTCTGCCGGGGCGCGAAGACCGACGCCTGCCTCTCGATGGCGCAGGCGACGACGCTCGAGAAGGCGTTCGCCGGGCCGAAGGATTCGAGGGGACGGCAGGTGTATCCAGGATTTGCGTGGGACACCGGCCTGACAAACACACAAGGCCTTCCCGGCCTGCTGCATGGTGGACAGGTCGTCGGCGGCGCCGCGAATACGATCGGAATGGACGTCGATGCCGCCGTCGAGCGTGTGCTCGCGGATCCCGCAGAGCCTCTGAGCACCAGCTCGCGCGTGACAAACTTGAACACGTTTTCGGGGCACGGCGGAAAGGTGCTCTTCTGGCATGGCGTGAGCGATCCCTGGTTCTCGGCGCTCGACACGATCGACTACTACGAGCGACTGACGAAGGCGAACGGTGGCGCGGAACAGGTGCGCCACTGGAGTCGGCTCTTCCTGGTGCCCGGCGCGAGTCACTGTGGCGGAGGACCGTCGCTCGACACGTTCGACGCACTGTCGGCAATAGTGGGTTGGGTCGAACAGGGGAAGGCCCCCGACAGTCTGACGGCGACCGGCTGCGCGTTCCCTGGTCGCAGTCGCCCACTGTGTGCGTATCCGCTTCACGCGCATTACAAAGGACAGGGAAACCCGGAAGACGCTGCCAATTTCGAGTGTCGTTGAAGCGTCGGACTGGCCCGGCGTCCCCATGACCACAAAATCTATTCCGACCGTCCTCGCTCTCATAGTGTCAGCGACGTTGGCCCTGGAGGCCCAACAGACGCCGTTACCCATTCAGGACGGACAGCTCCTCCAGTTGTGGTCCGGTCCGGCGCCTGGCGCGCTGGGCGCCCAGGCCAGCGACATCCCCGCCCTCACAGTGTTCCTGCCGCGGACCATGGCCGCCAACACTCCGGCCATCCTCGTTTGCCCCGGCGGCGGTTATGTGAACCTTGCGATGAATCACGAGGGACGCCAAGTCGCGAGTTATCTGAACTCGCTGGGAATCGCCGCGTTCGTGTTGCGTTCGAGGTTGGGGCCTCGATACCACCATCCCACTGAATTGGGCGACGCGCAGCGGGCCATTCGGATGCTACGCGCGCACGCCGTCGAGTGGCGATTGGACCCGGCGCGCGTTGGCATCGCGGGATTCTCTGCGGGCGGACACCTCGCAATGACCGCCAGCACGCACTTCGACGCGGGCAGTCCAGATGCAGGCGATATCGTCGACCGGGCCAACAGCCGCCCGGACTTCGCCGTGCTGGGTTATCCGGTGATCTCGATGACCGAGGCCTGGACGCATCAGGGCTCGAAGGACAATCTGTTGGGCACCAATCCGGAACTCGAACTCGCGAGGAGCGTTTCCGGCGAGCTGTCCGTGACGAAACAGACGCCACCAACATTTCTGTTTCACACCGACGCCGACACCATCGTGCCGGCGGAAAACAGCGTCCACTACTACCTCGCTTTACGCAAAGCCGGCGTACCCGCAGAATTGCACATTTTCGAAAGAGGCCCACACGGCGTGGGGCTGGCGAACGACGATGCGGCGTTGTCCGAGTGGTCGAAGCTGCTCGCCAACTGGCTGCGCGTGCGCGGAGTCGTCAAGTAGTCGCGGGGGATCGATGAGTACATGGACGAAAGTTGGACGAATTCTGATGACTGTGCTCGCTGGCATGGTGCTGGCTTCAACGGCCAACGCGCAACCGCCTCGCCCAGACCGCGGGGGCCGCAGGCGCCGCTGGTTTCACCGCAGGTGTTGTCGGACCACCGGATCGTTTTCCGCCTCCTGGCGCCGCAGGCGCAGAGTCGTGCCGGCGCTACTGGTCATCACGCTGACTCCGCGGTTTCGAGCTGAGCGGTGCGATATCATCGTGAAGTTCTTGGATCTCCAACTGGAACGCAAATGAAGACTGCAGCTCTCCTTATCGGCGTCGTATCGGCGCTTGCGATTTCAACCGCCGGCGCACCGCAAACCACGTCCACCGCCACCGGTGAGAATCGCATCGTCACCGAGGCCGACTGCACGGCCCCGCCGCTCGCGGCGACAATCGCGCCGAAGGAGATCGGCGAGGCGGTCCGCAGCGTCAGCCTGCAGGCCGCCTGGGTCGCGGCCACGGACACGGTGCCCGCGCACTGCCGCGTCGACGGCGTGTTCGCGCCGGTCGACACCGCGCCGACGGCGCGCGTCATCAACTTCCGCGTGATCCTGCCGGCATCGTGGAACCGCCGGGGGGCGCAGATTGGCGGGGGTGGCATCAACGGCATCATCCCGAACGTCGCCGGCGGTGAATTCGGCGCCGGTGGACCGACGCTGCTGCAGCGCGGCTTCGCCACCTACGGCAGCGATTCGGGCCACCAGTTGCCGGCGTTCGGCCGCCGCGGCGGGCCGCCGCCCGCGCCCCCCGATCAGGACTGGGCGCTCAACGAGGAAGCGATCCGCAACTTCGGCTACGCGCAGATGAAGAAGACGCACGACGCCGCGATGGTGCTGATCCAGCGCATGTACGGCGAGCGCCCGCGCTTCAACTACTACATCGGCACGTCGCAGGGCGGCCGCGAAGCGCTGACCGTCGCCGCGCGCTATCCGGCCGACTACGACGGCATCGCGGCCAACGTGCCCATCGTGAACTTCTCGTCGCTGATGCTCGCGCCCGAGCTCATTCGCATCCACGAGAAGCCGCAGGCCAACTGGGTGACGCCGGCCAAGATCAACGCGATCCGCGGCGAGTTCGTGCGGCAGTGCGACGGGCTCGACGGCGTGGTCGACGGCATCATGAACAACTACATGGCCTGCCGCGCGATCTTCGACCTGAGCCGCGGCGCGCCCAACCGCCACCCGTGGGCCGCGAAGCGCTGCCCGAACAACGTCGACCCCGATCCGTCCGACACAAGCGCGAACGCCTGCCTCACCGACGGCCAGATCTCGACGCTCGAGTTCGTGTACTCGCACTACAAGTTTGCGTCGCCGCTCGCCAACGGCGTCCGCGAGTTCGGCATGTGGACACCCAACACTGATCCATCGGGCAGTGGACTCATTCTGCCGGCGCGCTTCAGGGGACAGGAAGGCGCGACGGCCGAGGCCCCGATGCACTCGCATCTCGGCGTCCTCGGCGTCACCGGCTTTCTGATGCAGGACGTCAAAGCCAACCCGCTCGACTACGTCGAAGGCGGCGCGCTCAACGAGCGACGACGATTCCTGTCGGAGATTTTCGACTCGACCAACCCCGACTTCAGCGCCTTCGCGCGTCGCGGCGGCAAGATGCTCGTCGCCATCGGCACGAACGACACGCTGGCGTCTCCGGGATCGCAGCTCGA
>JBGPKK010000126.1:0-13358 GCA_041485905.1 Vicinamibacteria bacterium
GATCTCAAACCGGGAGAGGTGCCGTTTCAGCCGTGGGCGCAGGAGTTGTACAAGCATCGGCGGGACACGCTGAGCAAGGAAGACCCGACCGGGCGGTGCGTTCCCGGCGGTGTGCCGAGATCGACCGCCGTGCCGTATCCCTTCAAGATTCTGACGACCCCGAATATCGTGGTGGTCCTCTACGAAGCGGTTCATGCATATCGTCAGATCTTCACGGACGGCCGACCCCTTCCGAAAGATCCGAATCCCAACTGGCTGGGCTATTCGATCGGGCATTGGGAAGGCGACACCCTCGTCGTGGACTCCGCCGGGTTCAACGACAACGTATGGCTCGACAACAACGGCCATCCGGCCACAGAAAGCCTGCGCGTCACGGAGCGCTTCCGCCGGACGGATTTCGGCCACATGAGCGTTGAGATTTTGATCGACGATCCGAAGGCGTACACGAAACCGTGGACGGTGACGTTGCCGCTGGTATTCCAGCCCGATACCGAGCTGCTGGAATACATCTGCCCGGAGAACGAAAAGGACTTCAATCGCCTGAACGCCAAGTAGCAGGCAGGAGCATGGCCATGAGATCTCCACGGATCCCGATCGCGGCACTGTTCGCCGCGCTGACGATCGCGTCGCCCTTGCCAGGGGCCGCTGCGCAGTGGCTCACGCATCCGACCGCGGGCATACCGCGCACGCCGGACGGCAAGCCGAACCTCTCCGCTCCCGTGCCACGGACGCCGGACGGCAAACCGGAGCTGGCGGGACTCTGGCGTCCCTCTCCGGGCATGGTCGGCGACATCGCGCGGAACCTCAAACCCGGCCCAGTGCCGTTCCAGCCCTGGGCCGAGGAGCTGTACAAAAGTCGCCGCTCGACCAACAGCAAAGACGACCCGACGGCGAACTGCATCGTGGGCGGCGTCCCGCGATCGGACCTCGTCGGCTATCCATTCAAGATCCTTCAAGTTCCGGGGATGGTCGTGATCCTGTACGAAGCGGTGCATTCGTATCGTCAGATCTTCACGGATGGCAGAGCGCTGCCCAAGGATCCGCAGCCGACGTGGTTTGGTTATTCGATCGGGAATTGGGAAGGCGACACGCTGGTGGTCCAGACGATCGGTTTCAACGACAAGGGCTGGCTGGACAATGCCGGCAAGCCCGCGACGGATCAGTTGCGCGTCACCGAGCGCTTCGTCCGTAAGGATTTCGGGACCATGGACATTCAGATCACGGTCGACGATCCAAAGGCGTACACCAAACCCTGGACGGTGACGCAGCCGCTCGCGTTTCAAGCCGACACCGAGCTTCTCGAATACATCTGCAACGAAAACAACAAGTATTTCGAGCTGGTCCACGATTACAACAAGAAGTAGGGGACGGTCTTTAGACCGTCCCGCGGAGGCTGCTATGAACCGGCGGACTTTGAACATCGCTCTCGTCGGTGGGCTGATCGCGATCGCGGGGGCCCTCTCGATTGTGCGCGCCCAGCAGCCGGCGCCGGATCTGATCCTGACCAACGGAAAGATCATCACCGTCGATGAGCGCTTTTCGATCGCTCAAGCCGTAGCCGTCAAAGGCGACCGGATCGTGGCGGTCGGCACCACCCAGGACGTGACTCGGCTTGCCGGGCCCAACACCAGACGCATCGACTTGAGAGGACGGGCCGTCACCCCCGGCCTGATCGACAACCACATGCACCTGCTGCGCGGCGGAACGACCTGGAAATGGGAAGTCCGCCTGGACGGTATCGAGTCCCGAAAGCAGGCGCTGGAGATGCTGCGCGCCAGGGCGGCGGCGGTCGGCCCGGGCGAATGGGTGTACACCCTCGGTGGCTGGGCGATCGAGCAGTTCGCAGACGACAAGCGGCCTTTCACGCGAGCCGAGCTGGATCAGGTCGTCCCCAACAACCCGATCTTCCTGCAGGCTTCCTATCGTGAGGCCTATCTGAACAGCCGCGGCCTGCAGGCTGTTGGCATTGCCGACGCTCTGTCCCAGGACGCAGCCGTCGTACGAGATGCATCGGGAAAACCCACGGGCAGGGTTCTGGAAGCGGGATTTCGGCAGCTCGTGAACAAGCTTCCCACGGCGCGCGGAGCGGAGATCGAGGCGAGCACGCAGTTGATGATCAGGGACCTGAACAAGATGGGTCTGACGACGTTCGGCAGCTCCGGCTGCGAGGCCGATGTGATGCCGACGTACCGGAAACTTGCGGATCAAGGTCAGCTGAACGTTCGCGTGTTCTGCATCGCCGCTCCCGGGGGCGCGGGGGATCAACTGCTGCCTCGGATTGCGCAGATGAAGCTGTTTCAAGGGGACAACTACATCGATCAGATTTTTTACGGCGAGAGCGTGTACGGCCCGCTCCACGACCCGATGTTCATCGTCAAGTCCGATCCGAAGCCCGAACAGCTCGCGCAGTGGCGGCGTATTGCCACCGAGATTGCGAAGGCCGGCCTGCCGCTGCACGTCCACGCGAACCTGACGAATACGATTGACGGGTTTCTCGACCAGATCGAGCAGATCCACAAGGAGTATCCGATCAAGAACCTGCGGTGGACGCTGGCCCACGTCAACCAGATCAACGCGTCGCATCTGGAGCGCATGAAGAAACTGGGCATGTATGCCGCCGTGCATCCCTGGGCGGTCATCAACGGCGGAATCAACCACGAGGTCTTCGGGGCCGCCGCAGACGACATGGCGCCGCTCAACACGATTCAGAACAGCGGCATCATGTGGGGGTTCGGCAGCGACGGAACGAGGGCTAATCAGATCATGCCGTTCACAACGCTCTGGTGGGCGGTGACCGGCAAGATGGTTGGCGGCACGAGGGTGCTTCGACAGACAGAGACGATCAGCCGCGAGGACGCGTTGATCGGCCACACACGCCGCAACGCGTACTTCGTCTTCCAGGAGGACAACCTCGGTTCGATCCAACCCGGCAAACTGGCCGACCTGGTGGCGCTGGATCGCGACTACCTCACCATTCCAGCGGACCAGATCAAGGACATCAGACCGGTGATGACGATGGTCGGCGGGAGAATCGTCTACGACGCAGGAACGGGGACGTCGACGAGGTAGGGGAAGGCCCCACATGTTTCTCATGGGAGGGTTGTGGTGACGCGCAAGGTCTTTGCGGTATTTCTGGCTCTGGCCGGTTTTCTTGCGGCCGGATCACTCTCGGCGCACCACTCGCCCTCGGCGATCTTCGACATGTCGAAGCCGTTTGTCTTGAAGGGCACTCTGACCAAGGTCGACTGGGTGAACCCTCACATTGACTTATTCATCGAAGCAACGGGCGCGGACGGTTCCGCCGAGACCTGGAAATTCGAGAGCAATCCGCCATCCTGGTTCAAGCATGTCGGCCTGGGCCGGGCCGACTTCGCCAAGGTCATCGGTCAAACTGTCACCGTTGGGGGAATGCGCGCCCGGGATGGATCGCACTACGGATACATGCGGAAGTTCACGCTCCCCAACGGGAACTCGATCGAGTTGGAAACTGGTGGCGGGGAGACCAAGCCATGACAAGCCGAATCATGTGTGTCCTGACGGTGGGATTCCTGATTGCGGGGCAGGCGGCGGCCCAGCAGAAGACTGCCCCGGCCGCTAAGCCGGATTCGAGGGGCAAACCGGGTTCTGCGTCCAAGGTTCGACGCGCCGCCGGCGGCCATCCCGATCTGAGCGGGGGCTGGACCTATGCCATCGACATCGCTCCCGTGGTCCTGACAAAAGTGACCGACGGCAAGGTCACCACGATCACGGTCGATCAAAGCGCGCGGCATCGTGCGGTCGAGAACGTCCCGGGCGCGTTGGCGTGGACGAAGGCTCCTTCCTACAAACCGGAATTCCAGGAAAAGGTCAAAGACCTGGCCGCCCATGAGAGCAAAGTGGATGGCGTGTTCTCTTGCGGGAGGCCCGGCGTTCCGCGCATCGGTTCGCCACGCCGCATCATCCAGTTGCCGGGCGAGCTCATCTTTCTCTACGAGGAGATTTCCGGAGACGCCTACCGCATCGTCCCGACCGATGGCCGGACGCATCGCAGGGACGCCAATCCGTCCTACTACGGCGACGCAGTCGGCCACTGGGAAGGCGACACGCTGGTCGTGGATACGACGAATTTCGTCGAGGAGACGTGGTTCGGGGAAGAAGGATACTTTCACTCGGATGCGATGCACGTGATCGAGCGGCTGTGGCGGATCGGCGAGAACCTGGCGTATCAGGTGACAGTGGACGATCCCAAGGTGCTCACTCAGCCCTGGACCAACTTCACGCACGTGATCAAGCCGTCCAACCAGCCACTGGAAGAATCACCCGTCTGCAAGGAAGACGACGCCCACCGCCTGCTGAACCTGGATCATCACTTGCAGCGCTAGCGCGCGATCGATCACGAGCGGGTAGCCTGTTCAAACGGTGCGGCGATCCGCTGGTACGCTGCCCGAAGAGGCAATCGGAAAGCCACCGCCGCGAACGCCGCGACGATCGCGCCCCACGCCGCGAACACGATCCATTCGCCTGTTGTTCCTATCGGCTGCCGGAGGATGAGCAGTCGATAGTTCTGCCACCAGAGCGAGTAGGTAAAGATGGTACAGAGCAGCGTGAGCAAGTCGAACCTGATGAACACGCAGACCAACGCCAGATAGACAACGAAGAGGAACGCGAGTTTCAGGTGATGCGGCTGGACGGCAGCCAACTCAAAGTTGAGATCGGTTGCCGCGCACAGGGCAGCAGCCAGTAACGCCGCCATCCACAGGCGAGGAACAAGACGAGTTGTCACATAGATCGCAAAGGGCACCAGGACGAAGCCTATTAACAACGTCTCGAGAACTTTTCCCGTGATCATATTCAGATCGCGCGAGGGCTCGATCAGGCCCCATCCCCAGCCAACCACTGAGTCTTTGTGAAGCCACATGCCCAACTGACTGGTCCCCAACCACACCATCGCCGTGTCCAGTCCCAGCAGGGCAAAGCCCAAGAGGGTGCCACGCACAATGGCCAGTCCGCAGGACTGCGTGGGTGCCTGGCGTTCGAAGAGTTGGACCAGGTTTGAGAGCTTGGCAGGAGCAAGCGTGCGGATACTGCGTTCAATCCCAATCGAAATAAATACCGCCACGACGGCAGCCAAGAGGGCCCCGGCGCTCCAAAAAATCAGCCCCAACAAGAAACCGACGTCCGGGATCGGGGCAAACCAGGCGGTGAAGGCGAACAGCAGAACGACGCCGCTCTTGCGCCACCTGGCGCCCATCTGCACGCGCGACCGTTGAGCGAAGCCGAGGATCGTCACGAGGAGGATCAGCACGGGTAAGGTTTCATACTTCCAGGTGAGGGGTGAGTCGTATGCTCGTCGCACGTAGTCGGCAGGAAGCTGAGGCCGCCGATCGAGGCTCGCGATGTCCCGACCCACGAGCACGGCGGCATACTGCGGCTTGAGGCCGTACCACTCTCCCTGTTCGGTCCACACGAATCGATTGGCGGGAAGTTCTCCCCAGGTTGCCGCGACCGCGGTATCGAGCGTCAGACCGGACGGATCGCGCTTGAAAAACTCCTGAACCGCGCGTTCGGCCAGCGGTCTGGTCTCTTCCACGGAAAGTTTCTCAATGCCGATGCTTTGCGGAAAACGGCGCGAGAACGCCCACAGCGAACCGTTGCGATCAACATCGATCCGCGCTTGCGCTCCCTCTCTACGAAGTTCGCCTGTCCATTCGACGTACCAGAGCACATAGGGAAACCGTTGGGTTGCCGCGGCGAGCGCGGCCTGTAGCCCACTCCGGCTGGCGACCATCTCGTACTCGTCCCAGCTGACCGAGCCCCCAATGGCGGTTTCCTTCGTGATGGGAGCGTGCAGGCGCTCGGCGTACTCCTGGGCGATTCGCGAGAGAACACTGCGGTCGAAGTGCACCTGGCTCCGCGACACCAGGTTCGTGCGCGTAAACAGCAAGAAGAACGACAGGAGGCCCACAATCGCCAGACCGAGGAGCAGCCAATCGCTGGGTTGTCCGCGAGCGAGGTGGACGGGCAGAGGGACCTCGACGCCTTCGACGGGAACAGGCTCGGCGCGGGGTTTCCTCCTGAGCGCCGATTCCAGGTCGCCGACGGACTGGAAGCGCCTGGCGGGATTCTTCTCCAGACACTTCAGGATGGCGCGTTCGATACGCTCCGGCAGATCGGGTTCGAGCAACCGGGGCGCAGGCGGAGCCTCGTCAACGTGCTTCATCGCCACGGCGAGCGGCGTGTCGGCCTGGAAGGCTGGATGGCCGGTGAACATCTTGTAGAGCACCAGCCCCAGTGAATAGATGTCGCTGCGGTGATCGACCGCCTTTCCTTGCGCCTGTTCGGGACTCATATAGGCGGGCGTGCCGGTGATGGTCCCGGTTTGCGTCGCGTCAATCCGAAGAGAGCGGGCGATGCCGAAGTCCGTGACTTTAACCGTGCCGTCTCGAGCAATCAGGATGTTTTCAGGCTTCAGGTCGCGGTGAGCAATTTCCTGAGCATGCGCCTCATCGAGCGCCGCACAAATCTGGCGAGTCCATTCGAGTCCCGTGCGCAGGGACACCGGGCCGTAACGACGAAGCACGTCACGAAGGCTTTCGCCTTCGACGTATTCCATGGCAATGGCCGCCGTGTCACCAAAGCGGTGCAGCTCGTAGGTTCGGCAGACGTTTCGGTGCGTAATCTGGCGGGCCAGACGGAGCTCGTTCCGGAATCGCTCAACCGCGGCAGCATCGCCGGCGATTTCCGGCCTGAGAATCTTCACCGCCACGAGCTCGCCGGTTTCACGGTCACGAGCCCGGTAGACGATGCCCATGCCGCCGCGGCCGATCTCGGCCAGCAGATCAAAGCGGTTGCCGAGCGTTCGCAGGGACGGCTCGATCGGATGCAGGCCAGAGTTCCCCTCGGACCGAGCGGGAGTGGCGATCTGTCCGCTCAAGATCGCGGAAAGATCATCGCGGAGCGGACCGTCCAGCGCGCCTCCCGGCCGCAGGAACGGATCGACATCGTCGCTCTCGCGGAGCAGATCCGTGAGCGTGGCGCGAAGCTCAGGATGGCCTTCGCAGGCGGCTTCGAGGAACGCGGCGCGCGCCTCGACGGGCTGCCGCAACGCTGCGGCGAGCAGCGTGTCGGCGTCGGGTTCGGGTTGGTATGGCGTTGCTGCTCCTGTTCACACCGAGGGGACCGTTGCGAGCATCGCTTTGCGAAGCCAGGCCTTGGCTGTCAGCCAGTCGCGCTCGACAGTGCGGGTGGAGACAGCGAGCGCTTCGGCGGTCTCTTCTTCGGTATAGCCCGCAAAGTAGCGGCATTCGACTATCTGCAGCAGCCGGGGCTCCACGGCCTCGAGGCGTTCCAGCGCCTCGTTGAGGGCGAGGATCTGTTCCAGATGCGTGTCAATCGCGATCTGGTGCTCGTCGAGATTGAGATCCGGCCGCCCGGCCCCTCGTTTCAGACGGTTGCGCGCCCGCGCGTAATCGACGATGACCTGACGCATGGCGCGTGCGGCAACGCCAAAGAAGTGATGGCGATCGTGCCAGCCCACCTGGGTCTGATCCACGAGCTTGAAGTACGCCTCGTGCACCAGGCCGCTCGTGTCGAGGACGTGCCCATCCGGCCGCCCGCGACCGAGCTGTCGCCGGGCAATCGATCGAAGCTCGGGATAGACGAGCTCGAACAGGTCATCGAGCGCTCCCGGAGTTTTGTCTTGATACGCCAGGAGGGCCTCGGTAATCGACTGGCTGGACATGGCTGGATGCTCGCGGGACGCGGTGTCGGGTTCTCGAGTCGTTTGCCGTATCTGGTAGTTATGAGGATAACACTGAGGCAAACGGGCGCTCTCGTGCTTTTCGGGGTCAGCGTGCTGGCCGGCATGGCGGCACAGAAGCAGGTTCTGCCGTGGGACGCAGCCAACCCTGTCCAACCATTGCCTATCTCACCGCTCGGCATTGATGCGAAGTTGACCGACTTAAAGGCCGCGCCGACGCCGCAGCGCGTGCGTCTGGGCCGCTGGCTCTTCTACGACACGCGGCTGTCGGCGGACGGGACGATCGCCTGCGCCACCTGTCACGTTCCCGAGCGTGCCTTTTCGGAACTCACGCCCGTGTCGACCGGCATCCGGGGCCAGAAGGGGGGCCGCAAGGCGCCGTCATTCATCAATCAGGCCTGGACCTTGTTTCCTCATTTCTTCTGGGACGGCCGCGCAGGATCGCTCGAGGAGCAGGCGCTCGGGCCGGTTGCCAATCCGATCGAGATGGGCAACACGCACGAAGCGATGGTCGGCACGCTCGGGAAGGTCGGGGCGTACGGGAAGTACTTCAAGGAAGCGTTCGGCACGGAGCAGATCACGAAGGAGCGCATCGCCAACGCGATCGCCGATTACGAGCGGACCCGCATGAGCGGGAACTCCCGCTGGGACCGGTGGCGCAAGAACCGGGACGAGAGCGCCGTGTCAGCCGAAGTGAGAAAAGGTCACGAGCTGTTCTTCGGCAGGGCCGGGTGTAACCAGTGTCACCTCGGGCAGAACTTCACCGACAGCACTTTCCACAATCTCGGGATCGGCTGGAACCCGAGGACCCGCAGATTCGCCGACCAAGGCCGGTTCCTGGTGACGAAAGCTCAGACCGACCAGGGCGCCTTCAAGACGCCGACGTTGCGGGACGTGAGCCTGCATCCACCGTATATGCACGATGGATCGGTGAAGACGTTGCGCGAGGTGGTGCGGCACTACAGCGTGGGCGGCAACAGGAACCCGTACCTTGATCCGAAAGTGCAGAAGCTGAACCTGACAGAAGCGGAAATCACGGCGCTGGTGAAGTTCATGGAGGCGCTCGAGGGCGAGGGCTATCAGGACAAGCCGCCGGCGGCGTTCCCTGGGATCAGTCCGCGATCGTAGACATCCGATCCAGTAGGAGTGATCGATGATCTTCATGCTCGTTGCCCTGATTGTTTTGTTGGCCGCGATTGGGGCTGCGGTCTGGCTCGCGACCGATGCGCGACGACGTCGGGCCCCGGAACCACGCGTTGGAGCGATCGCCTTGTTCTGTGGCTTTGTGACACTCGGCCTCATGGCACTCCATCTGACAGCGGTTGTCGGACGGGCGATCTCTGGCAGGGGTTTTGGGGGTCAGGCGCGCTTTGCGTACGACTTCCGGTTTTACTCGCTGCTCTTGATGGCAGTGGTGATCATCATCCCAGGTCTCGTGTTCGTGATGCATGCTCGCCGTCTCACGGATGGTGACGCGAGGGCGTGGAAGCGCGCGCTATGGGCCAGCGGCGCGCTGTTGCTCATCAATGTTCCTCTGGTACCAATTCAGGCCTTCGCGTTGGCCCCCGTCTTGCTGGCGACGATCAACCTCGTCTCCCTTTGGGCAAGTCGGAAACAGTACGGGAGTCGTTTTGCTTCAGAAAGCGAAGGAGATCACTTGAGGAGGCGTCATGCGTAAAGACCGGATCATCGTGTCAGGCATCATGCTCTTGTTTGCAGGCATGTTCTTACTTGGGTCTCTTGGCGTTTCCCCAAACCTGCTCCGCGGGGCAGCGCTCTTGATTTACCCGCTGATCGCCGTGCTCCTCTTCCGGCGCTTCCGGCGTTCAGCCCCTGGAGTACCCTGGGCCTTCCACGTCGTCGCGACATTTGCCGTATTCCTCGGCGCTGTTGCGCTGATCGGCGGGCTCGGTCACTCGGCTGCGGTCGCCTCTCTCGCGATGAGGGAGGGCGCGTATGGGCCATTGCAGATACTGCGCTTCACGACGGGCGCAATGCTCGTGTACTTCGGCGCGATGAGTGTCGCGGTGTATCCCGCTATCAAGGCGGGACGGCGTTGGGCGGTCGGAGTGGGTGCAGCGGCCGGCCTGCTGTTCTGGCTGTACCTGCTTTTTCTGCTTCTACTTCCCGTGACCGGCTCGTCAGCGCCAGGCTTTTTTGGAGCGTTGAGCATGTATCTCCTTTCGCTTGGCGCCGCCGCCTTCGCGAGCAAGCCGGGCGATGACGCGGCCCGGCTGTCTTTCGATTCGCCGGCATGATTCATAAGCTCCGCTCAGTCCACTGGACGGGCCTGCGGCACATGACCAACATTGCGATTGCTGTCCTTGTCGCAATTCACTTCGCCGTGGCTCTATGGCACGGCAACGCGCATACGGTGTTGGCCATCGGCCTGCCGCCCGACAAGAATGCCTTCGTGTTCGTGGTGATCCTCATCGCGCCACTGGTCGCCGCATTCTTGGTGTGGACGCGCTACGTGGTGGTCGGCGTGTGGATGTTCTTCTTGTCCATGCTCGGTGCACTGCTCTTTGGTGCGTATCACCACTACATCCTGGTATCGCCTGACAACATCGGTCACTTGCCGCACGGCAGTGCGGACGCTCACTCGACGTTCATCGCCAGCGCGGCGGCGCTTGCCCTGCTCGAATTGGCCTCGGCACTCTATGGCGCATTCTGTCTGGGGTCGCGCTCGGCGAGGTTGCATAGTACAGGCACGGAATAGGACGACATGAGCGAGCCGACCGGTCGGTCAAGCGACGGGGACTCGGACGGCACCGCGCGCCTGACGGCCTGGGTGATTAGCCTCGGTGATGCGCTCGATGCGGAAGTCGTGGGCGTGAAGGCGGCCACGCTCGGCAGTCTGCTGCGGGCCGGGTTCGCAGTGCCCGAGGGATTCGTGATCTCTACGGTGGCGTTCGGCCCGGCGGCGAGCGCGCTGTCGATGACGCCCGGGGTGCGCGAGGCCGTCGGCGAGGCGCTGAGACGATTCCCGGACACAGCGCTGGCGGTGCGCTCCTCGGGCGTGGCGGAGGATCTGCCCGACGCCGCCCACGCCGGCCTCTACGAAACGGTGCTCGACGTGCGAGGTGAGGCGCAGGTCATCGCGGCGATCGAGCACTGCTGGGCATCCGCCTCATCTGCGAGGGTGGCGGCCTACCGCGCCGAGCGGGGGACGAACGCTCCCCGTCGGATCTCGGGAGAAGCGGGGGACGCGGCAGCGATGGCGGTGCTGGTGCAGCAGATGGTGCCGGCGTCGGCGTCTGGCGTCGCCTTCACCGCCGACCCGGTCACCGGCGATCGCGACGTGGTGCGCGTGAGCGCGATCAAGGGGCTGGGCGAGCGCCTGGTGTCGATGGCCGCCGATGCCGACGAGTGGGAGGTGCGCGCCGATCGCGCCACGCCGTTGCGCGCGCCCGAGCAGGCGATCAGCGACGAGCAGGTGCGCGAGGTCGCGAGGCTGGCGCGGCGCGTTGAAGCGCACTTCGACGGCGTGCCGCAGGACATCGAGTGGGCCTACTCGCCGGCGGGCCGCCTGCACCTCCTGCAAGCCAGGCCGATCACCGCGCTGCCCGAGAGGCTCGCCTTCACCGCGCCCGCTCCCGGCGGCTGGGCCCGCGACTTCCGCTTCGGCGAGTGGCTGGGCGAGCCGCTGACGCCGCTGTTCGCCGACTGGGGCATCGCCGGCCTCGAGCAATCCTTCTGGCGCGAGCTGACAATGCGGACGTCGCTGCAGACGCCGCGGCGCACTCACGTCGTGGTCCACGGCTGGTACTTCGGGTCGGTCAGCTTCTGGCCCGACAGCCTCGCGCGCACGCTGCTGACGTTGGTCCACCGCCGGCGGATGTTCCGCGTCTTTTGCCAGTCGGTGCCGTCGCTGGTCGAGTGGGCCACGCGGCCCTGGATCGAGGCGTGGCGGGAGGATTGGCTGCCCGATCTGGAGCGCACCGTTGCCGCGGCGGCGGCGCGACTGGACGACGCCGAGAACCCGATGACCGTCCCCGAGTCGATCGCGTTGATCGACGATCTGCTGCGGGCGACTGGGCGCTACTTCGTCGCCATCGCGCTCGTCGCGGGCGTCGGCTACAAGAGCGAGGTGCCGCTGGCCCGGTTCTTCGCCCGGCACGTGCGACGGCGCATCGGCGGCAGTCACCAGAAGCTGCTCGTCGGGCTGGGCGCGCTCGAGACGGTACGCGCCCACGCGGTGACGAGCCTCGACTGGGCCCATCCGATCCTCGACGCGGCGGCTATCGAGCAGGCGCTGCGGGTCGCGGAGCAGCGACGGAACGGGCTCGATCGGCGACGCGTCGAGGCAGAGGCGCGGGCGCTGGCGTCGCTCAAGGGGCGACGACGGCGGCAGCTGGCGCGCCTGATCGCAGACGCGCAGCGCTTCGCGCGGATGCGCGAGGAAGTGGTCGCGTCGCTCACGCGGGGATACCCGACGCTGCGCCGCGCGCT
This sequence comes from Vicinamibacteria bacterium, assembly GCA_041485905.1. Classification (GTDB taxonomy): domain Bacteria; phylum Acidobacteriota; class Vicinamibacteria; order Vicinamibacterales; family CAVVIG01; genus JAHFUI01. The sequence continues at coordinate 12,191 of JBGPKK010000126.1, forward strand.
CCGCGGGATCGGGCGAAGCCTCGTCGAGCAGGGGCTTCTCCGAGACGAGGCGGATGTGATGTTCCTCGGTCGCGCCGACCTCGACGCGGTGCTCGGCGGTGCGACGGCCGGGGCGGACCTCGCCCGCGTGGTGGAGGAGAATCGCCGGCTGTGGCAGCGGCGACGGCGAGTGAGCGCGCCGCTCCTGCTCGGCACGATCCCCCGCATCTGGACGATCTTCAAGCGGATGATGAGCAACGCCCTCCGCGAGCCGGCGGTCCTGGCGTCAGCGACGGGAACGGGAGTGGTGCGGGGGATTCCGACGAGCTCGGGGACGGCCACGGGGCCGGCGCGCATCGTGCGGGCTCCCGAGGAGTTCGCGCGCGTCCTCGAGGGGGACGTGCTGATCGCGCCAGCGACGGCGCCGGCGTGGACGGTGCTGTTCGCGCGCGTCGCCGCCGTCGTCACCGACACCGGCAGCCCGATGGCCCACGCCTCGCTCGTGGCGCGGGAGTACGGGATCCCGGCCATCGTCGGCGCGGGCGACGCAACCGAGCGCTTTCGTGATGGGGAGCTGGTCACCGTCGATGGCTACACCGGAGTTGTGTCGAGAACAACATGAAACCTCTTGAACAAAGCACATTGACGGCCGCTGGGCTAAGAGAGCATGGAACGAATCGTTCGGCTCACGTGAAAGAGAAACGTGGCCCCCATTCGACGCTGGCGTGGGCCGCTGTTGCGCTGGGCCTTCTCTTTGGCATCGCTGGTATCTTTCACACGACCGCCGTGATCTCCGTGGCTTTGAGGCAGAGCAAGCCCTACGATTTCCGGATGGTCTCGCTGCTCGCGACAGGCGGCATTCTCGTCTATCCTGCATTGATCAACATCGGGATCAGCCGGTGGATCAAGCAGGGGCATCCCTGGGCTCTTGCGATGAGTGCCGTGGTCACGCTTCCCTTGATGGTCTACGAGGCGCTTCTTGTTCCCGCTCGTCACTCCAATCAGATGTTGGGCGTCATCATCAATGGGCTGTATCTCTGTTTCCTGACCATTGCCTGGGTCTCACAATCCGCCTTCGCGAGCAGGCTGAGAGATCGTGGTACGAACGCCGACGCCGCTGTGACACTGTGAAAGCAACTCTGCCGCTAAACTACGTTTACGCCGCTCTGGAGGGCGATCGCAAAATGGA
>JBGPKK010000127.1:0-13127 GCA_041485905.1 Vicinamibacteria bacterium
ACGTCACGTCCGCATCCTGAATCCTCAACTCGTGGCATCGTGTGCCAATCGCATGGGTCGAGAATGGGGCATGCCGACGTGGACGCCGTCCTGGAGCTGCCGAAGCAGCACCCCCGCTTCAATGCGAGCGTCTTTCGAGAAGGGCGGCGTTTGACCGCTCCCTGAAGCCAGACGAGCGGCTTGCTCCTACCCGGCATTCAGGTGGGGATATGTCATATCTGACATACTACCAGGACGACACCGCCCGGGCAAGCACCTTCTCCCGTAATGTCCCACAACTACGCCGACCTGACCTTGCCGGTCGCGGCGCGGTCCTGCGGTGGACTCCCGCGGTGGTTGACCTGACTGCGGTTCGGTTTCTCGTGGCGGCGCTGACGGGCTGGCTGCATCACGAGCAGAAGGAGGTCGTGGCCTACCTGGTCGAGGAGAACCGCACGCTGCGGGCTCAATTGCGTGGCCGGCGACTCCTCCTGACGGACGACCAGCGACGCCGGCTGGCGGTTCGAGGGCGGCGGCTCGGCCGCGCGCGGTTGCGCCGGGTCGCGACGATCGTGACGCCGGACACGGTTCTCCGGTGGCATCGACAATTGATCGCCCGGAAATGGACCGACGCGACCCCGCGCACCAGGCGAACGGGTGTGCTCCGGGAGATCCGCCAACTGGTCGGACGGATGGCTGATGAAAACCCGACCTGGGGTTACACCCGGATCCGCGGGGCGCTGAAGCATCTCGGGCATTGCGTCGGGCGATCCACGATTGCCCGGATTCTCAAGGCGCAGGGCATTCCGCCCGGACCCGAGCGGCCCACGTCGTGGCAGACGTTTCTACGAGCGCATTGGGGGGCGATTGCCGGACCGGATTTCTTCACGACGGAGGTGTGGACGTGGCGGGGTCTGGTGACGTACTACACGGTGTTTGTCATCGACCTGGCCTCACGCCGCGTGCAGATTGTCGGGGTGACGCCGCATCCCGACGAGGCGTTCATGCGTCAGGTCGGTCGCACGCTCACGGCGGCGGATGACGGGATGCTGGTTGGTGACCGCGTACTGATCTGCGATCGCGACCGGAAGTGGAGCTTGGCGGTTCGTCAACGCCTGGAAGAATCCGGGGTTCGCGTGGTGCAGACCCCGTTTCAGGCGCCCAACGCCAATGCCTACGCGGAGCGCTTCGTGCGCTCGATCAAGCACGAGTGCCTCAACCAGATGATCCCGTTCGGAGAACGCCATCTGCGACGGACGCTCGCCGAGTTCGTCGAGCACTATCACCGCGAGCGGAATCATCAAGGCCTCGACAATGAACTGATCGACGGCGTGCCGTCCACGAGGAATGCCACCGGGACTCGCCGTCGTCAACGTCTTGGCGGATTGCTCAACTATTATTGCCGTGCGGCGTGACGGATCGGAGGGCGACGCCGCGCTCGGCCGAACTGAGGGACATTACGGCCCCGCCGTATGATCTAGGAAGACGAGAGCGCGAAGCTCGCTAGCGCCTCTGGTTCGGCGTCGAAAACATCGAATACCTGCAGAAGCCGGGTCATGCTCAAGGTTTCATGGACTCGGCCCGTGACGTGGACGAGCTTGAGAACGCCGCCTTGACGCTTGAGACTGGTGTACCCGTGAACGATGGCTCCCAGGCCGGCGCTGCCCAGGTACAGGACGTTGGCCAGGTTCAAGAGGACGTTGGTTCGTCCCTGGAGTACCAGCGCGCTCAGTTCGTCGCGCAGGACCATGTTCGCGTTGTCCTCTTCTGTGAGTCGCCCCTGGACGTCGAGGATCGTGACGTCGCCGATTCGTCGATGACTCACTCTGACGGTCGCCGCGACGCCAACGAGATCGGTCGAACGCCGCCCGCCCTTTGCGGGCGCCATGCGGACGATCGACGCGACATCCCGCCGGTCGATCTCGGGAAGGGTGGCGGCGACGTAAGCCGGCAGAGCGACGACCACTGAGTCCCGCGACTCGTAAAATGCTTTCGCCGTCTGCACCAGGCGTGCGAGTCCCACGTCCAGTCGTTCGGTGTACGCCACACTCCGCGTGGGCAGGCCGAACCCGGCGGCAAGATGAACGAGATGCAGACCGTTGTACGCCTCAAGACACACGTTGGTGACGAGCAGGTCGTAGGGATGTGCGAACAGCTCCGCGCGCGCTCTCTGGAAGGTTTCGCAGACGTGAATTGTCGCGACCGACTTCAGCGCTCGTTCGACATCGCCAAACACTCGGGGATCAGGGTCCACGAGGAGGACGTGCTTTCGCGTCGAAGGGACCATCTCAGGCCTTTCACGCATCCGGCTCCTCACTGTTCGACCAAGCGGCAGTAAACTGTGCCGACCGGCTTGTCGTGCGGGTACGTCGAAGATCGGCACAATATACAATATTTCGGTCCCCGATGAGCGTCGGTTTATCGCGAATGGCTCTAACCAGAGTCGATTCGCACATTGTGGCTTGCGGCTCAACTCCATGGACGAGTGGCGCCTTCTTCTGAGCTCGCGCGCGAACGTGCTTCTGGAAAGCACCGATCGAGCGATCGACAGGGTCGTCACGGTCCTGACGCCGCATCTCAGATACCCGATTCAGACGTGCCCCCACTGGCCACCGCACGCGATGCCCAGCCAGGGGACCCTCATTCTCCGGGAAGTCGAGACCTTGAACGCGAACGAACAACTGAGTCTCCTTCGCTGGCTGGACGATGCGGGCGCCGAGGTACAAGTGATCTCCGTGATCTCGACGCCGCTATTTCCGCTGGTTGTCGAGGGACGGTTTCTCGCCACCTTGTACTACCGTCTGAACATCCTGCACATGACCGCGGATGACGTTCTGTAGTCCCGGCGCGATCGGCGTGCCGCCACGCGCTTCTTCCGGAAGTTGTCGAAACGCCAGGGATCTGTACCTCGATGTCTGATCACGGACAAGCTGCGCAGGTATGGACGCGGCCGGCGTCGTCTCGTGGCTGTGTGCCGCGTGACGGTGCCGGCGAATTATGACGTCGGCACTCGTGGGCCTGCGGCGCGGGCTCGGCGTCAGTCAGCAGCAGCTGGCCGCCACGGTGGGCGCGGGCAGCAAAGCCGTGGTCTACCAGTGGGAAAGCGGCAAGCGAAAGCCGTCGCCGGTGTTCTGGCTGCGCATCGAACAGCTGCGGCGCCAACTCTGATCTGGGTCTCGATCCGGCACGCCCTGAAACCCCGATCCGCGATTGGGCCTGCTTGAACAGTTTGTCGGCTTCCGGTTTGGTCAACAGCGTCATCGGGTCGCTTCCGCAGAACTTGAACACGACGGCTCGGTGGGTTGAAGCGTCGGCGGCTCGTGAATCGCCCACAATCCAATCGGTTCGGTCTCCTGCGTCCAGACGACAGAAGCTGCCGAATCCAAGAAGCAGCGTAGGCGGAGCGTTCTGTGAGACCATGCGACTGCACCTGTCTTGGACGAAGCGCAGTGGAAAGGTGGCCAAGATGAAGACTGTAATGCTCGTCGTTGCGCTGGGCTTGGCGGCGTTGTGTCCCGCAACCGCTCAAACGCCGAAGCCGCTGCGGATTGCGGTCACCAGCAGCGGGGTCCAGCTCAAGACGTGGTTCATTGAAGACCTAAAGACGGCCCAACCAGAGGCCGGACTGTCGATCGAATTCGTCGACAAAACAGATGCTCGACTCGATTATCTCGTCTTTGTCCACCAAATGGGCGGCATGGCGAACATCGTGATTGCGTTCGATCCGAAGGGAGAGATCGCGACGTCAGTCCTCCGCTCCGGTCGAATTTCCGCTAAGGGCGTGATGGAGGCTTCCGCCGTCGAACTCGCGAAAAAACTGGCGGCCCTCACGAGGTAGTGTCGCCTACGCGCGGGAGCGTGCCCGCTTCGAACGATCGCGTAGGTTTGTTAACGCTCCAATTGCCTTGCCACGGCACTCGCTGAAGTGTTTCCCGAGTTTCGGAAGACGGTGTGAGTTGACGCCACGGCTCTGCACCCGCTGGGGGGCGAAGCTTTGCTGAGCGCGTCGTGTCTGACGCCATCAGAGAGTGCTACGAACTTCCCGGTGCGGGAGGTGTCAGTGCTCGGTTTCCGCCGCCAGCTTCGCCGCGTGCGCCGTCTGCTTCTCCTTGCGTGCCGTGTTCCGCGTCTGCCACGACTTGTTCTCGGTCTTCGGCTTCGGCTTCAGCTTCTTGTGCGACTCTCGACTCTGTGGCGTTGTGGTGGTTGCCATGTCTCCTCTTTTCAATGTTACTTGTCGGGCACGCGGGTCAGCGCGATACCGGTTAAGACTACTACGGTCGGCTACACGGCGCGGCACGTCGTTTATCCGCAGTTCAAGAGTGGAGAGTGCTACCAACTTCCCGATATTTGTGCGGAATGTCTCGCTCCGCGCTCCCGGTCTGCTTCGCTTCGAGGTTTCCGAACCGACCGGCGGACGAGCTAAACTCTACGACGCACGCGTTTCCGAAGGGACTCAGAATGTTTTTCGTGGGCGAAGTCGTCAAACCGTCTGGCAATGGACGCACAGCGGCGTGGGAAGGCATGGGCACCGTGGTCCGCGTCGCAGGAACGTTGTTGGTGTGCGTCCAGTGGCACGCATCGTTCCGCTCAATCGAGTGCTGCTGCAAATGGCAGGCGCGATCGGCGGCCAGCCCATCCTGAGCGCGAGTCAATGAAAGCCGTTAGCTTCGTTGAACAAGGCGCGTGGACGCTGATCGAGTCAGGTGACCAAGGGAGCGACCGGCACTGGAGGCAAGGCCATGAAGGGCCATGACGACAAGGAGCATGACCGTTCACTGACGTGGTATGTCGCCGAAGGCCAGCGGGCCCAGCAGTTGCTGGACCAAGGTCAAGTCAGCCAGGCGACGGAGGCGTTCAAGGCGATTCTCGCCCGGCTCGGGGATGCGCCAGGCTATGGCAGGGCCGTGATGCTCGGACGTCTGGGTCGATGCTTCCACATGGGCGGTCGGCCCGACCTTTCGGTGCGGCACGTGCGGGAGGCGCTGGGGGTCATCGGCACGCTCGCGCCCAGCGACGGAGTGAAAGGGTTGCGTGGCACGCTGCGTTCAGATCTCGGTGATGCGCTGCGCGCCAGCGGCCAGTACGGCGACGCAAGGAACGCATACGAAGCGGCCTTGAAGATTGCCGAAGAACTGAAGGACCTTCGGGGCCAAGGCGTAGACCTGGGACGGCTTGCCGCGCTCGCGCTAACAGAAGGAAAACTGGAAGAGGCGTTGACGCGCGGACAGGCGGCGCTGCGGCTGTTTCAGCAGCTCCACGAGCCCGAGATGGAGGCGGCTGCCTGGCATCAACTCGGGAGGGTCTACCACGAGCTGCAGCAGACGAATCAAGCCGAACGGCACTACCTGGAGGCGGCGCGCATCAACGAGAAGCGTGGCCACCTGACCGCCGCCGCCCACACGTGGAACCAGCTGGCCGTCCTCGCGGAGGGGGCTGGCAAGCCGGAGGCGGCGGAAGAATGGTATCGGAAGGCATTGGCCTTCGCGCAGAATCTCGACCCCGCGACGCCAGAAATCTGGCAGCACTACGGCATCCTCGCCAACATCATCGACAAAGAAGCTCGAACGGCGGCGGACGACGAACAGAGGGCCGCGCTGGAAATGCGGGCACGCGACTATCGCGAGCTGCAGCAGCGTGCGCCGATCGTGTCCGCCACGCTCGCCCAGATCGGCGAGTCGCCGAGCTACGGCAGGGCCGTGATTCTCGGACAACTCGGCCGCTGCTTCCACATGGGCAGGCGGCCAGATCTGGCTGTCGCCTGCGCTCGCGAAGCCATCAGCGTCACCGCGACGCTCGAGCCGAGGGATGGAGTGAAAGGTCTGCGCGGCGCGTTGCTCTCTGATCTGGGAGACATGCTCCGCGTCATCAGTCATGACGCGGATGCCGGCGAGGCTTATGAAGCGGCGCTGAAGATTGCCGAACAATTGCAGGACCTTCGGGGTCAGGCGCATGCCTCGCAGCGGCTCGGCAGGATCTTTCGAGAACCGCGGCAGCGAAACGAAGGCTCGGCGTTCGAGGTCTCGCTCTACGACGAACTGACGACCGACTGCGTCTTCGAAACGGATCTGCTTGTCGACGGTCCCCGCGAGCGCCGGATTGTCCGGTGGACCGGGGAGACGGATTCTCCCTCCGGCGGCGTACATCCCATCCTCCTGCCATGTGCGCGCACCTGGATGGACGATGAAGGGGCGATCCGTTTCGGCCTCCCTCTGGGAGAGCCGATCGTCGAACGACAGCACGGTTGCACCGTCATGCGGCGGATCCGCCGTGAGGTCGCGGTTTCCGGAAGTCCGCGTGTTCTCTGGCAGCTGATCTCGGAGATGGACGGGGCACGCACGGCCGCGGCGATTCTGTCCGGGCTTCCGGCAAGCGAGCGTGTGGTGGCTGAGCAGATGCTCTCCGCGCTGGCCGCCACCGGCGCCATCGACGTTTCCGGACGGCCTGTCGGCCGGTTTCTCCATCTGGCTACCAAGAAAGGCGTCTTGCCGGCAGGCGGCCTGGAGGGTGACGCGGTCCTGCGACTGGCGACGGACGGGAGCTACCGCGCGTATCCTGACGCGCCCCGGATCGCCGTCAGCGAGGCGGTCCCCAATCGCCTTCGCACGTTCCACGCGTTGACCCGCTCGCGTCGATCCCATCGGGACTATCGCGGCCTCCCTCTGGCCCGCCGCGATTTCGACGCGCTCCTTAACACCGCGTGCGGCGTGACAGGGGTGTTGCCGTGGGCGGGACGTGAAGTGAAGCTCCGGGCGTATCCGTCGAGCGGCGCCCTGTACGCGGTGGAGATCTATCCGGTCGTTTTGCGCGTTGAGGGCCTGGAGCCAGCGGTCTATCATTACCGCGCGTCTGAGAACGTGCTCGAAGTGGCGAGACCAGCTCTCGATCCGAGTCTTCTGGTCGGCGCGGCACTGCCCGTGGAGCGAGGGATGGTGGCGGGCGCCGCGGCGCTCGTCTGTCTGGCCGGCTGCTTCCCTCGCCACGAACGGAAATACGGGGAAGGGGGCTATCGGATGCTGGTCGCCGAGGCGGGTCACATCTCCCAGAACCTGATCCTCGCAGCGACCGCACTGGGCCTCAGCGCCCGGCCATTCGGAGGCGTATTCGATGACCTCTTGAACCATGACCTCGGACTGGACGGATCGGACGAGCAGTTCCTCCTGGCGGTTCTCGTCGGGCATACTGGAGATGGAGGGCGCGGGTGAGAAGAGTCAAGGAGAAGACGATGTCGAATCGCAGAGAGTTCCTGAAGAATGTGGCGGGCGCCACGGCGGGAATCGTCATCGGAGGCCGCGAACCGGCGCGTGCCGCCCTCGAAGCGTTTCAAGCCGCTCCCCCGGCCCGGCGTCGAGTCTTGTTAGGCGGCCGCGCCGTGACGGTCATCGACGTCCACGCACACACGTTTGTGCCGGAAGTCTGGGACATGGTGAAGGACACGCCTCTGGCCGCGACGGCCAGAAACAATCTCACGGGCGCGATTGCCCTCGGCCCGGGCACGGCGGCACGCCTGCAGTACATGGACAAAGAGGGCATCGACTATCAGGCGATCAATGTCAACGCCTGGGGGTACTCGGCGGACCGCGCGCTCGCGCGCGATCTGATTCAGTTGCAGAATGAGAAGATTGCGGCGGCCGTTGCGGCGCACCCCGATCGCTTCGTGGGAATGGCCACACTGTCGCTGCAGCACCCTGACTTGGCGGCCGAACAGCTGGACCAGGCGGTGAAAAAGCTGGGACTCCGAGGCGCCGCCATCGGAGGCAGCGTGGAAGGTCAGGAGCTGTCAGATCGCAAGTTCGATCCGTTCTGGGCCAAGGCGGAAGAACTCGGCGTCATGCTGTTCATGCACCCACAGCCCGCACAAGGGACGACCGAGAACCCGCGATTGCAGGGCAAGGGCGGTTTGGGCAACACCATCGGCAATCCGCTGGAGACCACGGTGTTTCTCTCGCATCTGATTTTCGAAGGCACGCTGGATCGTTTCCCGGGGCTCAAGATCTGCGGCGCGCACGCGGGCGGCTACCTGCCTTCCTATAGCGGGCGGTCTGACGCGCTGTGCGGGCGCGGGAGCGGCGCCGACTGCAAGGCGCTCAAGAAGAAGCCGAGTGAGTACTTCAAGGGCGAGCTGTACGTCGACACGATGGTCTTTCATGAGGAGGGGTTGCGCCACCTGGTGGCGGAGGTCGGCGTCGACCACATCTTCTATGGAACCGACTATCCCTTTGATTGGCCGGTTGGTGTCGACTTCGTTCTCAACGCACCGTTCCTGAACAACGCCCAAAAGGAACAGATCCTCGGAGGGAACCTGATGAGGCTGCTCCGGATTAACCCGTAGCCTCTGCCGATCCCTGGAGTTGTCATGACGTATACGTGTCGCAGGGGACTGACGCTGACTGCCGTCGGCGTGGTGATCGCACTATCGGGAGAGAGCGCCTACACGCAGGCGAGTGCCCGACCTGAGGATTCCCTGCCCAATCCGTATCGGGTCGTCGAGAACTATTTCACGCTTCCAGAAGGACGGACCATCGGATCGACCGCTGCCATCGACATCGATCGCGACGGCCGCAGCATCTGGGTGTTCGAGAGGTGCGGTGCGCCGAGTGGTGGAACTCCGTGCGCCGATTCTCATCTCGCGCCCATCCTGAAGTTTGAGTCATCCGGCAAGCTTGTGAAGAGTTTTGGTGCCGCGATGTTCGTCAATCCGCATGGGATCCATGTCGACAGGCAAGGAAACGTCTGGGTGACCGACGGGCAGGGGAAAGATGCCAAGGGGCAACAGGTCTTCAAGTTCAGCCCCGATGGACGGGTGTTGATGACGCTCGGCAAAGCGGGAGTCGCTGGAGACGGTCCGGACACGTTCAACCAGCCGTCGGATGTCCTTGTCGCACCGAACGGCGATATTTTCGTCGGGGACGGCCATGGCGGGAACTCAAACGCCCGTATCGTGAAGTTCTCGAAAGACGGCAAGTTCATCACAGCATGGGGAAAGAAGGGCTCGGGCCCCGGCGAGTTCGACACGCCACACTCGCTCGCCATGGACTCGAGCGGCCGGCTCTTCGTCGCCGATCGGGGAAACAGTCGGATCCAGATCTTCGACCAGGATGGAAAGTTTCTCGCAGAGTGGAAACAGTTCGGCCGGCCGAGCGGAGTCTACATCGACAAGAACGACACTCTGTACGCTGCCGACACCCAGTCGGACGAGCGGACGAACCCCGGCTACGGGAGAGGCATCAGGATCGGGAACGCCAAGGATGGGAAGGTCACGGCTTTGGTTCCAGATCCCGACCCGGACGGCACGGGCGAAGGAGTCGCGGCTGATAGCAGCGGCAACTTGTATGGAGCGCTGACCGCCAAACAGACTTTGAAAAGATACGTCAAGAAGTAGGGAGCGCGCGCCGCACCGCAGGCACGTCACGGCCTCAGCACATACTCCGGCGCCCTTGTGTTCTCCCCCTTGTGGCAGCAGTCGCCGAGGAAATTCGGTCGATATGGATTGCTGAGACTGTTGTTGCCCCGCGGAATGGCTCCGACTTTCGCCGGGCCGTTGATCCGCGCGAGGATCCGATCGCGCGACTGCTCAGCCCGGCGGAGAAGCGCGTCGACGTTCCACCCGACAAGCTTGCCCTTCCAATACACCACCTTCCCCGCAATCAGGACGTCGCGGACATGTCGGGGGTTCATCATCGTCACAATCGTGCCGGGCACGTTGTTCATCGGCCAGGTGTTGATGTTCCGCGCGTCGAGCACGACGATGTCGGCCTCCTTACCCGGGGTGAGCGTGCCAACCTTGCTGAGCAGGCCACTCCCCGCGGCACCCGCGATGGTAGTCATCTCGATGCACTGACGAGACGTGACCAACTGCGGGATCGGCAGACCGCCGGGATTGCTTTCCGTGAAGGCGAGGTCGTTGGCCAACGCGCGCTGCAGGCAGAAGGCGCCTCGCATCAGCGAGAACGGGTCGGTGGTCATGTTCGTGTCGACGTCGGGGCTGAGGCTCGGCAGGACGCCGTGATTGAGCGCTTCCTGGAGTGGCGGCATCCCGTGCCGCATCTGTGCCTCGATGAGGACGGCAATCGAGACATGTGCGCCCCGGTCGCGGACAATCTCCCACGCCTTTGACGAGCTGCCGTTCGGGTACCCCGCCGAGCCGGGCCCGATCTGCGCCACCGAGTTGTCTTGCCAGCGCGTGGCGTGCACGAAGGTGACATCGGACCAGTCATTGCCGTTCCGCGCATCGGCGGCCGAATTGACGATCCCCATCGGGTTCCCGACGCTGTGATTGTTGATAAACGCCCCAAACGAGCGGCCGAGCTGCCACCCGGTGTAGTCGGCGCCTTGAAATGCCGGCCCGCCGCTGCCGCCGAAGCCCAGCGTGACCAACTGATCTTTGGAACTGAAGTACGTCTTCGCGATCCGGCCGATCCCTTTCGTCGTGTCGTTGGTCGCCCCAGGGAATTCGAACGGGAAGCCTTCGGCGCTCCGATTGGTGCCGGCGCTGTAGTCGAAGAGCATCCTGCGGCCCGAGTCCATCAACCCCTTGATCATCGCGTCGGTGTGCGCCGGGGTGTGGTTGGCCTGCGAGGTGTCGGTTCCGCAGGTGACGCCCTCGCTGATCTGGCTCAGATTCGCGATGAGCTCTGCGATGTACAGGTCTTCCGGATCGTACGGGACTCGTCCCAAGTCCCAGATGACGTTACCCGGGGTCCCTCGGGCCCCAGGCTCCGCGATCCGGCCGGCCGTCCAGATGTTCTGCACCACCGACCCATACGTCTCCATCGGCCACGCGCCTGCAAGCAGTCCGTCCGCGATGATGGCGCGTTGAAGGCTCTCGTACTGGTGATTGTGCGTCGTGATGAAACCGGGCATGACGATCGTGCCCGAGCAGTCGACCACTTCGGCATCGGCGGCGGCGATGGTGGGCGCGATCTGCGCGATCGTCTTTCCGTCGATCAGGACATCGGCCTTCTCGAAGTCGCCGATGCGTGGGTCGAGGCTGAGCACGACGCCCCCCCGCAGCAGGATGCGGCGCCGCCGGCCGTCGCCGATCAAGTTCTGGACGTCCCTCGGGGTGGCCGAGCGTAAACCGGCAGGAACCTGCCCTGAGGCGATGCTCGCGCCAGTGAGTCCGGCGATGGTGGTGCTGGCGAGTCCCGCCACGCCAGTCTTCACGAGGAAGTCGCGCCTAGACGGTGGATTCGTAGACATGGTCGGCCTCCCTCGGTTCCCGGCTCGTAGACCTTGCTGAAAGTTTGGATGCGGCGGTATCTTACCAGCCCTCTCGGAAGTCAGGAGGCAAAAAGTCACACGACCGGTTCAGCCGGTGTCGTGATCTCCGGCGTCAACGCCTCGCGTCCGATGTCAGGTTGGACCTGGCCGGTGAATGGCCCGTGGTCCTTTTTGGAGAGACCTACTTCCCTTTGGTTTTCGCAGCAGGCGCTGTGCAGGCCCAGTTCGCCGCATCTTTCAAGTCGCCGCTTCCCGTGTATTCCGCGTATTGCGGATAGGGGCACAGTGGACGGGTGAAACCTTGCGCTCCCGTCCCCATCATGTGATCGGGAGCGATCCCCTTCTCGACCCATTTCTCCATCGTGCCGATGGAATCGAACGCATTGACTCCCGGACCGCCGCCGCAATGGCCCATGCCAGGCGCCATGAACAGCCGCATCCAGTTGCCTTGGTCCTTCCCCATCTTGTCGAGCACGGAGTCGTAGTACCAAATCGTTGTTTCGGGAGTGATGCCCGTGTCGGCCCATCCATGCGTCAGCAGCAGCTTTCCGCCGCTCTTCTTGAACCTGCTGAGATCCGGATTCACGGCGTCGACGTAGCCGACCGCCTTGTCGATGAGCGGCATATCTTTGTCGAGATCGAAGCTGTGCCAGTCAAGGTTCGGATTGTTGAACGCGATGCGGACGATGTCGAACGTGCCCCCCGGCGACTGATTCGTCCCGCGAAGGGCGCCGATTGGATTGCCGAGCGCCTGTCCCGAAAAGATCAACTCGCCTTTTGAGTTCTTCACGCCGCCGTAGAAGGTGTCGACGGTTTTCATCTGCGCCGCGGTCAGGCATGTCGCGTCGTCTTTCGCTGCAGGACAGAGCAGCTTCGAGAAGTCCACGTGGCACTGTCGCGGATTGTTGAGGAATCCCTCCTTGAGTGTGTCGCACGTCGTCGCGACCACCTGATTCACGAGCGCTGCTTTCTCTGCGGTGAGGTTGCCTTCCGGCTGACGTGAAAGCCCGATGCTTCGGGCCACGCCGGCGGTCCACATGTGAATGTGACGGTTCGCGAGAGAACCGGCGATGATCCCGTCATAGTCGTCGGGATATCTCTGGGCTTCCATCAGCGCCATACGGCCCCCCGTGGAGCACCCTTTAAAATACGAGTACTTCGCACTCTGGTCGTAGAGTGCCTTGACGATCTCCTTGGCCTTCAGTGTCATCTGATGCGTGGCACGGTAGCCGAAGTCGATCATCTTTTCCGGATGGCCGATGGCCCAGTCGCCGCCTGACTCCTGGTGGCCGGTGTCGGTGCCCGCGGTCGCGTATCCGAGCCGCAGCGCCTGGGGCATTTCATTCGTCAAGCCCTGGATGGATCCGGCAAAGCCGCCATTCCCAACGCCCATGAACTTTCCGTTCCAACCCTGCGCTGGAAGCCAGAGCTCCATGTTGATCAAGGAGTCGGACGTCGGCTTGAGAATCATCTGAACGCGGCAATGGGCCGGGATGTTCGCCGGTGGTGCACCGCCTCGCGCCCCCGGTTGTGGCGCGGTTTGTGGCGCCGCTGCCTGCCCTCGCGCGGCGCCGCCTGCGCGGACTCCGCCCCGCGCGGGGCCGCCTGCTCCGCGCGCTGGAGGCGGACCTTCGGGAACGACAACGGCGCTCGTGATCGTGGCGTCGGTGAGCTTCAGGGTCGCCAGACTCTCGCACGGGGTTGCAGCGGCCGCGGCGGCGAGGAGCAGAAACGCGCTGACTATCATGATGTATTCTCCTCAGTTGACAGGCTCGATTCGTAAGACGGTACCGTCGGCGGCGTCGCCGCGGATGGCTTGTTCGGTCGCGACGTAGATGTACCCGTCCGGACCTTGCTGCACGTCGCGGATTCTGACGTTCAGCGATGCCAGCAGCGGTTCACGCCGCTCGGCCTGCGACGGCTGA
>JBGPKK010000128.1:0-13124 GCA_041485905.1 Vicinamibacteria bacterium
CGGGGCGCTCTTTCGTTTTACTTGCCGACCATGTGCTGAGGGTCTCTGTTGTTCTCGTTGCAGATGAATTCGATCATCTCCGAGTCGGCCATGATCCGCTGGTCCACCCTGACGGTAAACGGTTTCGTGTACGCCTTCGGATCGTCGATTGTGACGTCGATCTCCAGGATTCCATAGTTCACGCGCCGGAACCGTTCAGTCATCTTCCCGGTTTCCGTCAACGGGCTGCCCCAGATGTCGAGCCACCCATCGTCCCTGAAATTCGTCGTCTCGACCACCAGCGTGTCCCCGTCCCACTTTCCGACGGAGTAGCCATACCACCAGGGCTGCGGGTCGTTGTTGGGCAAGGGCCGACCGTCCATGTAGATCTGCCGGGTGCCGGCGTTGCCCTCGTACAAAATGACGATGAGCCCCGGCGTCTGGATGATCTTCCTGGGTTGAGGATGCAGGTGAAATTGCATGAGGCCCATCGGCAGGCAGTGCGCATCGGGATTGTCCTTGCTGTTCTCCTCCTTGCGCTTTTTCAAGAGGTCCGCGGCCCAGGGTCGTAGCGGCAGACCATCCGGGAACCCCGCGCCGACGTTGGAGAACGTCGCGACGGGCGGCCCGCCGGTCGTAGGCGAGGCAGCAGGTGTCTGCCTGCGGAACTGGATCATCCAGGTGTTCTCCCAGATGCCGGACAGATCCGGCTTGCCATCCGGCGTCCTTGGTGTGGGAGCGGTCAGATTCGGCTTGCCGTCGGGCGTTCGTGGAACGCCGGATGTCGGGTACGTCGGCCACTGCGCCGACAGCGTAGTCGAGGACGCGGCGACGAGCGCGATCGCGCCAACTGTGTTGAGTAGTATTTTCATGTTCAGATTCAGTTCGCCTCGGTGGTGAACGTCTTGCTCAACGCCGTCCGATCGACTGCCGTCCCTCTTTGGTAGACCTTGTTGATCTTACGGGTGTTGAGGATGTTGTCCAGCGGATTGGCGTCGAGCACGATGAAGTCGGCGCTCTTGCCAGCCGCGACCGTTCCGAGCTGATCGAGCTTGAGGATTTGAGCCGAGGTGCGAGTTCCCGCGACGATCGCTTCAGCCGGCGTCAGCCCGCAGAACACCATGTCGGCCAGCTCGGTATGGACTCCCGAGCCAACATCGCCGTTGGCGTCGGTCCCGACACCGATGATCATGCCCGCATCGTGCACTTTCTTCAGATTTCGGCACTGGATTCCAAACAGATCGTTCGAGCCCGCGCCGCCGCGACCTGTGGCGGCAGCGGACTGCCGGCGGGCAAGCTCGTCGCGCATCCGCTTGATCTGACTCGGTGGGAGGGCATCGGTCAGCCAGTCGATCTCTGCGGCCGTTTCCTGGGCTGACATCGTTCGGGCCGGCAGGTTCGGTCCCACCCATGTCTTCGGATGTTGCTTCACGATCTTCAGATACTCTTCGTCGACATCCCGGTCGCGAACGCCGTGCGCGAAACCATCGACTCCGGATTTCAGCAGCTGCTTGCCGTCTTCCAGATCGAAGATGTGGGCGACGACGCGCATCCCGTTTGTGTGGGCTTCGTTGATGATGGCCTCGTACACGTTCACCTGCAGCTTCGGCACGGTCTTCTGTCGATCGTCAACCCAGACCTTTACCATCTCCACGTTCTTGTCTTTCAGCGTGTGGACCAGGGCTCGGCCTTCGGCCTCGGTCTGCGCCCCGTACGGCACGCCCAGACGATAGTCCGCCGTGGGTCCCGCCATCGGCGTGGCCGCGATCCCGCGGCCCACCGTCAGGAAACGCGCCGCATTCGGAATGATTTCGTTGCGCAGCTGATAGGGAAGATCGGGGTACGCGTCCCATCGATCGAGGCCCATGCTGAGCGTCGCCGCGACGCCGTAGTACGCGTAGCGTTGCAGATGATCGATGACGAGCGCTCGTGTGAAGCTCGTCCTGGTGGCCTGATTGGTCTTGTGGTTCGTCCACCCAAGGTGGTTGTGAATGTCGATCAGCGCCGGCATGACGGTCTTCCCGGTCAGATCGACGCGCGTCGCGCCGGCCGGCAGCCGCACGTCGCCCTTCCTGCCCACCTTCGTGAATCGGCCGTTCTCCACGAGGAATGCGGAGCTCTCGATTGGTGCTCCGCGAGCGCCCGTGATGAGCCGGGCGCCTTCAAACAGGACGGCACCTCTTGTCGTGCCCGTCTGAGCCGCCGACACCGGCAGGCCGAGCAGAACCACCATCAATATCCTGGCTGCGCGCACGTGACCCTCCATCGGTGCCTATTCAAACACAAAGCACACAATAGACACCAAGGCCAAAATCACAAGACGGGGGAATTGATGGAGAGGGCTGGTGAATTACGGTGTGGACGTAAAAAACGCCGTCATCGCGAGCAACATCGCCGCGAGCAGCGTCGCCGCGAAGATCGACACTTTCAACCAGCCAGGCAACTCGGAGCGTTTAACATCCGGCCCCGACCGGTTGCCGCCTCGACTGTCCGCTGGCGACCTGGGAGCCGAGTGAAGAGGCTCGATAGCGTCCACAGCGGCGGCCGATCGACGACGGGGTTCCCATGCACCGGGGATCATCATGTGCTTCCAACCATGCTAGAAGCCGGGTCGAGACAGGCCTGTGCTGTTTTGAACACTTCGTATCCGCAGGGAGTCGATATGGTTGAGATAGATGTTCAGGCTTGTTGCCACGATGCGACGCGGCTCGGCGTCAGGGATGCCCCAGTCCTGGGCTCGTTACGCCTCCGTTGAAGCGGCTCGGGCAGGAGGCGTCGACCTTCTACGGGAGGACCGCGTGCTGCGCGTCATGGTCGTTCGCGACGAGATTCCACAGGTGTTCGTCGAATGGATGGAACGGTGAACACCAGAACCGAAAGAGGAGACAAGCGATGTTGAAGGATATGTCCCGCGCGCGGTTGGTCGCCGCATGGTGCGCGGCGGTGATCGTGCTCGGCGCGTGCGGCGTGGTCGCGGGCGCGGCCATCACCATCAGCAATGGTGAATTGTTGCTGGTGACCTGCCTGGTGCCGCCGGCGGTCATGCTGCTCGTGTGGCGCGGCGCTCCACCACTCACCGTCGCGGAGTTGCTGCATTCTGTCAACAGACCTTCAAGGCACGCCCGACCCTGATCACATGCTGAATTATTGGCTGAAGAGGCGCGGATCGACAGCGTACCCTCGGCGCGAGGCACACGCGGAACCGGCGAAGGCGCAAGGGCGCGTCATGTCGGGGAAGTATCTGCTGCTCTACAAGTACCTGGAGAACAGATACGCGAACACCGTTGTGTTGACGTTCGCGGAGATCGAAGACCTGCTCGGGTTTACGCTTCCGGGCCAGGCGCGCCTCCACCAGGAATGGTGGACGGACCGAGAGATCACCAATTACTCAGATTCCTGGATACTCGCCAGCAGGACGGCCACGCCGAATCTGCTGGCCCAGACCGTCGTGTTTGAACGCGGCGGCTAGCTACAGCCTTCTGATTCGCACGTTCCGGTCCCAGCGCGAGAATCGCGGCGCGTGTCATCACCCGCCTACTTTGAACTTTGAACTTTGCGCTTCGAACTTCACCGCGCGGAGCACGGCGTGGGATTAAATCCGGCGGCGCCTGGAAGCTTCTTGAAATCCGTGGTCGTCAGGTAGGGTCGGGTGAAATACAGCGGGTCCTCGACCCTCGTCGTCACGGTGAAGAACTGATCGTTGTTGGGCATCGTGTTGACGTCGTAGTACTCGGTCACGGTGGCCTGACGACTGTACGGGGCGCCGTTCTTGCGCACGTAGCCCGGCCGAAGGTTGGTCGTCACCACTTTCAAATCACCGAGTCGTGCGCCTCGTGCTCCTGGTGCATATTCCCACTGGGCGAGGGAATCCCCCTGCCAGCTCGGTTCTCCTGGCGCCGGCGCCGCGCCGAAATGGAACAGGCGGGTCTGGGTTCCGGAGTCGGTGTCAATACGGAGCGTGTTCGCGTCCTGCCAGGTGATGTGCAGGCGGCCGGGCAGCCGCATGATGTTGGCGGCGCCGTACGCCCGGCACTGCTCGCCGGCGGCTTCGTCCCGAGCCGGGTCCCAGGTATCCCCAAGGCGACGGCCTTCGGCATTCAGCGTCAGCGCGTCGTACACGCCTTTCTTGGGCGTGACCATCCGGTACTTCCAGTCTTCGCTGACCACGGACACCCAGTAGCCGGCGAGATCGATAGCGGCCGCCTCACGCCCCGCCACGGGCGGCGCCGCGCCGCGCCCTCCCCGCTGGCCGTGGATCGTGAGCGGTAACGCGAGCAGGAACACCGCCGCCACGGCGGCAAGTAATCTCATGTTCTCGTCGGTCCCTTCTCGCTACTCGACCACTTGACCTGCACGGCCGCCCCAAGTGAATCCATCGACGGGCCGCTTCAGGTTGACCATCAGCGCCCTGTACTCGCCAGGCACGCGCGAGGGACGCCCGACGATGACCACCGCGTCGCCGACTTTGAGCGTCTCCCGAGTGACACCCGCGTTGGCCAGTTGGCCGCTGCCGCTCCACTCGATGGCCCACCGTTGTGGCATGCCGCTCTCGTCGGGAGCCTCGAGGGTGACGAAGGAATGCGGGTTGCGGTACACGAACTGCACCAGCTTTCCTTCAAGCTTGATCTCTTTGTTGGTCTCGTAGGTCGCGGCATACGAGTGGTGAGCGTACGCTGCACTGCCGGCCAGGAGCACCGCGGCCATGACGAAAAAAAGCATTCTGCGCATCATTATTTCTTCTCCTTGAGGCTTCGATAGACTGCCTCGACGAACATATCTGTTGTCCACGAACCGGTTGTCGACCCGTAGCGCCCGTCAAAGTCCATCGTCGGCCTGGCCGCCTTGGTTTGTTCGAGCGTCATCCCCTTTTTTATCATGTCTTTCACACGATCGCGCATCATCGTCACCATGTTCCGGTACGAGGCGACGTCGGCCGTGTCCGACACCCGTCCGCGACTGGGAATGATCCACGTGCCGCCCTGCGACCGGTATTCTGCCACGGCCAGATCCAGGATGTGATTGAGGCCGTCGATCACCCCCTGAATGCTGCCGCCCTTCTCCACGTCGATGACTGGATAGCTGACCGTCGAAAACACATTCCCGGCGCTGATGACCTCGGAGTGACGGAAAAACACCAGGCTGTCGCCGTCCGTGTTTGCCGCCGGCGCGTGATACAGGATCACCGCTTCACCGTTGAAAAACGCGGGGAGTTTGTGGAGATCGTCGAAATACGTGTCCGTCGGCTGCGCAACAGCCGGCGCGGCCGGGGTTTTACCGGCCGGTACGCTCATCCGGTTCAGCACGTTTTCATGCGCGATCACGGACGCCGCCCGTCCTATATTTTCGACGGCCGCGCCAAATCCGCCGCCGCGCGGGAAGAAGCCCTTCGTCGCGATCTTCTCGTTGCCACCGATATGATCCGCCGCCGCGCTGGTATTGATGATGTAGCGAACCGGCTTCGGAGGAGCCGTGGAGCTGATGACCGCATTCATGTACGGGCTGGACCAGCCCCAGACCCCGGGACAATTCGCGCCGAAACAGGTGTTGGGCGTGGGCGGCGTCACGGTCGCGTTGGCCAGTTGGTTGACCGCCGCCAGAACCTTGTCGGACATCTGCGCCGAACCGGTGTTTACGAGCAGGAGGCCCTCCGTACCCACCGACACGGTGATGTTGGTGCCGTCGGCGATCAGCAGGTAGACGTTGCCTTGCACAGGCATGATGTGGACCTCGCCGTCTTTGGGGCTCTGGTCCGCGATGCGTTTCGCCACCGCATTGGCCGAGCGGGACGAAGGGACTGACAGGGTGCCGACGTTAACCGACCCGTCGAATGTCGATCGGTACTCCGGGTAGGTTGTCTTCACTCCACCCCTGGCTGCCGCTGCAGGTATCCAATCCTCTCTCTTGAGCCACTCGCCAAGCGCTGTGTTCTGGCCGGGGAGGAAGTGCGGCACATGATGCCGGTCTGACCCTCCGTTCTCGGCGAACGACGAGGCGTTACAGGTTTCCATGTTGACAGAGGCAGTCGGATCGAACGCGTACGTCGTCGATTCCACGTACGGCTCGTCCAGGTAAAGGGGGTCGTCCACCACAGTGACGATGGTCAGGATGTCGCTGTGCCGGGTGATGAACTCGGTCAGCGTGTACATGTCGCTGGTTTGCGGGCCGCCGCGCTTGAGGTACCCATCCTTGAGATGGGTGGTCGTGACCTTCAGTGTGTTCCCCACCCACTCGCCGGTCGAGAAGCCGGTCCAGCTATGGGGCGCCCATGGCGGCGGGTGCGAGCGCCCGTCCATGAAGATCGGCCGGTCCAACGACCGCATGAACTGAATGTGATAGACCCGGGCTTCCCGCGTGAGCGGGTCCTGTTCCTTCAGAATGCGCGCGCCTCCGAGGCCGCGCCACTGGTGTGGCGCCGAATGCGGTCTGCACTGATACTCCGGCGTTCCCCAGATCGATTCCGCCGTGGTGTCCGATCTCTGACGTCCGGCGTCATTGAACGGAATCCCCAGATAGTCGCCCAGTGGAGGTTGCGCCGTGGTATCCGCCTCGTTGTTCTCCAGGCGCCATTCGCCGGAAATATCGGGAGGAATCTGCGGGCGAGCGGGTTGGGCAAACGCTGGCACACTGACCAGCATCCCCACGGCGAGGAGAACGAGGACTTGATTGGCTTTAACCATAAACACACCGTTATACAGCAGTCCGAAGACGTGCCGATTATGACTCGGTTTCGGCCTCGTGGCGAGGTCATTATTTTGCCGCGTACCCCAGCGGCGTCGAACAGAAGTCCTCGTCGCGCGCCCAGGGAAGGGTAGATAATTAACATCAGTTGTTTCAAGTAAACTGCGCCAGGGATCTGCCTATGCACGTGAAGAGTCTTGCCGCTGGATTGGGCGTTGGTCTGCTGTTCTGGGCTGTCGGCCTGGGCGCCGCCGCCAATAGCGACGTGCGGCTGGCGGATGCGGTCATGCGCGCGGATCGAGAGGCCGTTCGCGTTCTGCTTCAACAACACATCGACGTGAACGCGGCCCAACCCGATGGGACGACGGCGCTGCATTGGGCGGCGCGTCGAGACGACGTGGAAACCGCCCGGTCGCTCGTTCGCGCCGGTGCGAAAGTCGACGCTTCAACCCGCTACGGCGTGACGCCGCTGTACCTCAGCTGCGTCAACGGCAATGCCGGGATGATCGATCTCCTGCTCGGCGCCGGAGTGGATCCGAACGCGGCGAATCCCGGCGGAGAAACGGCGCTGATGACCGCCGTCAGGACCGGCAAGGTGGACGCGGTGAAGCTTCTGCTCGATCGCGGCGCCGCCGTGAACGCGAAGGAGGCCGTGCGCGGACAGACGGCGCTGATGTGGGCCGTCCTTGAAAACCATCCCGCGGTCGTCCAGTTGCTGCTCGCCCGTGGCGCCGACATCAACGCGCAGACCAACGTTAATGTGCCCGACGGCACCACGGGTGTTCCGCAGGCAACCTCAGGCGACATCGGTGCGCACGGTCCCGGGATTTATCGATCGCGCGCGGTGCCCAGCCCGTCCGGAGCGATGACGCCGCTGCTGTTCGCGGCACGAGAAGGCAATCTGGACATGGCGCGCCTTCTGGTAGACCGCCAGGCGGACATCGAGCGGCCCTCGGCCAATGGCACACGTCCACTTGTCGTCGCGATCACGAACAATCACATCGCGCTCTCGCTCTTTCTGCTTGAAAAGGGCGCCGACGTCAACGCGGCCGATATCTTTTACAAGCGCAGTCCTCTCTTCGCCGCCGTCGAGATGCGGGATCCCGATTACGTGCGCGACAGCGCGCCGCCGGTGCCGGACACCCGAGATCCGATGGAGTTGATCAAGGCGCTGCTGGATCGCGGCGCCAATCCGAACGCGCGGGTCAACACGACGCCGTTCCGCGGCTTCTATCAGGTCAGCGCGAACTGGGCAAACTTCGACGGCCAGACGCCGTTTCTCCGGGCGGCTTTGTCCGGCGACGTGACGCTGATGCGCCTGTTGCTAGAGCACGGCGCCGATCCGAATCTCGGGGCCAGCGACGGCGCGACGCCTCTCATGGCTGTGGCTGGAGTCAACTGGGTGGTCGCGCAAACCTTCAGTCGATCCGATAACGAGTTTCTGGAGGCCGCCAAGCTCTGTCTCGAACGGGGCAACGATGTGAACGGGGTCAACTCGCAGGGGTTTGCCGCCATGCACGGCGCCGCGAATCGGGGATTCGACGCCATGATCAAGCTGCTCGCTGAACACGGCGCGAAGCTCGACGTCAAGGACAAGCAGGGACGGACGCCGATGACCTTCGCCGAGGGCGTGTTCCTCGCGGTACAGCCGCCGGTGCGCAAGCCGACAACGATCGCACTGCTGCAGGAGCTGATGGGAACACGATGAACAGGTTGTTGCTTCGCGGCTTCGTGCTTTCGTGGCCAACGTTCGTCCTGCTCGTCGTGTTTACTCCCGCTCGTCCCATGAGTGGCCAGCAAGGACAACCGGCAACCGCCGTCGTGTCTTCAGACGCGTCCCCACGCGCGCTGCTCAACCGGTATTGCCTCACCTGCCACAACGACACCGCGAAGACCGGCGGTCTCACACTGGCGAAGATGGACGTCGATCGCCCCGCCACGGATGCTGAAGTGTGGGAAAAAGTCATCCGGAAGCTTCGGGCCGGTCTGATGCCTCCGACCGGCGCGCCGCGCCCCGATCGCGGCACGCTCGAGACCTTCCGACACACGATCGAAGGGTCGATCGATCACACCGCGGCGGAGAAGCCGAACCCTGGAGCGACGCCCCTGCACCGCCTGAATCGTCACGAATACGCCAATGTGGTGCGCGACCTGCTGGCGGTTGACGTCGATACGACCACGATGCTGCCGCCGGATGACTCCGCCGAAGGGTTCGACAACATCGCCGACGTGCTGGGAACCTCTCCCGCGCTGATCGAACGCTACATCGGCGCGGCCGGGAAGATCAGCCGTCTGGCAGTTGGCGACACGGACATCGGGCCGCTGTCGACGACGTACAAAGTGCGCGGCGATCTCTCGCAGGATCGTCACATTGAAGAGTTGCCGGTGGGAACCCGCGGCGGCATGCTCATTCGACACAATTTTCCGGTCGACGGCGAATACCTCTTCAAGTTCTCGCTGCTGAAGGTCAATTTCGGTCCGCAGTACGGCGGGGCCGCCAAGGACGAACAACTGGAGATGAGCGTGAACGGCGAGCGGGTCTGGCTGCGCGACCTGCGTTCGGTACCTTATTACTACATACGCGGAGGACAGGCAGGCGGCGGGCCAGCGGCTCCTCTGGAAGTTCGGCTGCCACTCAAAGCCGGACCCCAAACCATCATCGTCACGTTCATCAAGAAGACGGCCGCGGCAGTCGACGACCTGGTGCAGCGGTTCGACGCGACGACCGCGGATCTCCAGACGGGCGTGCAATTCGGCTATACGACGGTGCCGCATCTCTCCGGCGTGGAAATCCTCGGGCCGTACAACGTCTCCGGCCCTGGAAATACGCCCAGCCGCGCGAGGATCTTCGTCTGCCGCCCCGCCTCCGCACAAGGCGCCGGCGCGGCAAGCCCAGCTCAGGAAACCGCGTGCGCCAGGACGATTATCTCGACGCTCGCGCGTCGAGCCTATCGCCGCCCGGTGACGGACGCGGACGTCGCGCCGCTCTTGACCTTCTACCGCGCGGGTCGAGACAGCGGCGACTTCGACAAGGGCATCGAAATGGCGCTGCGCCGGATCCTGGCCGACCCGAACTTCGTGTTCCGGTTCGAGCGGGATCCGGCGAACATCTCCGCCGGAGCCCCGTACCGCATTACCAACATCGAGCTGGCCTCCCGGTTGTCTTTTTTCCTGTGGAGCAGCATCCCGGACGAAGACCTGCTGAAGGCCGCCGAACAGGGCAAGCTCAAGGATCCCACGGTGCTCGAGCAGCAGGTCCGGCGGATGCTGAAAGATCCGCGCGCGCAGGCGCTGATCGGCAATTTCGCGGGACAGTGGCTGTTCCTGCGCGAACTGCGAAACAGGAATCCGGATCTCCTCGTGTTCCCCGATTTCGACGACAATCTGCGGCAGGCCTTCCAGCGCGAAACAGAGCTGCTCTTCGACAGCGTCGTCCGCGAAGATCGAAGCGTGTTCGACCTGATGAATGCGGACTACACGTTCGTGAACGAGCGTCTCGCGAGGCACTACGGCATCCCGAACGTGTATGGCAGCGACTTCCGGCGCGTCCCCGTCCCCAGTGAAGCGCGCCGAGGGCTGCTGGGACAGGGCAGCATTCTCACGGTGACGTCTGCGCCAAACCGGACGTCGCCGGTGACGCGGGGCGCGTGGATCCTCGAGAATCTGCTCGGGACCCCGCCGCCGTCGCCGCCGCCGAACGTGCCCCCGTTTCCGGAGAAAAAATCCGGCCAGGGTGTGGTCGAGGAAGCCGCAACCGTCCGTGACCGGATGATTCAGCACCGCGCGGTTCAACCATGCAGAGGCTGTCACCAGATCATGGATCCCATCGGCCTGGCGCTGGAAAACTTCGACGGCGTGGGTCGGTGGCGCACGTCCGATGCGGGCGTCAGAATTGATGCATCGGGCCAGCTCGTAGACGGCACCCCCGTCGACGGAGCGGAGAGCCTCCGGAAAGCGCTCCTCAATTATCCGGATGCCTTCGTCCAGACCATGACCGAAAAGCTCCTGATGTACGCCGTCGGACGGACGGCGCATCACTACGACATGCCGGCCGTTCGAGCGGTGACGCGCGAGGCCGCGCGCAGTGACTATCGATTTTCCGCGCTCGTTCTGGCGATCGTGAAGAGCGATCCGTTCCAGATGAGGATCAGGAAGGCAGAGGAAAGCCAATGACGTTCATCACGAAAAAGCATCTCTCTCGGCGGACCTTTTTGCGCGGCACGGGTGTCACGCTGGCGCTGCCGTTCCTGGAGTCCATGGTCGGAGCGCAAACGCTCTTGAAGAACAGCGCGGCCAGTCCGAAAACCAGATTGGGCTGCATCTACGTCCCGCACGGGGCGACGATGGACAAGTGGACGCCGGCAGGCGAGGGCCGCGGCTTTACGTTCTCGGAGGCTCTCAGCCCGATCGAGAAGTATCGCGATCGCACGACTGTGGTCAGTAATCTCGTGCACGCCAGCGCCACCGGTGCGGACGCCGGCGCCGAGCATGCGCGCTCGGCCGCCATCTACCTCAGTGGCGGACGTCCGCAGAAGAACGCGGTCCGCGTCGGCGTGACGATGGATCAGATCGCCGCCGAGCACATCGGCCAGGAAACCCCGTTGCCCTCGCTCGAGCTTGGCATCGAAGAAGTCAGCTTGAGCTGCGGCGCCGGCTACGGGTGCGCGTACTTCAACACGATTTCCTGGCGCACGCCCACGGTGCCGCTGCCCGTGGACAACAGCCCGCAGGCGGTGTTCGAAAAGCTGTTTGGGGACGGGGGGACCACGCCGCAGCGCCTGGCCCGGAAGCGCGAGGACCGCAGCATTCTCGATTCGATCCGCCAGCAGACGGTCGCGCTTCAAAAGGGACTGCCGGCATCCGACCGGCTCCGCGTCGACGGCTATCTCGACGACATCCGGGAGATCGAACGTCGCATCAAGACCGTCCTCGACCGCAACGCCCTGTCGCTCGACGCGCAGAGCGTCCCCGACGCGCCCGTCGGTACGCCTGAAGCGTTCGAAGACCACCTCAAGTTGATGTTCGATTTGCTCACGCTGGCCTATCAGAGCGAAACGACCCGTGTCTCAACGCTGATGTTCGCGAAAGACCTGAGCCCGACCAGTTATCCGGCGAGCGGCAACCGCGGCGGGTTCCATGGCTCCTCGCACCATGCGAACGCCCGGGACCGCATGGATTCCTTCGCGTTGATCAACAAGTACCACGTCCAGATGCTGGCCTACTTCATCGGAAAGCTGGCCGCTGCGCCTGATGGCGACGGCACGCTGCTCGATCACTCGATGATTCTGTACGGCAGCAGCATGAGCAACGGGAACCAGCACGATCACGGCCCCTTGCCGCTCGTGCTCCTGGGCGGAGCCTCGGGCCAGCTTCAGGGGAACCGCCATCTCGTCGCGCCGGCCCAGACGCCGATGTCGAATCTCCTCCTGAGCATGCTGGACAAGCTTGGGATCCAGAAGGACAGCTTCGGCGACAGTACCGGAAGGCTGGAGCTCTAGATTCGCGCGCAGGACATCCGCTGAAAAAAGGGAGTTCGAGATGACGTCACGGCTCGTGCGTGTCCTGGCCTGCCTGCTGTGTGTGCTTCCAGCGGCAACGAATGTATCCGCCGCTGGCGCGAGCTGCGACCGTGCGTGCCTCAGAAGTCTGCTCGATCAGTACCTGGACGCGGTGATCAAGCACGATCCTTCGAAAGCGCCGTTATTCGTCGGTTTCCGGCAAACGGAAAACGCGGTCGTCTTCCGTCTCGGGACTGGCGCGTGGAAGACGATCACCGCGCTCGGGAAGGTGCAGCGACGATATCTGGATCCGATCAGCGGCCAGGCGGGATTTTTCGGCATCGTCGAGGAGAGCGACGGGCCGTCGGTCGCGACGCTCCGACTGCGGGTGGAAGATCGAAAGATCGCCGACGCGGAATGGATTATCGCGCGCAAGGACGCCTGGGGTCCCAATGGGCCCGGCGGCAACGCGTTGAATCCCGAAAGCCTCGTGGCGAACCCGCCTCAGGAGAGAACGGTTCCCAAAGAGGCGCGATCGTCTCGCGACGCGATGCTGGCGGTCGCCAACAGCTACTTCGATGGGCTCTCGACTCACGACGGCACGATCATCATGCACGAGCCAGGATGCACGCGCATCGAGAACGGCACGATGATGACCGGACGCGGCGCCCGTGGGGCCGCTCCGGCGCGAGGCGGCGCGGCGGAGAGTCGAGGTCCGCAAACAGCGGCCGGCCCGGCGCCCGGTGGCGGAGACTGCTCGTCCAATCTCGAGCAGCTCAATGTGTCGCTGGTCGCCGCCCGCCGGTACCCGATCGTCGACGAAGAAGCAGGCGTCGTTCTGGGCCTGGTCGTCTTCATGCGGAAACCGGGCACCGCGACGCGGCGAAACCTGCTCAGCGAATGGTTCTTCATCGATAACAACAGGATTCGCACCATCTATGCGGCCATGTTCTATCCGCCGCCGGAGGC
>JBGPKK010000129.1:0-13053 GCA_041485905.1 Vicinamibacteria bacterium
CACCGCGACGATGATGGCGTTGGCGCAGATGGTGGCCAACGGAGAGCTCGACGCCGAGTACATCGTGGCCGACAGCGAGCACTCGCAACTGAGCATCGCGCACGGCGCCGCGTCGAGCGGCGCGCGCGTCTTCACCGGCAGCTCGGGCGTCGGCGTGCACTTCGCGTACGAGCTCTACTCGCCGATATCTGGCAGCCGCATGCCGGTGCAGATGATGATTGCCGACCGCACGCTGGACCCGCCCGGCGATTTCGGATCCGAACACACCGATGCGCTCGCCACGCGCGACATGGGCTGGCTCATGGGATGGTCCTGCAACGCGCAGGAGGCGTTCGACAACCACATCATGGCGTTTCGAATCGGGGAGGATCCGCGCGTCCTGTTGCCGCAGATGGTGTGCCAGGACGGGTTCTTCGTGTCCCACATCACGAGCGAATGCGAGCTGCCCGATTCCGGGCAAATGAAGGAGTTCCTGCCGCCCTACAAGCATCCGTACCCGCTCGATCCGCGGCATCCCGTTTCGCACGGGCCGCAGATCATGCCCGAGCAGGGTCCGCCGCTGCAGCTCGAGCGCGCGCGCGCGATGGAAGGGGCCATGCCGGTCATCGAGCAGGTCCATGAGGAATTCGCGCAGATCTTCGGGCGCCGGTACGACCCGTGGATCGAGGAATTCATGACCGACGGCGCCGACGTCGTCTTCTTCCTCCAGGGCGCTCACGCCGTGACCGCGCGTTACGCGATCAAGCATATGCGCGAGCGGGGCGCGAAGGTCGGCCTCGTGCGGCTGCGCACGTTCCGGCCGTATCCGACCGAACAGGTGCAGGCCGTCCTCAGCAAGTTCAAGGTCGTCGGCGTGATCGAGACCAACATGGGGCTCGGCAGCGTGAGCAGCGGCGGCTCGCTCTACGCCGAGGTCTGCGCGGCCCTCTACGAAAGCACGACGCGTCCCCTGGTCTTCTCGTTCATGGCCGGCATGGGCGGGGAGGCGATCGTCCTGAAAGAGTTCTACTGGATGACCCAGAAGATGCTCGATGCGCAAAAGCGCGGGGCGATCGAGAAGCGCACGCACTGGGTGGGGTTCGAAGAATGAAATGAAATTGAAGATTTTAGATTTAAGATTGAAGATTGATTGCAGATTGGGAGGCCTTGATGCCCGCGATTGAAGTTCAGCGCCAGATGCTGCCGCTGCTCAGCAGCCCGAACCAGGGGGCTCGCTTTTACAACCCCGACCTGCCGGCGACCGAGCCGTTCGTCCCGGGGCATAGGACGTGTGCCGGCTGCGGGCCGTCGATCCAGTACCGGATGACGAGCAAGGCGTCGGGCGACAACACGATCCTGGTCGGACCCACCGGCTGCATGTATGTCGCCAACAGCTCGTATTTGTGTACGCCCTACAACGTGCCCTGGGCGCACACGCAGATCGGCAGCGCCGGCAGCTTCACCGCCGGTGTCGCCGCCGCGTACGAAGCCATGATCCGAAAAGGGAAGTGGAAGGGCGCCTATCCGAACATCATCTGTGAGGCCGGCGACGGCAGCGCATCGGATATCGGCCTCGCGTCGATTTCTGGCGCGCTCTACCGGAATCACGACTGCCTGATCATCTGCTACGACAACGAGCAGTACGCGAACACCGGCATTCAGGCTTCCTCACGAACGCCCTACGGCGGCATGACAACGTTCACCCCTCCCGGGCCGATGGTTCCGGAAGCGAAGAAGCTGTTCCCGAAAGACCTCGCGCGCATGATGGCCGCCGGCCATCCCCACTGCTATGTGGCGACGGCGAGCGTGGGCTACCCCATCGACCTGATGAACAAGGTCCGCAAGGGTCTCAACCACAAGGGCGCGGCGTACTTGATGATCTACACGCCGTGTCAGAAGGGGTTCGTGTACGAGACGCCGCGCTCGATCGATCTCGGCCGTCTCGTGGTCGAGTGCGGGTTGTATCCCATCTGGGAGTGGAACCCCGAGAAGCGCGAGTACGACTACAGCTTCCGCCCGCAGACGATGCGGCCGGTGTCGGAGTACTTGAAGCTGCAGGGGCGCTTCGGCCACCTGCACGCCGAGCACATCGCCAAGCTCCAGAAGTTTGCCAACGAGCAGTGGCGCATGATGAACGTGAAGCTGCCCGAGGCGTTGATCCGGGCGGCCGATGCGAGGACCCTGACCGACATGGCCGGCGCGGAGGCGGCCGCCGCGGTTGCGCAGACGGTTTGACGAGGAAATGCATTAGACGTTTTGCATTACAAGGATCATTGAACAAGGATCACTGAATGAGCGATGTAGACAACGGGCCTGTCGCCGGAGCACTGCAGGAAACCTACATCGTCAGCGAGGGCAAGAAGCGCGGCTCGACGCGCGACGTGCGGCCCGAGGCGGCGTACGACCGCTTCTACACCGTGCTGCGCGTGCACGAAGGCGACGCCATTCTCACCGACAACTGGCACACGACCCAGGTGCTGGAGCACGCGCGCGCGAACTTCCAGGGCTACACGTTCGCCATGCGCACGCTGGAGGCGTGGGGTGCGATGATCCAGTCCGACACCCGTGCGTACTACACGGCCGGCGGGCGCAGCTGGGTGCTGGATCTGGAACCGGCAGCGGGCAAGAAGAAGCGCCTGCCTCAAACCTGAGGTGTCCCACCGCATCCTGCTCGTCGACGACACGCCGGAGATCGCGGAGCTTCTGACCTTCGCCCTGCGCGACCACGGCTATGAGGTCGCCGCGACCGGGTTCACCGACGCCGTCAACGAGTTGGTCATCGAGCACCGCGCCGATGCGGTGGTGCTCGATTGTTCCGTCTTCGACATGAGCGAGTCGCTGTTCGATACCCTGCGTGGCCACTCGGATCACGGCGAGCTTCCCGTCGTGATCATCAGCGACACGCCCGAGGAGGCTGACGCGAGCCTCCGTTCGCGGCAAGCCGAGCACGTTCTGCTCATTCCGAAGCCGTTCACCGGCTCACATGTGGCCCGCGCGCTGGACGAGCTGCTTGCCCGGGAAACGGAAAACGCAAAACATCCAACGTAAAGCGCCATTCATTTCCGTTTTTCGTTTGACGTTCTGCGTTGATTCAAAAGGATTCCAAGATGCCGCTCTGGAGCATCGACGATTGGCAATACCTCGAACGTCAGGTGGTCACTGACGTCACAGGGCGGCGGTGGTCCGTCGCGCTGATGGACGTCCTCGGTCAGGAGGGCGATCCCGACATGCCGAACGAGGGGCTCGAGCTCCAACACGCGGCGGGGCGGTACGTCGCGCTGATCTACTCGTCAGGTGGAGCCATTCAACGGGAACGAGGGTTCGGGTCGCTGCCCGAGGCGACACGCGAGTACGAACGCCTGCTCGCGGCGATCATCGACGGCAGCCTCGATCCCGCACAGCCGGTGTTCCGCGAAGACTTGGAAGACTGACGCGCGGCTCGTTGGCCCGGTCAGCGCGCCCGCGTCGTCAGCGGGTTGGTCCAGGTGAGTCCGGCGAACCGCGAAAAGTCCCGGTCGGTCGTGGCGGCGACGTCGTCGAGCGTCAAAGTCGTGCGCACGTCTTGATGGGAGGTTCAAGACATCATGAGGTCAAGGGGCCGGCGGTTCGCTACAGGGCAAATCTGCGCGCGGCCCCGAGCACCATCAGCAGCGTGACGGCGGCGATGCCGCATTCGCCCAGGACACCGACGGCCAGCGGGCGCCATCCCTGCTTCATCAGGTCGCGGATGTTGGTGCGCAGCCCCACGCCTGCGAACGTGAGCAGAAACGCCCATCGAGAGAGGTTTGCCAGGTCGGCGACCTGGGCCCTGGTGAACGCGCCGGCGGTCGCCAGCGCGGACACGACCAAGAAGCCCAGGACGAACTTCGGAAACTTCTGCCAGAGAAACGCGGCCTTGTTGCCGATTTCGTGTCCCTGTTGCTGGCGGAGCCAGTAGACCGCGTACCCAAGCACGACGAATCCGATCGTGGCGTTGCGGGCCGTCTTGGCGAGCACCGCAAACTGGCCGGCGGGATCTGAATACAGCGCGCCGGCGGCGACCGCTTCCGCGGTGTTGTCCACCGCCAGGCCGACCCACAGGCCGTACGCATGGTCGCTCATCCCCAAGGATCGACCGATGAGGGGAAACACGAACAGGCTCACCGCGCCCAGGGCAAGAATGGCCGCCATCGCATACGACGCATCCTCGTCGTCGGCGTCGATCGCGCCTTTGGCCGCGATGATGGCCGAGACGCCGCAAATCGACGATCCGATCGATAGCAGGCTGATCAACTTTGGCCGCAGGCCGAATGCGCGGCCGAGCGCGGTCATGAACACAATGGCGCCGGCAAGTTCCAACGCCACGCATGCGAGGCTGACGCCTCCGAGCTTGGCGACGTCGCCCAGCAGGAACCTGACCCCCAACAACACGATCCCGGCTTTGAGCCAGAACTCGTAGGTGTCGACTCCGCGGCGGAACAGCTCCGGCACGCCGACGGTATTCGACACGACGAGGCCAAACACGATCGCCCAGAGGACGTATTCGATGTTGGGCAGCGTCACGTGATGGGTTCTGCCGTACTGGGCGATCGACTGCTCGGTGACCTTGCCGGCGAGGCCGATGACCAGGAGAAGCAGCGTGCCCGGAATGACCTGCGCCCACGACGGCAGACGCCAGGTCACGGTCGAGGGAGCGGCCGTCTCGGTGATCACGAGATCACCAGGGGATCCCGGCAATGAGCCCGGTCTTGATCAGGATGATGGCGACCGCGGCGGCGACGACCGCCCACCAGTCCAGCGACACACGCATACGGATCCGTCCTGCTACTTCTTTTTCAGCTCGTCGTACGCGATCTGCAGGTTGGCCTTCACGCCGCCAAACGCAGGGTTGACGCTTGCCACGTAGCCTTTGAACCTGGACGGGAGCGCGTACTCGCCGGCCGCCTGGTCCACGCTCTTGCCGGCGGCCAGTTCCGCCCTGGCCCACGTCACGAACGCGCCGCTGAAGTCCGCGTACTCTTTCAGATCGTTCCAGGTCGACACCGGGATGTGCCCGTTGATGATGGTGTCGACGTTCTTGATCGTCGCGATGGCCCTGGCGAGCGTCCGCGGATGCGTGACCACGCTGCCGCCGTTTGCCGTGTCGATGTAGGGCAGCGCCTTCCAGGCGAAGAGGTCGCCGACGTGCATCGTCCGCAGCGCGGGGAAGACGACGAAGCTGTCGCCGCTGGTATGGCCCGCGCCGAAGTAATAGAGGTCGATCTCGTCTTTGCCGGCGCCGATCGTGAGCGTGTTCTTGTAGGTCTTCTTCGGAAGGAACTGTGCCTTGTCGCCCTTGAACTCGTCCATCTTCGCCATATTGGCCTTGGTGTTCTCCTGGACGATGCTCTCGATGGCGGCGCCGAAGAACTCGTTGCTGCCGGTGTGATCGCCGTGCGTGTGGGTGTTGATGATTCTGGTCACCGGCTTGCTCGTCACGGTCTTGATCCGGTCGAGAATCGTCGGTCCCCACCCGGGGAGTTTGGTGTCGACGATGGTGACGCCGGCGTCAGTGATGAACACGGCCGTGTTCCCGCCGCTGAACGCCGACTGGTCCTCTGCGCCCGAGCCGGTAATGATGTAGAGGTTGTCCTTGACCCTCTCGATTTTGGTCGCAGCCAGCGCCTTGGCCGACGGTCCGGCCGGCGGCGTTTGAAGTCCGGTCACGGCCGACGACAGCGCGCCGACCACGATCAACGTCCCGAGCACGAGCCCTCGTTTCATGAACGCCTCCACACAACAGTTCTTGATCGAGCGGGTGACCGTATCACCGAAGGATATGATCCCGCAAGAACGGGACGGTAGTATCCTACCCGTGGAGATGCACGCCCCATGAAAAAGAGCAGGCTCACCTTCGTCTTTGCCGCCGTGGCCATGACCGCCGGACCGCCACTGCTGGCGCATCATTCCTTTGCCGCCGAGTTCGACGGAAGCAAACCGATCCGGCTGACCGGCGCGCTCGCAAAGATCGAGTGGACGAATCCTCATTCCTACTTCTACGTCGACGTGAAGGACGAGTCCGGCGCGTCCGTCACCTGGGGCTGCGAAGCGGGATCTCCCGGCGCACTGTCGCGGAGAGGCTTCAAGCGCGGCGACCTCAAGCTCGGGGACACGATCATCGTGGACGGCTACCGCGCCAAGGACGGATCGCATCTCGTTGACGCGAGGCGCGTGACGCTGCCTGACGGGCGGATTGTGTCCGGCGCCTCCGCCGGCGATGGCGGCCCGGGTGAGAGCACGCAGGAACGGTAAAGGAGATCGCCATGAACAACCAGCGTGTCTGCGTGGCGGTCGCCCTTGCAGCGTGTGTGTTGCTCTGCCCATCCGCACGGTCGGCCTTCGCTCAGGGGAGTCTCACTGCGGTCGACGATAAGACTGTCAAGCCGAAGCCGACTCCGCGCACAGCAGACGGCCATCCCGACTTGAGCGGGTATTGGAAAGGCACGCGCGATACCAGACCCGGCGGCAATATTGGAAAGGATCTGCCGGGGTTCAAGTTGCCGCTGACGCCGGCTGGAGAAGCGGCGCTGCAGCACAACCTGACGGCGACGATCGATCCCGAGAGCCTCTGCATCATCGGCGGCATTCCCCGACACAATGCGAGCGGACTGCCGTTCGAAGTCCTCCAAGGGGCAAAGAAGGTCGTCTTCATGTACTGGTACAGCTACTTCCGGCTGATACCCATCGACCTCACGCGAAAACACTCAGACGATCCCGATCCCTCCTTCTTCGGCGAGGAGCTCGGTCGATGGGAAGGCGACACGCTCGTGATCGACTCCATCGCATTCAAGGACGAAAGAGTCTGGATCGACGAGAACGCCAATCCCCACAGCGACGCGCTGCACGTCGTCGAGCGCTGGACACGGCCGGACGCGGACCACATCCACGTCGACACGCTGATCGAGGACCCGAAGTTCTACACCAGACCGTTCACGTACGCCCGGACCTGGGTCGCCGGGAAGCCGGACGAGGAAATTCAGGAATACTCCTGCAGCGAAAACAACATCGACAGGGACCATCTGGGCTTTGGACCGGGCCCGATCCGGCCTGATGGGACGCGCGGCTACAGCGATCTGGCGCCCCTCCCGCCGCCGATTCCAAAAACGCCGACGCCGCCGAAATAACGCGAATGGGATTGCCACGCGGTCGCTTGACAATGCCCGCCTCGCGTTGATACGTTGCGAAGCTCAATGCGCTTTCACTCGCCGTCTCGTCCCGGCGCCGCCTCGACCGCGTGTCGATGCGTCTGTACGGGGCCGACGACGGCCAGGTGAGAGCTCGCCCGGTTCTGCTTTCAGGTTCCTTCCGCAGCTTCTCTCCTCGCTAGTCGATCGGCTTGACCGGGACATATTCCGCGTGTTGTCACGCAGGCCAACAGGTCTGTGCCCGATGGCTCTTTCGAGGAGATGATCTGATGTCGTGTGCACTCACGCGACCGATCGCCGTTGCCGCGGCGGTGGCCGCTTCGATGCTTCTTCAACCGTCCGCCGCCTGGTCGCAGAATGCGCCGGCGCCGCCTCCGCTCACCGCGGGCTGGCAGAACGGCTTCGTCATTCAATCCGCCAACGCCGACTATCGCCTGCAGCTGAATTTTATTCTTCAGGTCGATGGCCGGTTCGCGATCGACGATCCGCAGAACAACGTGACCAGTACCTTCGCGCTTCGCCGGCTTCGTCCCATCCTTCAGGGTCGTGTCGCCAGGTTCTTCGACTTCTTCTTCCAGCCCGACTTTGCCGGCGGCATCGTCAACATCCGCGACGCGTACGTCGACACGCGCTTTTCTCCAGCATTCCGGGTTCGCGTCGGCAAGGGCAAGGAGCCGTTCGGCCTGGAGCGCCTGCACGGGGCGGCTTACCTGACATTCGTCGAGCGCGCGCTTCCGACCGCCGTCGCGCCGGATCGCGACATCGGTGTGCAGGTGCTCGGAGATCTGGCGGGCGGAGTTGTCAATTACGCCGCCGGCCTGTTCAATGGGGTTGCGGATGGCGCGGCCGCGGACCTCGACAATAACGACGGCAAGGACTTCGTCGGGCGCGTGGTCGTCCGCCCGTTCGCGAAAGCGCCGAGCCGTCCGCTGGGTGGTCTCGGACTCGCTTTGGCCGGCTCGACCGGCGAGCAGCCGGCGGTGCTGTCCTCGTTCAAGTCGTCCGGCCAGCAGACCTTCTTCACCTACGACCGCGCTGCGATCGGTGACGGTACGCGGAACAGGTACTCTCCGCAGGGTTTCTACTACCACAAGTCTCTCGCAGCGTTCGGCGAATACATCCACTCCCGCGGGAAGGTGATCAAGGGCAGCACCGCCGACGACATCTCGGTTCGGTCGTGGCTGATCGCTGGCTCGTTTGTGGTCACGGGCGAAGCCGCGTCAGACGGCGGCGTCAAGCCAACGACCGTGTTCGACCCGGGGAAACATACGTGGGGCGCACTGCAGCTCGCCGCCCGCTATCACGTGCTGGCGGTGGAGCCCCGGGCGGTCACACTCGGATTTGCGGCCCCCGGCGCGAGCCGCGAGGCGAAAGCGTTCACGGCCGGCGCCAACTGGTATCTGAATCCCTTCGTCAAATGGGCATTCAACTTCGAGCGCACGGTGTTCGACGGCGATCCCAACGGCGCCCGTCACGCCGAGAACGTGATTCTCTTCAGAAATCAAATCAGTTTCTGAAACGTACACATGCCCATCGAACGTATCGCCGGCCCCGAGGACCCGCGCGTCGCCGCGTACCGAGACATCACCGAGGCGGAGCTGCTGCGCTCACGCGGGCTCTTCGTCGCGGAAGGTCGCCTCATCGTCCGGCGGGTGATTGAGGACGGCCGCTACCGGCTGCGGTCGGTGCTCGTCGGCGACGCCGCGTTTCGAAGCCTCGAAACGACGCTCGCGGCGCTCGACGATGTGCCGGTTTACAGATGCGAAGCGGCAGACTTCCTCGGCATCACCGGGCACGACATCCATCGCGGATGCCTCGCGCTCGTCGAGCGGCCACGTCCGCGCACGATCGGTGAGGTGCTGACAAACGGCCGATTGGTTGTGGTGCTCGAAGCCGTTACGAACGCGGACAACGTCGGCGCGTCCTTCCGCAACGCGCTCGCGTTCGGCGCTGACGCCGTGCTGCTGAGCCCGACGAGCTGCGACCCGCTGTATCGCAAGGCGATTCGCACGTCGATTGGGGCGACGCTGCGGCTGCCGTTCGCGCGGGTGGAGCAGTGGCCGGGAGATCTCGCGGCCCTTCGCGCCAGCGGCTTCACAATCGTGGCGCTGAC
Organism: Vicinamibacteria bacterium; assembly: GCA_041485905.1. Taxonomy (GTDB): domain Bacteria; phylum Acidobacteriota; class Vicinamibacteria; order Vicinamibacterales; family CAVVIG01; genus JAHFUI01. The sequence continues at coordinate 9,256 of JBGPKK010000129.1, forward strand.
GCCTCGCGAACCGTCGATCACCCTCGAGGCATTCGCCTCCGCGTCGCGTCCCGCGAAGATGGCGCTGCTTGTCGGAACCGAAGGACCGGGCCTGACGCGTCCGGTCGAAGCCGCCGCGGACTACCGCGTCCGCATCCCGATCGCGCCAGAGATTGATTCGGTCAACCTCGCCGTCGCCGTCGGGATCGCGTTGTACCGCCTTCGTAGGTGATCCTGGCCGACCCCTTGCAGCGACGCGTTCGCGACCTACGTAACTCACTGACCAGGAGATCGCGGATGCAATTTTTGCCAGCCCTCGTCATCGCGGCCGTTGCAGCCCTCGACGCATCGGTGCCCGTTAAGCGGTCCGAGTCTTTGCTCGTTCGTTACGTGATCGACGGCGACACGATCGATGTGGCAACGGTCGGACGCGTGCGGCTCCTCGGGATCGACGCGCCGGAGATCGGCCGCGGATTCGATACGACCGCGCCGTTCGCCCGGCAGGCGCGCGACCGGCTCGCCGCGCTCGTCCTGCATCGCTGGGTTCGCCTCGAGCAGGAGATGCCGCGGCTCGACGTGTACGGTCGCCATCTCGCGTACGTCGTTCGTGAGGATGGCGTGTGCGTCAACGCGGTGCTCGTCGCCGAAGGACTGGCCCGCGTCAGCGCCCGCGTGGGGCTGGCGCGGCTCGACGAGCTGAAAGCCGCCGAGCGCGAGGCACAGTTGTTCCGCCGCGGGATGTGGGGCCAGACGCCGACGCCGCCGGCCGAGGTGTACGCAACGAAGCGGCGCAAGGTGGCGTCCAAAACGCCCGCCCGCTATACTGCGAAGGCGAAAAAGCCGCCGACATCCAAACCCAAGCCGCGCGAGCCGCGGCGGCCGCGCGCAGTACCCTGAGGACCCACTCTTTCGTGGCAGGCATTCCCGTCGAGTACGCGGCGCGTCGAAAGATCCGCGAGCGCAACAAGCTCTATTACAGATTCAACCACTGGCCGATCTGGATTTTCGTCTTCTTTATCGCGCCAGGTCCGCTCACCTTCGATCTGTTCGAGCGCGGCTTCGACTCGCGGATGGCGTTGTGGCTGGGCGCCGTGCTCGTCGCCACCGCCATCGCCGGGTTGTGCGGACGGCTGCCGGGCGTCGAGCCCAAGCCGTACATCATCCGCTTCACCGAGGATCGTCCCAATCCGCTATATCGCCGCGTGTGCTACACCTTCGCCTGGAGTGAGGTGATCACCTTCGCGGTGCTGAACATCACCGGCCTGGCCATCGCCATCGTCACCGGCGGGTGGTATCTCAAGCAAATCTACCGCGTCGCCTACTTCCCGCTGGCCGGGTCGATCTGGCTGCTTGGCGCGCTCGGTCAACTGCCCCGTGTGAAGGCGTCGACCAAGGGTGAGGGCCACGAACGCCGGTACTTCTACGGATCGGTGTGGGCGGTGTGCTGGGCGCAGCCGACGTTGTGGCTGCTGTGGAAGGTGTTGCCGCGGACCCGCCTGTCCGACGCGTTCAAGCTGCTCGTGTTTTTCGGCGTCCTCGCGTTGGTCGGCAACCTCGCGCGTCTGGGGCGTCTGCCGCGCACCCGCCCGATTGTTCCGGGCGAGCTCGCCGTGTCGGACTAAGAGCGTGTCTCGGAATCACTGGACCCCTCGTGTCTAACCGCCGAGGACGCCGAGGACGCCGGGAAATCAACCAGAAAGACCTCTGCGTCCTCTGCGGTAGCGAGTCGAGGGTCACCAGCGGGAATCGCCTGGCCCGTCCGTGGCCCAATGACTTCGCGTTCTCCGTGACTTCGTGATACGCCGTCGTCCGATTATGATCGCGCGCGTGGCGCCGCGAGAGGGGTGGCAGGGGTGGGACACGTACGCGCCGTTCTACGACTGGGAGAACGCGCGCACGCTGGGCCGCCGCGACGTGGGGTTCTGGCGACGGATGGCGGCGGACGCGCGGGGGCCCGTCCTCGAACTGGGATGCGGCACGGGCCGCGTGTCGCGGCCGCTCGCGCGCGCCGGCGTGGACCTTGTCGGCATCGATCGGTCGGCCCAGATGTTGGCTCGCGCCCATCGGAAAACTACCAAGTCATCAAATGACCAACTGACCAAGTCTCTCCGCCTGGTCCGTGGTGACATCCGTACGCTTCCATTTCAGGCGCAATGGTTTTCGATGGTCCTCGCCCCGTACGGCATTCTGCAGTCGCTGCTGGCCGACCGCGATCTGGCAGCGACCCTCGAGTCGGTGGCCCGCGTCCTCGCACGCGGGGGAACGTTCGGCATCGATCTCGTGCCGGACGTGCCGAACTGGCGCGAGTACGAAAACCGCGTCCAGCTTCGCGGCCGCGCGGCCGGAGGTGCGCATTTCACCCTGATCGAGTCGGTTCGCCAGGATCGGCGCCGCCGCCTGACGACCTTCGATCAACGGTATCTGGTTCGCCGCGGCCGCCAACAGCGCGAACATCGATTTTCGCTGACGTTCCGGACGCTGTCCGTGAAGCAGATGACCAGGCGCCTCGAACGTGCGGGATTCGGCGTCGAAGCCGTGCTGGGCGATTACCACAGCCGGCCGTGGGACGCGCGCGCGGACGTGTGGATTATCCTGGCCAGGCGGCTGTAGAGAATCCTGAGCGTGTGGTAAAATTTCGCTCCTGAATTCGTTGATTTCTGGGGAGTTCCTCCATGTCTGGCCATTCCAAGTGGGCTTCGATCAAGCACAAGAAGGGCGCGCTCGATGCCAAGCGCGGCAAGATCTTCAGCCGGATCATCAAGGAGCTGACCGTCGCCGCACGCGGCGCCGGCGGCGACCCCGACATGAACCCTCGGCTGCGGACGATCATCGCCGACGCGAAGGCGGCCAACATGCCCGCCGACAACATCAAGCGGGCGATTCGCCGCGGCACGGGTGAGGAACCGGGCGTCTCGTACGAGGAGGCGCAGTACGAAGGGTACGGTCCCGGCGGGGCGGCGGTCATCCTTGATGTGCTGACCGACAACAAGAACCGCACCGTCGGCGAGCTGCGGCATCTGCTCGAAAAGGGCGGCGGGCATCTCGCCGCCGCCAACGCGGTCGCCTGGATGTTCGCCAAGAAGGGCTACCTCGTCGTCGAGAAGTCGAAGGCGGACGAAGAGAAGTTGATGGGCGCGGTGCTCGAAGCCGGCGCCGACGATCTGCAGGATGACGACGATAACTGGGAAGTGTTCTGCGCGCCGGACGCGTTTCCGACGGTGCACGAGGCCGTGAAGCAGCTCGGCATCGAGCCGGTGACGGCGCAGGTGTCGATGATTCCGCAAAATTACGTCAAGCTCGAAGGCAAGCCGGCGCAGCAGATGGTCAGGCTCATGGAGGCGCTCGAGGACCACGACGACGTGCAGCACGTCTGGTCGAACTTCGACATTTCGGAAAAGGAGATCGAGGCCTCGCTCGCGTGAAAATCTTTGGGATCGACCCCGGCTCGGAGCGCACCGGTTACGGCTGCATCGAGACCGACGGCTTCCGGCATCGCCTGATCGAGTGCGGTGCCATCGCCAGTCCTGCGCTGATGCCCTTCCCCAACCGACTGCTCGCGATTCACACACGGCTCGCGGCGCTGCTCGCCGAGCACCAGCCCGAGTGCGTGGCGATCGAAAACCTGTTCTTCGCGACCAACGTGAAGAGCGCGCTCAAGCTCGGACACGCGCGCGGCGTGGCGATGCTCGCCGCGGTCGAAGCGCGCGTGCCGGTCGTCGAGTACAGCCCGGCGGAGATCAAGCGCGCGGTCGTCGGCTACGGACGCGCCGAGAAGCACCAGGTCCAGCAGATGGTGAAGCTGATTCTCGGGCTGTCGGC
>JBGPKK010000130.1:0-12952 GCA_041485905.1 Vicinamibacteria bacterium
CAGGCGCTCACGCGGGCTGAAACCGCAAGAGACATCGGTCAGTCCCTTGGATTTGTGGTCCCGCCGCTCGCGCGTGAATTCATCTGGCAAAGCCCGGCGATCGATGCCTTGCAGGCGTTTCTGCCGCGCAGACTCCTAGCCTTCAGAACGCCAGACCGAGCGTGAGCGTCAGCGGAATCTTGATGGACGCGTTCTTGGTGAAGATGTTGCCGTTCGAGTAATGCTTGATGCCGAGCTCGGCATTCATGCGCCGCGTCTTGCCGAAAAACGCGCCGACGCCCATGAAATCCTGGAACGTAAAGCGTTCGCCCGTGTCGCGGCCGTCAATCAGCGTCTGGCTGATGTAGGTCGGCCCCGCGAGCGAGTAGCTGAAATACAGGTCTGCGGGCTGGGTGCGGGCCAGAAAGAACCTGAAGAGCGGATACGCGGAGACCGTGCCGAAGACTTCCCGGTCCCCGTTGCTTTTCCAGTACGACGCGCTCGCGCCGAGATCGAATGCGAACCGCTTCTTCGTGTGGAACACGTTGCGCTCGTAGTCGAGCGTGAAGCCGCGCCGCGTCTCCACGTTGCCGCCCCAGAAAATAGGGACCTTCTGCGAGAAGAAGGTGTTGACGCCGTACGTCAGCAGGTTCGTCGTGTACCCCAGCCGAGCGACGTTCAGGGGAAACGCGAATCCGGCCCGCCGGGCTTCTTCGACCTGGGCGGCGGGCAGGGGCCGCATGTGGTATCGAATCCCGGTCGTGTACAGTCGAGTGGATGGCTGGCTGAGCGACTTGCGGCCGGGCGAATAGGTTGCGCCGAATATGACGTCGGTGTTTGGCGTCGCATGGTAGGCGAGTCCGGCGCCCAGCAGTCCGGCTGCATAATGCGCGCTCTGCAGCGCTGTCGTGCCATCGATCTCGATCCCGGACCGGCTCGTGATCCCCCCGCCGGCTTCTCCGTACGCCGACACGCGAGCGTTCAGCGGCACCTCCCAGACCAGCGTGAGGCCGGCGTACGCCGTCGAGACCTGACTGGTCACTCCATTTCCGTTGACGTTGTGGTAAGCGACGAATTGGGCTGGGCGCATATAGGTGGCCTGCGCCGACAGGTGCTTGGTGAAGTGATGGCCGAAGAGATCGACGCGGGCAGCCAGGTGCGGAACATCAACCGACTCGGCCTGAAATCCCGGCTCCAGCTGCTGCCCGGAGAACACGTAGCCTATCCTGCCCACATCGAACGTGAAGTACGAGTTGGTCAGCAACGTGGGGTACTGCGTCCGCGTGTCTTCGGAGGTCGCCTCCTGCGCCGATGCGCAGGTCGCCACGCACACGATCAGCGTTCCAGTGAATACGCTCCACGATCTCATCACGACGGCCATATTCTAGAACGTCACGCGCACGCCCAACAGCGCCGTGCGCGGCGGCTGTAGAGCGGTCGGTGTGCGAAACATCGTCCCGCTGACGACGTATTCGGTGACTTCGTTGCCGAGATTCGGCAGGTTGTACACATCCACAATGGCCGCCACTTCGGAGCGGCCTGTCGTGAACACCTTCTGCACGCGGATATCGAGGGTTCCCGTATAGGTGAACGCTGTCCCGCCGTTCGGATACGCGCGTACGGCGGTGCGTCCTTGTGTCAGATCCGGAACGATGACGAGGCGCGCGAACGGTTGGCCGTCCTGATAGCGGGCGATCGCGCCGAGGCGGATGCGCCAGGGGAACCGGTAGATGCCGGCGAGTTTCAGGACGTGGGAGCGGTCAGGAAAGAGTTGGCCGCGGGCCTGGGTCGCGGCGTTCGGATCGACGAACAGGTTGCCGAGGACGTCCTGATCGTTTTCGGTCGGCAAGAAGCCGACAGCGGCCGCGGGCCCGAGCGCCCAGGTGAGGTTCCCTCCGAAGAGCACCGTGAACCTGTCGGTTGACGCCCGAACGCTGAGCTCGACGCCCCAGAATCTCGCCGGATCGCCGACCTGATTCGTCAAGAGGTACCGATCGCGTCCGTAGCTGCCCGGCGGCCGATTGTAGACCGTCACCTGCGGCGCGCCATCGTCGCTCCCGGGCTCGAAGCTCGGATCCGGCACCTGGAACGCGGTGTAGCCAGACGAGGGCAAGCCGATGTCGACGAACCCAAGGAGCGGCTGTTCACGTTTCGTAATGCGCGCCAGTTGCACCTGGAGTCCGCGGATCGGACGCGACTGGAGCGCGAGCACCAGTTCATCGGTGGTGGGCCGCTGCAGGTTCGGATCGATTTGCGTGAACGTGGCGTCGCCGCCGGTGCCTGGTCCGACGCGCGCGATGAGGGGACCAATCGAGGTGCCGTTCCAGACCGAGACATCCGCAACAGGAGCGGCCGGATCACCAATGGCCAGCACGTTCAGGGGGAGCTGATACGCCGATCGCCGGTAGCCGGCGACCAGCGCGAGACCCGCCCGTTCGGCGATTTGCCACCGCAGCATTGCGCGCGGCAGCCAGGTCGTCCAATGAATGCCGCCGACCGATGCGTCCGCCGCTCCGGTCACGGCGTCGAGCCGCACGCCGGCGTCGAGCGTCAGGCGCCGGAATGTTACATGCTCGTTTGCATGCACCGCCAATGTCGTGAGGTGTCGATCGTCTGTGCCGCCGCCGGGGTGGAACGTCCACATACGTGCTGGTATCCCGTCGACAAGCTCGCGGATCAGCGTGATCCCTGTTGGCACGACGTGCACGCGAGCGCCTTCGAGATCGACACCGACGGCGGGAAGCGGCCGCGTCGCGGGGGGAGCCACGCGCGCTCCAAGCACCCAGCGTCGCGCGGTGCCGGCGCCCGCGTCGATCAAATTCGACACCGGATCGCTCGCGAGGCTGTCCACGAACAGGGCGGACGTGGACGTCACTGGTGCGGTTCGGGTGCGCTGGGTGTACCCACCGAACACTCGCCACGCCAGCTGCGCGGGGTCGCGTCGCTCCCAGGTGGATTGAACGTGCAGCCCGGTATCTGTGAATGCGGCCGTCGTGACCCGTTGTGCCCAGCCCAGCGCGCGGACTTCGTCCCGCGGGCTTGCCGCAAAGACGAGATGCGCGAATCCGGACGCCACCTGATCGTTTGTCGCGCTCGCGTTGGGCGCTGCCACATGCAAGAGTCCGCGCCACGATCCGGCGGCGACGAGGCCCAGTCGATCGGTGAGGGGACCGCTGACCAGGACGTTGCCGTCCTGCCACTGGCTCACGCGATCGACAGCAGGCACGGGGCCGATCCCCGCCGACACCAGGGCCGGGCCTGACAGCGATCCCTCGATTGCGCGGAACCACTTCGTACCGGGCCGCGGCGGTTCCAGCGTCATCGACAGCGCCGGGGCGTTTTCATCGACCTCCATCGCACCGGTCACAGTCGTCACTCGTTCCCAGAACGGCAGGATCGGCAATAAGAGCGGCGTTCCGCCCGCGCGTGGATCGGCGATCGCGACGTCGCCGATCCGGAACTGTGTTTGGGTCCACGAGTTGAGAAACGCGCCGAATTGCGGCGCAGTGGCGACGTTCAGGCCACCCGAAGAGAAGAGATTGCCGATCGTTTCAGGTTGGATGGTTTCCAGCACAGCGAAGGGACTGTTGCTCGTCGGCAGATCCCGAAGGTCGTCCGCGTTCAGCGTCGAACCGAGCAACGGCTGTTCCGGGAGGGCCGCTGTCGGTCCGGCGGCCGTCTGCGCCGATGCCGGCGGCGGCGCCAGTATCACCGCCGCCGCGAGGAGATAGAATCGAAGCATCATGGCGTCCACTGAGTCTGACCTGTTTGCGGCGATCAAGGCTGGCGAGCTCGAGCGCGTGAAGGCGTTGGTGTCGGCCGACCCGACGCTCGTCAACGCGCGGAGCGGCACGGGTGAAAGCGCCATCCTAACCGCTGTCTACAATCGCCGAAAGGAAATTGCGAATCTGCTGGTCGCGCGCGGTGCCACGCTCACGCTGTTCGAGGCGTGCGCGGCCGGTGAATTCGATCACGTGGAGCGGCTGATCGCCGGCGGCGCGGCTCACAACACCTACAGCGACGATGGCTGGACGCCGCTGCATCTCGCGGCTTTTTTCGGCCACTTGCCAATCCTCGAGCTGCTGCTCGCCCGTGGCGCTGATGTGAGGGCGAAGTCGCGCAACGCGAACGGCAACACGCCGCTACACGCGGCGCTTGCCGCGAACCACAACATGGCGGCCGGTTTGCTGATTGGCAGCGGCGCGGACGTGAACGCGGCGGACGCCGAGGGCTGGCGCCCGCTGCATCTGGCGGCCGCCAACGGCAGCGTCGAGACGATGAAGACGCTGATCGCCCAGGGCGCCGACATCAGCGCGACCAACGCCAAAGGGCTGACGCCGCTCGCGCTCGCCGACGAGCGCCATCACCGGGAAGCCGTCGCGCTGCTGCAACGGCACGGAGGGTGATCACGAATCTGGTTATCTGGTCATTTGGTCATTTGGTCAATGATGGTCGAAATGAACAAATCAATAACCAGATTCCCAGATAACCAGATGACCAGATTCACCGTTTCTCGATTGTCACCGTCTGAACCGTGATGGGTTTGAGCGGACGATCGCCGGGCTTGCTTGTTGCCGTGACGCCGATCTTCCTCACGACATCCATGCCTTCGACCACCTCCCCGAAGATCGTGTGTTTGTTGTCGAGCCAGGGTGTCGCCGCCAGCGTGACGAAGAACTGGCCGCCGTTGGTATTCGGGCCGCTGTTCGCCATCGACAGCAGGCCGGCCTTGTCGTGGCGGAGCTTCGGGCTGAACTCGTCGGCGAACCTATAGCCGGGCCCGCCGGTCCCCTGACCGAGCGGATCGCCGCCTTGAATCATGAAGCCGGGGATGACGCGGTGAAAGACCGTGCCGTCGAAGTACCGCGCGTTCGTCTTTTTGTTTGTACGGGGATCCGTCCACTCTTTCGATCCGTCGGCCAGCCCCGTGAAGTTGGCCACCGTGTTCGGCGCCTCGTCCTGGAACAGCCGTGCGGTGAAGTTGCCTTCGCTCGTCGTGAAATGCGCGTACAACATTGATATGCTCTCCGGTACGATCATACTGGTACCGGTCATTCAAAAGGAGCACGAGATGAGATGTCGGTTCATCGTGACGACGATGTTGGCGGTGGCGGCGATGACGGCCACGAGCGCGAGTGGGCGCCCATCGGAGCGGATCGCTTCTATAACCTGGTGAAAAACGGCTTCTTCGACGACAACCGGTTCTTCCGCGTGATCCCCGACTTCATGGCGCAGTTCGGCATCAACGGCGATCCGGCCGTGACCGCCGCATGGGAGCACGTCGGCATCAAAGACGATCCCGTGAAGCAGAGCAACAAGCTGGGGTACATCTCCTATGGAAATACCGGGCGGCCCGATTCGCGCGGCACGCAGGTGTTCATCAACTACAAGGACAACTCATTTCTCGATGCACAGCGCTTCGCGCCCTTCGGTCAGGTCGTGTCGGGAATGGACGTGGTCGTGAGCTGAACGCCGAGTACGGGAGCAAGGCGCAGGACGAGCAGGGCAGGATCAGTACCGAGGGCAACAAGTTCCTGATCGGCAAATTCCCGAAACTCGACTACGTGAAGAGAGCGACGATCGGAAACTGAAAACTTGTCTCACTTCTTCAGCGCCGCCGTCCAGTTGAGAACGACGGTAATGGGAACCATCGAAGCGTCGCCGGTTGGCGTATTGACGAGGAATCGACGCCCGTCGCGGCTGGGGACGTAATGCGTGCGCTGCGCGCTCGTGCCCTCGGGGACACGCACCTGAAACAGCTCCGTCGGAGCGCCAAACGAAGGCCCAGGACCAACCGCCACGGCCATCAGCTTCTGGTCCAACGAGAGGTAGTACACCTCATGGCCATCAGCCCGCCACCGAGGCTCGTACCCGCCTGTCGTGGAGACGGTCCACTGCCGGTCTGTCAGGGGAAAGGTCTGAACATGGACTTCAAAGCGGCCAGACTCGTTCGAGCTGTACGCCACCAGCCGGCCATCCGGCGAAAAGTTGCCGTGCCACTGATCGCCCGGCGCAGACAGAAAACTCACCGGCTTCGGGGCCCCCGCGACCGGTACCAGCCACAGGTCGTAATCTGAAGACGTATTCGCCGAGAAGAGCAGATGCCGCCCGTCCGGAGACCAGTCCGACAGGATCACGACGCTGGACAGAAAACTCGAGGCGCGCGTCACCGTCTGCGACAGCACAGGCTCTTCTTTGCCGCCGCCGCCAGCGCTCTTGGCATAGAACTCAGTGAACCCCCCGGTCCTGGTTGTGCGGAATATGATCCGTGCCCCGTCGGGCGCCCAAACCGGTGAGGCATTCACGGCTGGCCCGAACGTGAACGGCGCTGAACTGCGCCGCGTGAGGTCCGTGATCCAGATATCGGGGTAGCCGGTCTTCGGATCCGTGACAGACGCCGCCAGACGAGTCTGGTCGGGGGAAAGCCGGAAATCAGTGTAGTCACCCAGCGATCCTGCCGACTCGGACGAGTTTCCGTGACGATCAAACCAGGTCAGCCGGCCTGGCGTTGTAAGCGTGCCCGCAAAGGCCAGCGTGCCCGTGCCGGAGACTGAATAGGAACCGTTGCCCGTACTGGAACGGCCGACCCCTCCTTCCACAACGAATGCCTGGCCCCTGAGCTCGAGACGCTCGGCATCAAAGGCCTGGCCCATCAGCGTGTCGCCATCCACGAACAGCACGTGGCCGGAGGGCGCATAGAGCGCGGTCGTGCTGCCACGAATCAGCAGCCTCTTCGTCTTGCCGTCGAGGGAGCCTGCGTACACACCGGGTTGATCCGCCAGGCTGCTTCGGACCTGGAACAGGAAGTGACGACCGTCCGGCAGGAATTGCGGGAATCGATGCGATCCTTCCTGGCGGGACGCGTCCAGTTCGAGGACCGGCGTGACCATTCCGCCCGACGATGACACCCGCAGAATGCCAGTCGTGCTCGTGGAGAAGAGGATCGTGTCGTCCGGCCCCCACGAGGCCCCACGGTTCTCGGAAACATTGACGGCGATCACCTGCGAGGGTCCGCCGCTGGCCGGAATCTTCTTCAGCTTTCCATCAGCGAAATAGCCGATCCAACGATGGTCCGGCGACCAGAACGGGGATTCGGCGCCTTCAGTACCTGGCAGCGAATGGGCCGTCACGGCGTCCAACGATCGAAGCCAGAGGGAGGGTCTCGCGCCGGGAGCGGCAGCGGCAAACACGATGGCCCGGCCATCTGGGGATAAGGCCAACTGCGGCACGCCCACAGTGACTGTATTCTGACCGGTAAACCGTGCCTTGTCCGGAGGGAGGATGCTCAATCGGACCACCTCTCCCGTCGCCGGCGCAGATGCCGAACGCGGAACGAGGAAGAGCGCGATCAGCACGCCGGCGGCGGCCGTCATCCACGCGACGCGCTCGAGCCACGGATTGCGCGTGCGCGCGCCAACGGGCGCGACCGCCGTTCCACCTTCCGCGATCCACTTCAGCTCGTCCAACAAGTCGCGGGCGGTCTGCCAACGGTGATCGGCATCTTTACGCAGACACTTCTCGACGACCCGATCAAGGAGCGGCGGTACGAGCGGCCGTAACGTGGTCACGGCCGGCGGATCGATGTGCAGGATGGCTCCAATCAGGCTGGCCTGATTTTTCCCCTCGAACGCCTTCTTCCCCGCGAGCATTTCGTAAACGACGGCGCCGAAGGCGAAGAGATCGGTCCGCGCGTCCGCCTCGCGGCCTTCGAGTTGCTCGGGCGCCATGTACTGAAACGTCCCGAGAATGGTCCCTTGCGCGGTCAAGCCGGGCGGCGTCGTCGGCAGCATCGACAACCCACCGCCCGTCACCACCGGCCTGGTCTTCGCCAAACCAAAGTCGAGCAACTTCGCGCCGGCCTTGGTCAATATGATGTTGCCCGGCTTCAGATCGCGATGGATGATGCCGGCCTGATGCGCCGTGGCGAGCGCGTCGGCGATCTGCATGGCGATCGTCAGCGCCTCTTGAATCGGGAGCGCGCCGCTCTTCAGCCGCTGCTCCAGCGTCTCGCCTTCCAGGTACTGCATGACGAGGAAACGCACGACGACTTCTTCACTGCTCGCGGGGCCCCACCTTTCTCCTGGCGCCGGGGCCCCACCCCCGGCGCGCCGAGCTGAAGGCTCTCGCTCGCTCGCGCTCGGCGGCTCGGCGGCTCGCACGGGCCGCAGGCGCTCCTCGCCGACGTCGTAGAGGGCGCAAATGTGCGGATGGTCGAGTTGCGAGATCGTGCGGGCTTCGCGGTCGAAGCGATCGCGGAATTGCGGATCACCGGCGAGGGCCTCGGGCAGAATCTTGATGGCGACGGTCCGATCCAGGCGGGTGTCTCTGGCTTTATAGACTTCGCCCATGCCGCCCGCGCCGAGGGCGGATTGGATTTCGTAGGGGCCGAGACGCGTGCCAGCGTGGAAGCGCAAGAGGCGAGCCTGGTGAATTATATGCGTGGTCGACGTCGGGCCTGCCGATGATGGCGGCCGCGGGCGATTCCATTGGACCCTCGGCCTGATAATGATTATGCTAGCTATAGCTATCCACATTCAGAACCGGGGGCATGTGAAGACGGTGCAGATGACGCTCGAACCTGAACTCGTCGCCGACGTCGACCGCGTCGTCCGCCGGCTCAAGACGACACGGTCGGCCTTCACGCGAAGCGCGCTCCGAGCGGCGCTCGAACGCCTCCGCGTCCAGGAGCTTGAACGACGCCAGCGAGAAGGGTATCGCCGTACGCCCGTTCGGCGCGGCGAGTTCGATCGGTGGACGCGCGAGCAGGCGTGGCCCGATTGATGCGCCGCGGGGAGATCCGCTGGTATCGCTTTCAACGGCCAGACAAGAAGCGCCCGGTTCTGATCCTGACCCGTGCATCGGCGCTCGAATTCCTGGGCGAGGTGACCGTGGCGCCCATCACATCCACGGTGCGGCAGATCCCGTCGGAGGTCGTCCTCCGCGAGGCCGATGGCGTGCCCCGCACGTGCGCCGTCAACCTCGATCATGTGCAGACAGTGGCCAAGGGGCGCATCGGTCAGCTCATTGCCACACTGCCGCTCGATAGGATGACCGACGTACAGTCAGCACTGTTCTTCGCGTTAGGGTTCGACGGCCAGTGATCATCAGCGCCTGCGGCAGCCAGCCGACGAAGCCCGCCTTGACCGCGCAGCCGGCTAACAGCTGAAAAGGAGAGCGACATGAAGTCTGCGACGATGGCAATTGTGGCGTTGGCGGTGGCGGCGACGAGTGCGTTTGCGGGTCAGGAGAAGGCCGCCCCGAAGGCGGCGACCCCCAAGGCGGCGAATGTGTTCGCGCATTTCACGACCACAGAGGGGAACTTCACCGTCAGGCTGTTCGAGGCCGAAGCGCCGAAGACCGTGGCCAACTTCATCGGGCTCGCCGAAGGGACGAAGGAATTCACCGATCCCAAGACTGGCACCAAGATGAAGAAAAAGTACTACGACGGGTTGATCTTTCACCGGGTCATTGCCGGCTTCATGATCCAGGGCGGCGACCCACTCGGGACCGGGACGGGCGACCCCGGCTATAGGTTTGCTGACGAGTTCACGTCGAACAAGAAGCTCGACAAGGCCGGCATCCTGGCGATGGCGAACAGCGGCCCCAACACGAACGGCAGCCAGTATTTCATCACGCTCGCGCCCACGCCATGGCTGGACGGCAAGCACACGGTCTTCGGCGAAGTCACCGCCGGCATGAATGTGATCGAGAAGATCGGCAACACGAAGACGACCAAGCCCGGCGACAGGCCCGTCACGCCCATCACGGTTCAGTCGGTCAAGATCGAACGCAAGTAATCGGGTCATCGAGTAATCGGGGAAGTGGGTAATTGGCTTGGTCGATTGATCGAGCCAATTACCGGCTACTCTGACACTCGGTCGCTGAGTCGGCCAGACACATGCTGCTCTGCGAACCTCTCGCGGCGCGGTTTCCGGCTGACGCTCCACGTCGCGCCGCTCGTAAGGTTCGCTGCCGGTTGAGTTTCATCCAGCCACTGGCGCTCCCGCCAATCTGGCCGATCCATTCGCGGTGGGCGATGAGCTCAGCGGGAGTCTTCACCCCGTCACCGGCCAGAGATACACAAGGCCGACGGGCTCGAAGCGCGTGGCCTTCACTTCGTAGCTCTGGCGAATGCGGGCGGGCTCGGTCTCGAGCTCCTTCCCGACTTCGCCAAGCCGGCGATGCCAATAGCGTTTGTCGGCTTCGAGCTGCTTCAATTCGTCCTTCGCAAACAGGTCGAACTGCCGAAGGTCCGCCTCGCGCTTCGCCGCAGTCTGCTCGATGCGCGTTCTCTGCGTCTCCAGAATTACCCGCATGTCGGCGGCTTCCTGCTGACCGCGGTCTCGAAGCTTCGCCACCGCGTCGGCCGATCGCGCGTCGGCCTGCGCCTTGAGATGCGTCCGCAAATCTCAAGGTCGCGAGCCGCCCCGGACGCGAGTCGCCGGCGCACCTGTTCGGACACGTCCGTCGGCGCGTTCGCGCCGAGCATCTTGTCGAGCGCTACGAGCGTGTCCTTGTGCGTCGATTCGCCGTATGGCCTGAGCGGTTCCTTGCGAACGCCGACGTCGGTCCATCTGGCGGTGACGACGAGCACTGGGGGGATATCGAGAGCGATGGACATCAGGCTCAGGCACAGTAATGCCTACGGACACGCCGCCGCAAGGCCGTGACGAAGGGTTCTAAGTTCTAAGTTTCCCGAGATCCGGGTGCATCGTGTGCCACGTCGTCGCGCGCTGGTACGCGAGCGCGACCCGCAGGACGGTCGCCTCGTCGTACAGGCGGCCGGTGATCATCAGCGCCTGCGGCAGCCCGCCGACGAAGCCCGTCTTGAGGCAGAGCGCCGGATGGCCGGTCAGATTGGTGATCGGCAGGCTGGCGCTTCCCCTCGCCGGCGAGAGAAACACGTCGTATCTCGCCATCAGCGCGTCCATCTTCCGGTTCAGCAGGGTCCGTGCGCGCTGCGCCCGGATGTACTCGACCGCGGGAATGAAGCGCGAGGTGCGAAACGTGTTCGGCCACGAGGCGGGCGCCTGTTCTGTCAGCTGATCGATCCCCCTCGTCCGCGTCAGATCGTCGAAGGCCGCCGCCCCTTCTGCGCTGAGGATGAAATTGATCGCGTCGGTGGGGAAGTCCGGCAGCTCCATCGGCTCCAGTTTCGCGCCGCTCTTGCGCAGCACATCCAGCGCGTCCTTGAGCAGCGTGGAATTCGCGTTCGGGACTGCGAGACTGCCTTCGAACTCCTTCGCCACGTAGCCGATGCGAATCGTGGACAGCGGCACGTCCGGGTTCCACGCGAACGGCGCGTCTACGACCGTTTCGTCGCGGCCATCAGACCCGTAGATCGCGTTGAGCACGAGCGCGCAATCCTCGACGCTCCGGCAGATCGGCCCGATCTTGTCCATCGTCCAACTGAGCGCCATCGCGCCGTAGCGGCTGATGCGTCCGTAGGTCGGCCGCAGACCGACGACTCCGCAGATGCTCGCCGGGGTGATGATGGAGCCGCGTGTTTCGGTGCCAAGCGCGAATCCGACCAGGCCTGCCGCGGTTGCGGATGCCGGACCGGCCGACGATCCGCTCGATCCCGACTCGGGCGCCCACGGATTGCGCGTGGTTCCGCCGAACCACACACCCCCCTGCGCCAGCGATCCCATTGACAACTTCGCCACCAGCACGGCGCCGGCGTCGCGCAGGCGCTCCACGACGGTGGCGTCAACGTCCGGCACCTGGTTTTCGTACGGCTTTGCGCCCCACGTCGTCCTGATGCCTTTGGTGGCGAAGAGATCCTTGGCGCCCCACGGAATGCCGTGCAGCGGTCCCAGGTACCGGCCGGCTTTCAGTTGACGATCCGCCTTGGCGGCCTGGGCGAGCGCGAGCTCGGCGGTCAGCGTCACCACGCAGTGCAGTTGATCGCCGTAGCGCTTCAGCCGCGCCAGATACATCTGGGTGAGGTCAGTCGAGGTGATTCGGCGGCTCTCGATGAGCGACGACAGCGTGCTGACGGGCTCGAAGGCAAGGTCCTCGAGGCGCGACGTGACGCGGACGCTGGTGCGCGCAATCGGCAACTTCGCGTTACGCGTGGCCCGTCCTGAGGGCCGTTTTCCCGGCAGATACGGACGGAAGATGATGGCTGGCTCGGTGTCGAGCGGGATGTCGAGCTGGCGCAGCGTTTGGTAGCTGTCGAGGTTCCGATTCGCTCCCGGCACCGCCATCTCTTCTTCGGCGTCCGTGAACTGCAGACCTGCGACTTGTTCCGCGCTCTTCAGAGCGTCCTTGCCAACCTTGAGTCCCGTGGCGGACTGTGGCGCAGGGCTTAAGCCCTGCGGCGGCGCGGCCTGGATCGCAGGGCTAAAGCCGTGCGCCACAACAGTGGCGGCGACGGCGGCAGGTGCGTGCTGAATGAACCGGCGGCGGCTTATCTGAGACGCTCGCATACACGCTCCTTGAATCTGGTCATTTGGTTATCTTGTTATCTGGTTATCGATTGTTCAAATCTATCAATAAATGACCAGATAACCAGATGACCAGATGATCAAATAGGATGGTAGTCACTGTGCCGGTCAGCCACGCTTCCGCCGTCGACGATGCCCTGATCGCGCTGGCGCAAGGTCAGAACCGCGATCCGTTTGCGGTGCTCGGCCCCCATCCAGATCCGTCGGGCGGCGGCACCGTCATTCGCGCATTCCAGCCGGCGGCCCGCTCGATAGATGTGCGGCTGCCGGACGGCGAGCTGCGCAAAATGACACGCCGGACGCCGGCCGGCCTCGTGGCGATCCCGGTGATCTATGAAGCGGTCGTGCCCGCCGATGTGTCGCACTACCGCCTGCGCGTCACCTATTCCGGCGATCACGTGCTGGAATTCGACGATCCGTACCGCTACGGCCGCGTGCTGACCGATTTCGATCTGCATCTGCTCGGCGAGGGCACCCACTACCGCGCGTTCGAGAAGCTTGGCGCGCACCGCATTCGGGTCGGA
>JBGPKK010000131.1:0-12898 GCA_041485905.1 Vicinamibacteria bacterium
GGCGATGCTCGCCGCGGTCGAAGCGCGCGTGCCGGTCGTCGAGTACAGCCCGGCGGAGATCAAGCGCGCGGTCGTCGGCTACGGACGCGCCGAGAAGCACCAGGTCCAGCAGATGGTGAAGCTGATTCTCGGGCTGTCGGCGGTGCCCTCGCCACACGACGCCGCCGATGCGCTCGCCGTCGCTATCTGCCACGTGCACTCGCAGCGGCCGACCCGCGCGGTCGATGTGAGCCCACCGCTCGGGGCGGCGTGCAGCAAGGCGACGAGCTGGCGGACGTATCGTCCCGCACGATCGTGATCGCGCACCTGCAGGGCACGATTTTCGAGAAGCACCCCAATCGTCTGGTCGTCGATGTCGCCGGTGTCGGCTACGACGTCTTCGTGCCGCTGTCCACGTTTTACGGTCTCGGCGATCCGGGCAGCGAGATCGCGCTGCGGATCCACACCCACGTGCGCGACGACGCGCTGTTGCTCTATGGGTTTGCGACCGTACTCGAGCAGGCCTTGTTCGAGCGCCTGATCGGGGTGGGCGGCATCGGGCCGAAGCTGGCGCTGGCCGTGCTGTCGGGCATCGAGCCGGCGGAGCTGGTGCGGGCCATCGAACGCGGCGACGTCGCGCGGCTGACCGCCATTCCCGGCGTCGGCAAGAAGACATCCGAGCGAATCGTGCTCGAGCTGAAGGATCGCCTGCCAATCGTGCACGCCGCCGCGGTTGGCGCGGGCGGCGCAGGGCCCGAGTCGCCGCTCATGCGCGACGATCTGCTGTCGGCGCTCATGAACCTGGGATATCATCGGCCGCTTGCCGAAAGAGCGGTGGACGTCGCCGTCAAGACCACGCCCGATGGCAGCTTCGAGCTCACGTTGAAGCAGGCGCTGCGCGAGTTGGCAAAATGAAGTGTCGAGTCTTACGTCTCAAGTCTGCGATCTTGAGGCACACTTGAGACCTGAGCCTTCACACCTTCGTCCGACCATGACGGATCCTCGACTCGTTACTGCGGCGCGTGTCGACGAAGACGCGCAGTACGAAGCCGGGCTGCGGCCGCGCCTGCTCGACGAGTACATCGGACAGGACCGCGTGCGCGAGAATCTTCAGGTGGCGATTGCCGCCGCCAAACAGCGCGGCGAGCCGCTCGATCATGTGCTGCTGCACGGCCCCCCAGGTCTGGGCAAGACGACGCTCGCGTACGTGATCGCGAACGAGATGGGCGTGCCCGTCCGCGCGACGTCGGGTCCCGCCATCGAGAAGCCCGGCGATCTGGTCGGTATCGTCACCAATCTGGCGCCCGGCGAAGTGTTGTTCATCGACGAAATTCACCGCATGTCGCCGGCAGTTGAAGAGATCCTGTATCCCGCGCTGGAGGACTACGAAGTCGACATCGTCATCGGCCAGGGTCCCAGCGCGCGGACGGTGAAGATGCGGCTCGAGCCCTTCACGCTGATCGGGGCGACGACCCGGACCGGACTGCTGACCGCGCCGCTGCGATCGCGCTTCGGCATCGCGCACCGCCTCGAGTTCTACACGCCCGCCGATCTGGAGGAGATCGTCCGGCGGTCGGCGAAGATTCTGGACGTGCCGATTGAAGATGCCGCCGGCAGTGAGATCGCGCGGCGCGCCCGCGGCACGCCCCGCATCGTCAACCGCCTGCTGCGCCGCGTGCGCGACTACGCGCAGGTCCGCGCAGACGGCCGCATCACGCTGGAGGTCGCCAACGCCGGCCTCAATCTCCTCGAAGTCGACGAACACGGCTTCGACGAAATGGATCGCAAGCTGCTCCGGACGATCATCGACAAGTTCGGCGGCGGCCCGGTCGGCCTCAACACGATTGCCGCGGCGATCAGCGAAGAGAAGGATGCGATCGAGGACATCTACGAGCCGTTCCTGATCCAGATCGGCTTTCTTGATCGGACGCCGCGCGGCCGCGTCGCCACGCCGCGCGCGTACGGCTATTTCGGGCTGCCCGAGCCCGGGAGGGATTCACGGCTGTGGTAGTCGACCCTTCGACCCTTCGGCACACTCAGGGTCGTCCCGAGCCAGGTCGAGGGGCGACAGGCTCAGGGCAGGCGCCTTCGACAGGGCCCAGCGCGCTCCGCACCACCTCGCGGGCGGGCGGCCGGCCGACGACGATTAAATCGCTGGCCACGTACGTGCCGCCTCGCGTGCTGACCAACGCCGACCTCGAAAAGATGCTCGATACGACCGACGAATGGATCATGCAGCGGGTCGGCATCCGCGAGCGTCACATCGCCGACCCGGGCGTCGCCACGTCTGACCTCGGGAAGGAAGCGGCGCTCGCCGCGATCCAGCGCGCCGGCCTCTCGCCCGACGACATCGGCGTCATCGTTGTCGGCACGGTCACGCCGGACATGATGTTCCCGAGCACCGCCTGCCTGATTCAGCACAAGATCGGCGCGCACCATGCGTGGGGTTTCGACATCAGCGCCGCCTGCTCCGCGTTCACCTATTCGTTGACGGCGGCGAGCCAGTTGGTGGCGACCGGAGCGTACGAGCACGCGCTCGTGGTCGGCGCGGACGTGATGTCGAGCATCCTCGATTACACCGACCGCTCGACGTGCGTGCTGTTCGGCGACGGCGCCGGCGCGGTGGTGGTGTCGGCCGCCAAAGACGGCGACGGCGCGATTCTCGATTTCGAGCACGAGATCGACGGCAGCGGCGGGACCGCGCTGTACATGCCGGCCGGCGGCAGCCTGCGCCCGCCGTCGCACCAGACCATCGACCAGCGGCTGCACTACGTGAAGCAGGACGGGCGCACTGTGTTCAAGTTTGCCGTGCGCAAGACCGAGGAAATCGCCCGCCGTCTGCTCGACCGCAACGGCATCAAACCCTCGGATCTCGATCTGTTCGTCTCGCATCAGGCCAACCGGCGCATCATCTGGGCGGCCGCAGAGAACCTCGAGCTCGACCCGGCCAAAGTGGTCATCAACATCGAGCGCTACGGCAACACGACCGCCGCGACCATTCCGCTCGCGCTGAACGACGCGGTGTGTTCGGGCCGCCTCAAGAAGGGCGACCTCGTTCTGCTCGCGTCGGTGGGCGCGGGGTTCACAGTCGGCGCGGTGCTGCTGCGCTGGGGTTTCTAAAGAGAGCTTGGATCATCAGCGTCGCCTCGAAGGCCTTCGCAAACTCCAGTACCTCCTCGACCAGGCCTTCCGCGTGCCGGGCACCAACATGCGGTTCGGCTGGGATCCGATCGTCGGCCTCGTGCCCTGGGCGGGCGATCTGATTACCGCGCTCCTGTCGTGCGCGATCATCGTGCAGGCGCATCACATGCGCATCCCGCGCGTCGTGCAGCTGCGCATGCTGCTCAACGTCGCGATCGATGTTGTCGTCGGGGTTGTTCCCGTCATCGGCGACGTCGCGGACGCCTTCTGGAAATCGAACACCAGGAATTTCGTGCTGCTGGAACGCCACGCCGGTGAAGCGCAGCCGGCGACCCCGGGCGATTGGATGTTTGTCGGCGTCATCGTGACCGTGATCGCCGCGCTGGCGCTGGTGCCGCTGCTTGTGATGTACTCGATCTATCAGTTGATGTTTGGGCGCTGAGTGACTCGCATCTTTCTTCTCTCACCCGCCCATTGCGGTGGCACGCGCGCCAAACAGGTGCTGTCGCCCAGGGCGCAGTTCGCGCTCGCCGAGCAGCTGCGATCGCGCGACGGCGCGCGGCTCGGCGACGTATTCACCTTTGTCAGCGGACTGTACTTCCGCGGCAAGCTGACCTATGCGCGGCGGTTTGCGGCCGTCCCCGATCCCGACAACGCTGTCGTCGGCGCCGGAATCCACGTCATCACGCCGACCGCGGGCCTGCGAAGTCCGGATACCGCGGTGACCTTGACGGCGCTGCGTGCCTTCGCCGACGGCGACGTGCATCCCGACAATGCCGGCTATCGGCGGCCGCTCGAGCGCAGCGCGCGCGCGCTGTCGGGCGAGGTCGGCGCCGACTGCGACGTCGTCCTTCTCGGCAGCATCGCTTCGCCGAAGTACGTGGACGTGCTGCTGGACATCTTCGGCGAACGCCTGAAGTTTCCCGTCGACTTTGTCGGACGCGGCGACATGAGCCGCGGCGGCCTCATGCTCCGGAAAGCCGCCGAGGGGCGCGAGCTGGACTACGCGCCGATCGCCGGCGCCGTGCTGCACGGCGCGCGTCCGCCAAAACTTCCCCCGCTCAAGATTGCAGGATTGCAGAATGGCAGAATTGCAGGAAGGAAAGAGCTGTAGGCGGTATGTTTTCTGTGCCACCTCGTTCAGGTCACCCTGACCGGGCGTTACCCGTCGCACTGCCTTGCGGAGTTCGCACTCTCCTCTCCCCTCGACTCGGCGCTTTCGCGCCTTCGGGGCAGCGGTCGCCTGGCTTGCTGCGACACCTCGATTGTGCACGCTTGAGTCCACGCACTCTGGAGGCGCTCAGGTGGAATGCGCGGAAATGCGATGCGAAGAGTTGACCGTCGGATCCACGTGATTGATGCGCATCCGACGGTCCTCGGCAGACTCATTGCCTCGTGGCGACGGACGAGAGCCTCGTGCTTACGGCGTCGGCGGGAGACCTGCGGCGATTGCGGTCTCTCCGGCCGCCGGACCCGGACCGCAATGGGGATGGCCCCATCCGCTCGCGCTGATACCCGGCATCTGCCCAGCCTGCGGGGTGATGTCGAACACGATGTTGTCCTTATGGGTCGGGTCGCCGGCGAAAAAGGCTGCGACGCCCGCCGGCACGTGATCGAGGTTCAGCGTGTCACGCGTCCGCCACGCGATGTTGTGATCCGCGCACGATGTATCGCCGCTCACGCCGATGGCACCGACAAGCTGCCCTCTGGCGTTGTAGAGCCCCAGCCCGCCGCCAAATACGTTTACGCCGCCGATTTTTCCGCCCACCATGGGATCGTTAGCCTGGCCGTTGTCGGCCGAATTGCCGCCATAGGCAACGTCGACGTTCACAGGGTTGCTTTCCTGGAGCCCGAAGAGGCTGCCGCCAGGTTGAACCGCGCTGTAGATATTCGCGGTCGACAGCGCGAGGCCCGGCAAGCTGAACGCGTTGGCCGTATTGGCCTTCTGGGCGGAAATGACGCGGCTGCCCGGCCACTGGTCGCCCCGGTCGCCGCCGGTGAAGGCCACCGCGCAGACAACGCCGTCCCGATTGACGACGGTCGCCCACATTCCCAAACCGAACCCGCCGTTCGCTGCCCCCTGTGCCGCGACCAGCGCGCTGCGCAACGCGGTGTGAGAAGGCAAGGCGTTGCAGGGATTCGCGCGGCCATCGTCATCGGCGCGTGCCGTACCCGCGCCGAGAATCAAGGAGCCTACCAGAACCAGACTCATCACACACGGTACCCTCTTATTCATGTCACTCTCCATTTCACGGTGTTCATCCGAAGCGACCATTCCTGCAGCGACCTTGACCAGAGTCGCGTTGCGCTCGCTCGCGTTGCACCGGCGCCGCTGACCGTATTTCGAGCCTTCATGAAAGGCAAGAAGATTCTGTTCAAAGGCGCGCATGTGGACGTTCGCTAGAGCGCTCGCGGCGCGCGGACGCTTCAATCTGCGGAAGTACGTCTAACCGCAGAGGACGCTGAGGACGCCGAGATGGGTTGGTATGCTCCCCGCGGCCTGAGGCCGGCCGGGCCCGCCTCCGACGACGATCCCGTCCAATATTCAGAAACCGAAGCTTTGCAAGCGGCTACCAGAAGCGTAAGTGTACGTCTCATAATAAGACACGTAAGTACTTGCTGGACAACGGCCGTACTCTCTGGTACCCTGCTCAGACCTTGGGAAGACTTATCCGCGTTCTTGCTGTCGCTGCTGGCGTACTGGTCTGCGGCGCCACTGGTGCGTCTGCCCAAAATACCAACGATAAAATCGACCGCGCGCTGCAGGACGCCCTGAAATCGGGCGCGCCCAGGCAGCACGTCATCATTTCCGTCAAGCACGGCTACCTCGCCAGTGTGCGTCAGGCCCTTCAGGGCCACGGCGACCACATCAAGGGCGAGCACGCGTCCATCGATGCGCTGTCGGCCGACATTCACACAACCGACATCCCCGAACTGGCGCGTCAGCCGTGGGTTCAGAGCGTGTCGATTGACGCCACCGTCTACGCGGTCGGCAAAGACGACAAGAACAACGACAACAAGAACAACGACGACAAGAAGGGCGGCAGCGGCAAGACGACCGGATCCAGTTCGTCAACGACCTCTGCGCCGCCGAGCCTGAATTCGCTCCGCGAGACGCTCGGCTTGTCGGTGTCGGCGCCGAGCGGCAAGGGCTCTGGACAAAACATCGTCGTCGGGGTTCTGGACTCGGGCATCGCGGTAAGCGGCGACCTGCCGCTCAGTCGCATTAGATTTTTCGACTTCACGCAGGGTCCGTGCGCCGCGAATCCCGCTTCCACGGCGTGCTTCGCGACGGTGACGTCGCCGTACGACGATTTCGGACACGGGACGCACATCGCTGGCCTGATCGGCAGCAACGGCTCGTTGTCCGGCAACCACTATCAGGGCATCGCGCCGGAAACCAGCTTCGTTGGCATCAAGGTGCTCAACAGCATCGGAGCGGGCCAGACGAGCAACGTCATCAGCGCGATCGAGTTCCTGATCGCTCATCCGGAGCTCCACGTTCGCGTCATCAACCTGTCGGTGGGGCATCCCATCTACGAGCCCGCGCGATCTGATCCGCTGGTTCGCGCCATCGAAGACGCGGCGGCTCACGGTATCGTCGCTGTAGTCGCCGCCGGGAACGACGGCCAGACCTGCAAGATCGACGCAGGCGTTCAGACGTGCACCGGTCCGATCTACGCCAGCATCAATTCGCCGGGCAACGCACCATCCGCCATTACCGTCGGTGCCGTCGACACGAAAGACACCGTTACGCGAGGCGACGACGCCATCGCGCCCTATAGCTCACGTGGTCCGACGTGGTTCGATGCGATCGCCAAGCCGGACGTCGTGGCGCCGGGTCATCATCTGTGGTCCGACGCAACGGGCGTCAATCCCTCTGAGACGACGCTCTGGGCACAATGCGGCGCGGCCCAGATCAGCAACACCTTGATTCATTGCGAAGACACTACGCTGACAGGCGCCCAGTTCATTCGGCTGAGCGGCACGAGCATGTCGGCGGGCGTCACAACGGGCGTTGTCGCGTTGGTGCTCGAGGCGAAAGATACGCTCACGCCCAATGCGGTGAAGGCCGTGCTCGAATACACGGCGGTGCCGCTGTCCAGTGTCGACGTGCTGACCCAGGGCACCGGGCAGATCAATGCGGCGGGCGCGGTTGCCCTCGCCGGCTCGATCAACCCAACGGCGTCGCTCGGCGACTGGTGGTTGACGAGCGGTGTGACGCCGTTCACGACGATCGGCGGTTCCGCGTTGGGCTGGAGCCAGAGCATTATTTGGGGCCACAAGATCCTGGGCGGCGATCTGGTCTATCGCAACCTGCTCATCTGGTCGCGCAACATCATCTGGGGCACCAACATCATCTGGGGCACCAACAAAGACATCCACCGGGGTACTGATCGGAACATCGTCTGGAGTACTGACAAGAACATCGTCTGGGACACGGATAGAAACATCTGGGGCACCCATCGGCTCGACGGTGTGCCCAACCTGGTGATTGCGGGGATCAACCGACGCCTGGCCACCAACATCATCTGGGGCACAAACACCTACGTCCGCGCCTGGGACATTGTCTGGCGCCACAACATCATCTGGGGCTTCGATCAGAACATCGTCTGGGGCACCGATCAGAACATCGTCTGGGGCACGCACCTGGCGGCGAACCGCATCCTCGGCCTCGTCGAGGACAACAACATCGTGTGGGGCACCGACTGGAACATCATCTGGGGCACGACCGACGGCGCCAACATCGTCTGGGGCACCTACGAGGACGCCAACATCGTGTGGGGCACCTGGGACGGCGACAACATCATCTGGGGCACGACCGAGGCCGACGGCACCAACATCGTCTGGGGCACGTCGCTCGGCGACAACATCACTTGGGGCACCTGGGACGGCGACAACATCATCTGGGGGACCCAAGACAACATCGTGTGGGGGACGGCCGTCCTGACGGCAGGCACGTTCGACTAATGGAGAAGATCAACTAATGGAGAAAATGCCTTACCAGCCGCACCTGGAACCGGTCGTCGCGACCGTTCCATTGCCCGTACAGGGCGAGCGCAGCGGGAACTGGCGTTTCGGCCTGCCCGCCCTCAACGGATCGCGCGTCACGTTGCGCGAGCTGCGGGTGACTGACGCCGCGTCGCTCTACACCGCGCTGTCGACCGAAGAAGTGGGGCGATTCATTTCGCCGCCGCCGACGACGGTCGAAGGTTTCGAGCGCTTCATCGCGTGGACACATCAGCAGCGCGCCGGCGGCCGGTACGTCTGTTTCGGGATCGTCCCTCGGGGCGACGACGTGGCGGTCGGGCTGTTCCAGATACGCACGCTCGAGTCCGATTGCGGCGTGGCCGAGTGGGGATTCGCGCTGGCCTACGAATTCTGGGGCAGCGGCCTCTTCGAGGAGGGCGCCCGGCTCGTCGTCGATTTCGCCTTCCGCGCGGTCGGCATTCATCGTCTCGAAGCGCGGGCGGCCGTGCGAAATGGCCGCGGCAACGGCGCGCTCAGAAAGCTTGGCGCCGTGCAGGAAGGCGTGCTGCGCCGCTCGTTCATTCGTGCGGGCGAATATCTCGATCAAGCACTCTGGAGCATTCTCCGCGACGACTGGCAGCGACAGTCGACTGCCGTCTCCGCTCGCCAGCTTCACTAACACGTCGCTCGCGATCGGTCCACTCCCGTCCTGTTCATGGACGTCCGCCAGTTCGATTTCGATCTTCCCGTTGAGCTCATCGCGCAGGAACCGGCCCTCGAACGCGGCGCCGGGCGTCTGCTGTTTCTCCCTCGGGACTCGCGTCCAATGGAGCACAGATCGATCGTGGACCTGCCGGATCTCGTTCGCGCCGGCGACGTCCTCGTCGTCAACAACACGCGCGTCTTTCCGGCCCGGCTCCTCGGCCGGCGCGTGCCGAGCGGCGGAGCGGTCGAATGTCTGCTGATCGGTCGCCTGTTTGGCGGACCGGGCGACGCGACGACCTCGGACACCTCAGAGAGCGAGCAGCGCTGGGAAACGCTGGTCCACCCGGGCCAGCGGCTGGGACCGGGCGCGATGGTGGTGTTCGACGGCGAGCGGGGGCTCCACGGCGAGATCCTCGAGCGACGATTCCACGGCCGGCGCGTGATCCGCCTATGGACCGAGGACGGATCGTCCATCGATGCCGCCGTCGACGCGGTGGGGCATGTGCCGCTGCCGCCGTACATCAAACGCCCCGATCGAGCCGGCGATCGCGATCGATACCAGACGATCTTCGCGCGGCAACGCGGATCGGTCGCGGCGCCGACCGCCGGCCTGCACATGAGCAGCGCGCTGGTGATGGCGCTCGAGGCGCGAGGGATCGAGATTGTCGACATCACGCTCCATATCGGCTACGGAACGTTTCAGCCCGTCCGGGTGGAACGAGTCGAAGATCATCTGGTCGAGCCCGAGCGTTACGAAATCAGCGGGATGGCGGCGGCCCGGATCAATCTCGCACTCGACGAAGGACGGCGCGTGATCGCGGTCGGGACGACGACGACCCGGGCGCTGGAGTCGGTGGGGAGAACCAATGGCGGACGCCTGGTCCCCGGATCCGGGGAGACTGACCTGTTCATCCATCCCGGATTCGAGTTCCGCCTCGTCCGTGGGTTGATGACCAACTTCCACCTGCCCAGGTCCTCGCTGCTCATGCTCGTCTGCGCCTTCGCCGGCCGTGAACGCGTGATGGCCGCGTACGGGGCCGCCGTCGCGGAGCGGTATCGGTTCTACAGCTACGGCGACGCGATGCTAATACTGTGAAATGCACAATGCGGAATGCACAATGCACAAAATGCATTCTGCATTCGGCGTTTGGCGTTTTGCGTTTTGCGTTTTGCGTTTTGCATTGTGCGGTAACATAAAAAGTTACGCCGGAGTAGCTCAGATGGTGAGAGCACGCGTCTCATAAGCGCGGGGTCGGCGGTTCGAATCCGCCCTCCGGCACCCTTGAAACGTCATGAGCGCACTGCTTGACCGCGTCCGTCGGTTCATCCACCGGCACGATCTCGCCGGCCGCGAGACTCGCGTCGTGGTCGCGCTGTCGGGCGGATCCGATTCGGTCGCGCTCGCGCACCTCATTCGCGCGCTCGACGAGGCGGGCGAGCTGCGCGCGGTCGGCATCGCGCACTTCAATCATCAGCTTCGCGACTCGGCCGATCGCGACGAGCGCTTCTGCGCCCAGCTGGCCGCATCGTTCGGATGGCCGCTGTCGGTCGAACGCGAAGACATCGCCGCGCGCGCCAGACGCGAGCGCCGATCGCTCGAGGACACGGCCCGGACCGCGCGTTACGGATTGTTCGAGCGCGCGCGCGCGCAGTTGGGCGCCGATGTCGTCGCGCTCGGCCACACGCGGGACGATCAGGCCGAGACGTTCCTGCTGAGGCTGCTCCGGGGCGCCGGCCCACGCGGTCTGGCGGCGATGCATCCGCGCAACCAGTCGATCGTCCGACCGCTGTTATCCTGCCGCCGTGACGAGCTGCGTGCCTATCTCGCCGAACGTCAGACGCCGTACGTTGAAGACGAATCGAACGCCGACGTCAGTATCCCGCGCAACCGCATCCGCGCCGACCTGCTGCCGTGGCTGGAACAGCGGTTCAATCCAGGAATCGTCGACGTGCTGGCCGACGAGGCCGACCTGGCGCGCGAGGTGTGGCAATGGATGGAGGCGGAGGCAGACGATCTGACCCTCAGAAGTCTCAAATCTCAAGGCTCAAGGCTGTCAGGTTCAGACTTCAGACTTGAGACGTCACACTTCGACGTGCCGGTCCTGATGGCCGCGCCGCTGGCGCTTCGGCGATTCGCTGTCTGGCGCGCGATGACGGATGCCGCAGCCGGCAGGCCCGTCGCCTTTGCTCACGTCGAGGCCGCGCTGCGCATGCTGGAGTCTGAAGATGCCGCGCCGGTCGACGTGCCGGGACATCGGCTGGAACGTCAGGGCCAAAATCTCGTCCTAACAAGTAGACCCCCTGGGGCGGTTGAAGCGGTCGGCCGGCGCCGGCGCGGGATGCGACAAGGGGGCGAGGCGGTGGGGAAGACTGCGAACTTTTTCAACTATCCGCTGTCTATCCCAGGAGAGGTCCCCGTCCCGGCCGCAGGATGCATCCTCTCGGCGGAAGCCGGCCCGGCGGGCGTCCTCGACCCGCAGGCGATGTCGTCCGATAAGACGGTGGCTGTCGTCAGGCGGGACCTGTGCACGGGCCTGTTGCGGATCAGGAACCGGCGCGCGGGCGACTCGTTCCGGCCCCTGGGACTGGGGGGCCGGAAGAAGCTCCAGGACTTCTTCGTGGACCGGAAAGTGACGCGGCCCCGTCGCGATACTGTTCCGCTGGTCGTCGACGAAACCGACCGGATTGTGTGGGTGGCAGGTTATGGCATTGATGAGGCGTTTCGGGTAACCGACCCCGCGCAACCCGTGCTAATCTTGAAACTTAAGTTTTTGGGAGGCCCTGCGTGAACTCGACGTTGAAGAGTCTGCTGTTCTGGATGGTGCTGGTCGTGGTCGGCGTTGCCATTTGGAACTTTTCGACCAAATGGCAGCGGCCCGACCGCCCGGTCAATTTCAGCGAGTTCATGTCGTGGGCTGACGCCGGAAACGTCGCCAAGGTCGAGATTGTGGGCCAGGACGTCAACGGCGTGACCAAGGCCGGCGAGGCGTTCCACACCTACGCGCCCACCCAGTACGAAGGCCTGGTCAACAAGCTCATCGATCGCGGCGTGGTCGTGAACTCGAAAGAGCAGACGGCCAGCCCATGGGCGTCCCTGCTGTACTCCTGGGGTCCGGTCATGTTGATGATCGGCTTCTGGATCTTCTTCATGCGCCAGATGCAGAGCGGCGGCAACAAGGCGCTGTCGTTCGGCAAGAGCAAGGCGAAGCTCTCCTCCAGCTCACAGAAGAAGGTGACGTTCAAGGACGTCGCCGGCGTGGACGAAGCGAAGGAGGAGCTCCAGGAAATCATAGAGTTCCTCAAAGAACCGCAGAAATTTCAGAAGCTTGGCGGCCACATCCCCAAAGGCGTGCTGCTGATGGGCCCTCCGGGCACCGGCAAGACGCTGCTCGCGCGCGCGGTGGCTGGTGAAGCCAACGTGCCGTTCTTCTCGATCAGCGGCTCCGATTTCGTCGAGATGTTTGTCGGCGTCGGCGCGAGCCGCGTCCGGGATCTGTTCGAGCAGGGCAAAAAGAACGCGCCGTGCATCGTGTTCATCGACGAGATCGACGCGGTCGGCCGCCATCGTGGCGCCGGGCTCGGCGGCGGGCACGACGAGCGCGAGCAGACGTTGAACCAGCTCCTCGTCGAGATGGACGGGTTCGAATCGAACGAAGGCGTCATCCTCGTGGCCGCGACAAACCGGCCCGACGTGCTGGATCCCGCGCTGCTCCGCCCGGGCCGATTCGATCGCCGTATTGTCGTGAACCGGCCGGACGTGAAGGGCCGGGAAGGGATCCTCGGGGTCCACACGCGCAAGATTCCGATGGCCGACGATGTGGAGATCGCGGTGCTGGCTCGAGGCTCTGCCGGTTTCTCGGGCGCTGACCTGGCGAACCTGGTGAACGAAGCGGCGCTCAACGCCGCGCGGTTCAACCAGAAAGTCGTCCGCATGGCCGACTTCGAGTACGCCAAAGACAAAGTGATGATGGGCGCGGAGCGCCGATCCATGTTGATTACTGAGGAGGAGAAGCGCATCACCGCCCTCCACGAGGCGGGACACGCGCTGCTCGCCGCGCTCCTGCCGTACGCCGACCCCGTCCACAAGGTCACGATCGTGCCC
>JBGPKK010000132.1:0-12859 GCA_041485905.1 Vicinamibacteria bacterium
AATGGCGTCGCGGACGAGAAAGATCTGCCGGTCCGATGGACCGCCACTGAGAACGTCGCCTGGAACGTCGAACTCGGCGGCGTCGGCGTCTCCTCGCCGATCGTCGCCGGCAATCGCGTCTTCGTCACTTCTCAGATCGGGACCGGCATCAGCCGCCCGGGTCCGCGCCTGGCGCAGGGCGCCGACGCGGCCGGGGCCGGCGAACGAGCGCTGGGCACCGCGCGCTCGGCGCAGGCCGACCGCACTTTCTTCCTCGTCGAAGCGTTCGATCGAGCCGCCGGTCGAAGGCTATGGGAGTATCGCTTCGAGGCCGCCGGTCCCCTGCCCGCGGTGCACGACAAGCACAATCTCGCCTCGCCGAGTCCCGTGACCGACGGTCAGCTTGTCTACGCATGGTTCGGCACCGGCCAGATCGTCGCCCTCGACATGAACGGCAAGCTGGTCTGGGAGCGGAATCTCGGCAAAGAGATCGCGCCCTTCGACATCAACTGGGGGCACAGCAGCTCGCCGACGCTCTACCAGGACCTGCTGATTCTGATCTGCGATCACGCTCCGGCGTCGTATCTGCTCGCGGTAGACAAGCGGACCGGCAAGGAACGATGGAGGGCGGATCGCGGGAAAGGCCGCTCGTCCTATACCACACCGTTCGTCGTCGAGGCGGCCAGCGGTCCGGAGGTCGTCGTCAACTCGAGTGAGCGGGTCGATGCGTACGACCCGAGGAACGGGACGCCTCTGTGGCACGTGGGCGGGTCGAGCCAGTTTCCGATCCCGTCGCCCACGTTCCATGACGGCGTCATCTATCTGACCCGCGGCTATCGGAGCGGCCCATACATGGCCGTGCGGCCTGGCGGGCGCGGCGACATCTCGACCTCTCACGTCATCTGGCAAGTGAACACCGGCGCTCCCTACATTTCGTCGCTCGTCTACGACGGAGGCTTGCTCTACATGGCCAACGACGTCGGCGGGATTACGGTGATCGACGCCGAGACGGGGAAGCGAATCTGGCAGGAGCGTGTCGGCGGACTGTTCTCCGCGTCGCCCGTTGCGGCCGACGGAAAGATCTACTTCGTCAGCGAAACGGGCGAGGTCATCGTGCTCGGCGCCGGGCGCGAGCCGGCCGTGATCGCGCGAAATGACATCGGGGAGCGTCTGATGGCGGGACCCGCCATCTCCAGCGGGCAGATCTTCCTCAGAAGCGACGGGCGCCTGTTCGCGATCGGAAAACCACGGTAGTCGTCAGTCAGGCAACTCCTCGCGCTTCGGCTCCGGAAGCTTCCAGCTCGCGGCAAAACCGATGATATACACGGCTGTGCCCACCAACGCCGACGCGTACGCGAGCCTCATGGGCAACGACGTGCCCGGCATCGACGCCACGAGCTGCGTCGTGACGAGCGCGGCCGACGTGCCGATCATCCGCCCGCCGACGTTCGCCGCGAAGCTCTCGCCGGTCCCGCGCAAGTACGTCGGATAGACGCGCGGCAGGTAATTTCCCCAGAAGCTGAACTGCGCGATCGTCGCCATGCCGACGAAGAAGGTTCCCCATTTCAGCAGCTCGAGATTGTTCGTCGCGGGAAACAGGAACACCAGCGGCATCAGGATCAAGCCGGGCACCTGGAACATGCGAAGCAGTCTGCGGCGGCTGACGATCCGAACCGCGAGGTAGGCGAGCAGGATTCGCCCTGCGAGTCCGCCGAATTCCTGATACGACTGCACGCCGCTGATGAGCCGCTCCTGAGCGGGGCGCAGCAGTCCCTGCAGCTCGGGCAGACCGGGCACGATGCGCGGCACCTGTTGAATCGCGCCGAACGCCGCCGCGTACGCACACGCCATCATGATCGTCGTCACGATCGTCGTCGTGCGGAACTGCGGCTGGAACAGCTCGGCGATGCTGGGCCGCTTGAGGGTGCCGGCCTGCTTTTTCTGCCGCCAGATCGGCGACTCGGGCAGAAACGGCCGGATGACGATGAGCGGAATCGCCGGGATGAGGCCCGACATGAGCGTGTAGCGCCACGCATCGTGCGTGCCACGCACGGTCGGCAAGCGGTCCGCGTAGGTGACCAGGAGATAATACGCACCGGTCGCCATGAGGCCGCCAAGCGAACCGAACGCCTGCGTGTAGCCGATGATGGCCTCGCGCTGCTTCGCATGCGGGAACAGTTCCGCCAACCACGCCACAGCCGCGACGAACTCCACACAGACGCCGACGAACGTACAGCACCGCCAGAAGAGGAACCACTGGACCGACGTCGAATACCCGGCCGCGACCGCAGATAAGGCGTACACCAGGATGCTCCAGACGAGCACGCGCCGGCGGCCGAGCAGGTCGGTGAGATACCCCCCGAGGAGACCGAAGATACCTCCCGCCACGGCCGGAATGAATTGGACGAAACCCACCCACTCGTTGACCAACGGGCTGTTCAGCGGCACGCCGAGCAGTTCGCCGAGCGCGGGCCGTACGATCAAGGGAAGCATCAACAGCTGGTAGGCGTCGAAGGCAAAGCCGATCACGGCAATGACGACGATCGCCCACTGCACCGGGGTGAGACGTGGAGAAGGTCGGTCGGACTGGACTGTCGCCATGCTGCCTCCGCGGACCGGAGGCCCGCCGCCACGTATATACTACGAATCCATGCAGGTTTCGCCGGGTCCATCGAGCGCATCCGACCTCGCGGCCAGGGCGAACGGCTCGCGCGGCGCGCTCGACGAGTGGGTTCGTGAAGTCGTCGACTGGCATTTCGATCCGGCATCGGGCTCCCCGTTCTGGCTCGACCGCGCCAGGACGTTGGGGTGGGATCCGCGACGCGAGATCAAGGGCTTCGCCGACCTCAAACGCTTCGGACTGTTCGAGGACGAATGGCTGCGCGGCGGTCCCGTGCAGCGGTGGATCCCGAAGGCGCTCGCTGGCAAGCCGGTCTTCGTCTTCGAGACGGGCGGGACTACGGGCACGCCGAAAACGCGCGTCGGGATCGAGGATTTCCGGATCGATTACGAGATCTTCAGCGGCACGCTCCCCCACGAATACTTCCCGAAAGGCTCGAACTGGCTGATGCTCGGCCCCTCGGGACCACGGCGCCTGCGACTGTCGGTTGAGCACCTGGCGCAGCATCGCGGCGGCATCTGCTTCTGCGTGGATCTGGACCCCCGGTGGGTCATCAAGTTGATCAAGAAGGGCTGGACCGAGCACCTGCAGGCCTACAAGGACCACGTGATCGATCAGGCGGTCACGATCCTTCAGGCGGGTCACGACGTGCGTTGCATGTTCGCGACGCCGAAGCTGCTCGAAGCGCTGGCTCTGCGGCTCGAGTCGATGGGCACCACGATCAGGCAGGCCGGCATCACCGGAATTTTCTCGGGCGGCACTGAGTTCACGCCGCAGTGGAACCGCTTCGCCCACGAAGAGTTGCTCGACGGGGCCTACATGACACCCACCTACGGCAACACGCTGATGGGACTGGCCGCCAGCGCGCCGAGCGGGCCGCACAACAACTACAAGATCTCGTACTACGCGCCGCAGCCGCGCGCGTCCATCGAGGTGGTCGACTTCGACGATCCCGACCGGGTGGTCGACTACGGCCAGACAGGGCGCGTGAAGCTGACCACGCTGACGAAAGAGTTCTTCATGCCCGGCTTCCTCGAGCGCGACGAAGGCGAGCGCGAGCCGCCCTGCGATCGGTACTCCTGGGACGGCGTCAGCGGCGTACGCCCGTACCGCGCCTTCGCGGCGACCACCACGGTCGGGGTCTACTGAGTTGGGACGTCCTTCGTGCTTAGGGCTTGGTGCTTAGTCCGTCCCTGGTGGGTGGTCCCAAGTCCGCGCACCAAGGATGAAGGACAAAGCACGGACCAAGAACCAGGCTCGGACTAAGAACGAAGCACCAGGAACCAAGAACGACGAGGATCAGGAATGCTGCATATCCCCGTGCTCCGCTGGGGCCAGCCGTACACGAGCATCGACGTCGACGAGGTCGTGCACTTCGCCGACGGCGAGCCGATCGCGAGCGTCAGCCGCGCCAACGGCGGGTTGATTCAGCGCGACATGCGCAAGGCTGCCCGCGCGCGCGAGGTGCTTCGGGAGATCCCCATCGACGACCTCATCACACGGGTAGGCGCGGCCGGCGAGCTCTATATGAACGCCACGCTCCCGATCGGCGACGGCACGCAGACCCCGGACGAGTTCGCCCGCGCGCAGTCGGCGACGACCGGCCTCCCCGAGCGCATGTGCGGCGCGAACATGAAGAAGAACGGGTTCGTGCTGGCCCAGATGCGCAAGATTCTGACCTCGCTGACGCGCGGGCTCGACTTCGACGTCCTCTCGCGCGGTCACGGCGAAGAGCGGGCGGTCCCCATCAGCTATCAGGCGCAGAGCCCGGTCGTGGGGCTGGTGCTCCCGTCGAACTCGCCCGGCGTGCACACGCTCTGGCTGCCGGTCATTCCGTTGCAGATTGGTCTGGTCCTCAAGCCCGGTCCGCAGGAACCATGGACGCCATACCGGATGGCGGAAGCGTTCTTTCAGGCTGGCATCCCGCGAGAGGCGATCTCGATTTATCCCGGTCTGGGAGATGTCGGCGCGGCGGTCCTCGACAGTTGCCAACGCAACCTGATCTTCGGCGGAACGGCGACGGTCGATCGCTATCGCGGCAACCCGACGGTCCAGGCTCACGGTCCCGGGTTCTCCAAGATCCTGCTTGGGGACGATCAGGTCGACCGATGGGAGCAGTTCCTCGACGTGATGGTCGACAGCGTGTTCGTCAACAGCGGACGGGGCTGCATCAACTGCTCGGGGATCTGGGCGAGCCGCCACACGCGGGACATCGCCGAGGCCGTCGCCAGGCGGCTCGCCGAGGTGCGCCCACTGCCCCCCGATCACCCCGAGGCGAGCCTGGCCGCCTTCACGGTACCCGGCGTGGCTGATGCGATCTCGCAGGCGATCGACGCGGACCTCCAGGCGCCTGGGGTGACAGACGTCACGGCCCGGCATCGCGAGGGTCCTCGGGTCATCACAGAGGGCCGAGCCGATTACTTGCTGCCGACGGTGGTGCACTGCGAGTCGCCCGAGGCCGCGATCGCGAAGAAGGAATACATGTTTCCGTTCGTGACGGTCGTGGAGTGCCCCGAAGCGGCGATGCTGGACGCGATCGGTCCGACGCTCGTTTGCAGCGCCATCACGTGCAAGCCAGAGTTCCGGCGCCGCCTGCTCGATGCCGTCCACATCGATCGCCTGAACCTCGGCCCGGTCCCGACGACCCGGTTGAACTGGCTGCAGCCGCACGAGGGCAACATCATCGATTTTCTGTTCCGCGCGAGAGCGTTCCAGTCTGCCGAGCTCTGACAGCCCGTGCCAGACGCCCGCTGATCAACACAATGGACACGAAGGACACGAAGGGGGAAGACCTAATGGTTTTACCTTTGTGTCCATGGTGTCCTTTGTGTTTGAACTGCGCGGGCATGTCGGTGGAACGTGCGACATGAAGATCCTGTCAATTACCGCGGGCGCCGCCGGCATGTACTGCGGGAGCTGCTCGCGCGACAACGCGCTCGCCGTCGAGCTCCTCGCGCGCGGCCACGACGTGACGCTGCTCCCGCTGTACACGCCAACCACGACCGACGAGACGAACGTCAGCCGCGACCGGGTGCTCTTTGGCGGGATCAGCATCTACCTCCAGCAGCACCTCGCGCTCTTTCGGAAGACGCCACGGTTCCTCGATCGGCTGTGGGATTCGCCGCGCGTCATTGGCGCGTTCGCGAGCCGGTCGATTTCGACCGATCCCAAGCTGCTCGGCGACCTCATGATCTCGATGCTGCAGGGCAAGCTGGGCGTGCTCTGCAAGGAATTCGAGAAGCTGCTCGAGTGGCTGGCGGAAGAGCCCGCGCCCGACGTCGTCAATCTGTCGAACTCGCTGCTCATCGGCCTGGCGAGGCCACTCGGCGACGCGTTGAAGCGCCCGGTCTGCTGCACGTTGCAGGGCGAGGACCTCTTTCTCGACGGTCTGATCGAGCCCTATCGCCAGCAGGCGCTCGACCTGATTCGGCAACAGGTGCCGGACGTCGATCGCTTCATCGCGGTGAGCGACTACTACGTCCCCGTGATGTCGCGTCTGTTGGACATCCCGTCCGACCACATGGCAGTGGTCCCGCTCGGGATCAACCTGGCGGGGTACGAGAGCCGGCAACGCGGTCAGCATGAAGACGACGTGTTTCGCGTCGGCTATTTCGCGCGCATCGCGCCCGAGAAGGGGCTGCACGTACTGGCCGACGCGTATGCGCGCTTTCGCCGCCGAACCGCCGGCGCAGGGGTGCGGCTCGAAGCGGCCGGGTACCTGTCGCGCGCACACGAGCCCTATCTCGAGGACGTTCGGCGCAGCCTCGGCCAGGCCGGCCTCGCCGGCGAGTTCACGTATCGAGGCGCCGTCGATCGCGACGGCAAACTGGCGTTCCTGCGATCGCTCGACGTGCTGTCGGTGCCCGCGACCTACGACGAACCCAAAGGCGTCTTTCTACTCGAAGCGATGGCCAGCGGCGTGCCGGTGGTGCAGCCGCGCCGCGGCGCGTTCACCGAGATCGTCGAAAAGACCGGCGGCGGCGTGCTGGTGGCGGCAGACGATGCGGACGCGCTGGCGGATGGGTTGTACTCGCTGTGGCAGGACCGCGCGCTGGCTGCGAGGCTGGGCGCGCGTGGCGAGGAAGGCGTGCGCAGGCACTACAGCGTCGCGCATTCCGCAGATCGGCTGCTCGAGGTGTATGACGCGGTCACGCAGCCTTCGAAATGCTTCAAGTCTCCAACCTCACCAAGCACTATTTGACGCCGCGCGGCCCGCTGCCGGTACTGACTGACGTGTCTTTCTCTCTGGCGCCTGGCGACGCGGCCGCGATCATGGGACCATCGGGCGCCGGCAAGAGCTCGCTGCTGTACATCCTGGGCGCGCTCGAGCCGCCTTCGTCTGGCACCGTGATGCTCGACGGCCGCAACCCGTTTCTGCTCGGTCCGCGGGAAGTGGCGGCGTTTCGCAACACATCGGTCGGCTTCGTCTTTCAGGACCACTGCCTGCTGCCGCAGTGCACGGTGCTGGAAAACGTCCTGATCCCCACACTCGTTGCCCCGGCAGCCGAGTCCGCGGCACGCGGCGCAGACCACGCCACGAAACGGGCCCGCGATCTCATCGAGCAGGTGGGGCTTGGGGATCGGGCCGACCACCGGCCCGGCGAGTTGTCGGGCGGTGAAAAACAGCGCGTCGCGATCGCGCGCGCGCTGGTTCGCCAGCCAAGGCTCTTGCTCTGCGATGAGCCGACCGGGAATCTCGATCGGGCTTCGGCTGAGAACGTCGCGGCATTGCTCCTCGACCTGCACAGACTGCAGAACACCATGCTCATCGTCGTCACGCACAGCGCATCGCTCGCGGCGATGTTGCCGATTCGCTTCGAACTGGTCGATCGCCAGCTCCGCCTCGCGCGGGGCGAGACCTCGTAGGAACATGATCTGTTGAAAATGCCAATGCAAGCAGGTGGTCTCGTCCTCCGCGGCCTCACCTACTACTGGCGCACCAACCTGGCCGTCGTGCTCGGTGTGGCGACCGCGGTCTCGGTGCTGGCCGGTGCCCTGCTCGTCGGCGACTCCGTGCGCGGCAGCCTGCGCGACCTGGTGCTGCAGCGGCTCGGAAGGACCGCTGAGGTCGTCGTGTCGTCGGGGTTCTTTCGTGAAGCGCTCGCCGCCGACCTGCAGGCGGACGAGACGTTTGCCGGATCCTTCGCGTCTATTTCTCCCATGATCGCGGTGCAGGGACTGGTGAGCGATCAAGCCAGCGGCCGCCGTGCGTCGCGCGTGCTCGTGTACGGCGTGGACGATCGGTTCTGGCGCTTTCACGGCGCGGCCGCGCCGTTCCAGGAAGGCGCGTCCGAAGGCCGCGGGGCGGCCCTGAGCGCCGCGCTCGCGTCGGACCTCGGCGCGTCACCGGGCGGCGCCGTGCTGATTCGGGTCGAGCGACCGTCCGCTGTGCCGATCGAGTCGTTGCACGGCCGGAAGGACGACCTGGGCCGCACCATGCGTCTCACCGTACGCGCGGTCATCGGGCCCGAGACGCTTGGTGAGTTTTCGCTGAGGCCGCAGCAGGGCCGCGTGAAGGCCGTCTTCGTGCCGCTCAAACGGCTGCAGCAGGAGCTCGATCTCGATGGCCGCGTGAATACCCTGCTCGTCTCTAAAAAAAGGGGTCGGGAGTCGTTTTTAGGCGCCGCCACCAAACGAGAGTCCTCTCTTGGAGACGGCAACGAAAACGACTCCCGACCCCTTTTTACGCTTTTGGAAAACCTGGTTCGACGGAGGGCTGCGCTCGAGGACAGCGGGTTGACCGTCCGTGTCGTGCCGCCGGAATCAGATGTCGCGCAGGCCTTGAGGCCTGCGAACGCGGGGCTGAAGCCCCGCGCCACAACCGTCGAACCGGCGCTCGCGGTCGAAGCCGCCGGGGGGCTACTCGATCAGGCGCGTGCCGCGGCCGCCGCGCAGGCGGCCGTCGAGACGACGATGAAGGCGCATCCGGTGTTCACGTACCTCGTCAACACTCTACGGAGCGGCAATCGCGAGGTACCGTATTCGCTGGTGACCGCCACAGACCTTCCCGCGATCGCGCCCGCCGTTGCCGCGCAGGCGGGTACGCCAGGGGGTCCGACGCCAATCGTCCTGAACGAGTGGGCCGCGCACGATCTTGGCGTGCATGCCGGCGATCCCGTGACGCTGGAATACTACGTGTGGGAAGAGCCTGGGCGGTTGCTGACACGCACCGCCGACTTTCAAGTCGCCGCCGTCGTGCCGATCGCGGGCGCCGCCGCCGACCGTAATCTCGCGCCCCGCTTCCCCGGCATCACCGAATCCGGCACACTCGCCGACTGGGACCCGCCGTTTCCGATCGACCTGCGGCGCGTCAGACCCATGGACGAGGACTACTGGAAGCGTTACCGCACCACGCCAAAAGCGTTCATCCCACTCGAAGCGGGACAGCGGTTGTGGCGTTCGCGCTACGGCGACCGCACGTCCGTGCGCGTCGTCCCGGAGGCAGGACAATCGTCGGCGGAGGCGCTCGACCGCTACACCGCTCGCCTCCGAACCATCATTGATCCGCTGGCAATGGGCTTGTCGGTTCAGGATGTGGCACGCGAGGGATTGGCCGCGTCGCGCGGCGCCACCGATTTCGGCGAGTACTTCACGTATTTCAGTTTCTTCCTCATGATCTCCGCTCTTCTGCTGACGGCGCTGTTCTTCAGACTCGGCGTCGAACAGCGCGCGCGCGAGGTCGGTCTGCTGCGCGCCGTCGGTTTCACAACGGCCCGCATTCAGCGTCTCTTTGTCGTTGAAGGACTGCTGTTGGCAACGATCGGCGGCCTCATCGGGACCGCCGGCGCGTCCGGCTATGCGGCCGTGATGATGGCGGGCCTGGGCTCCTGGTGGGCCGGCGCGGTCGGCACAGACGCGCTTCGCCTCCATACGTCGCCTGGGTCGCTCGCCGCAGGCGCGGTCGGCGCGGTCGTCGCGGCTGCGGCCTGCATCTGGTGGACGATGCGCGGTCTGTCGCGGCTTTCCGAACGGAGCCTGCTCGCCGGAAAGCTGGCCGGTGACGATCCGGCAACTCGGGGCGGTCGCCAGACGTTCCGGTCTCCGCTTGCCGGCGCCATCGGCTTCGGCGTACTCGGCGCGGCGCTGATGGCGGCGACCGCCGCCGGCGCTCTCGACCGCACCGGCGCGTTCTTCGGCGCGGGCAGCTCGCTGCTCGTGTCGTGTCTGTGCCTCGTCTGGTTCAACCTGCGCGTCCCGCCGCGACGTCCGCTCGGCGGGCATGGCTGGTGGTCGGTGTCGCGGCTGGGTCTGCGCAACGCCGCGTCCCGACCAGGCCGCAGCGTGCTGGCGATCGTCGTCATCGCCGCGGCGTCCTTCATCCTGATCTCCGTCGACGCGTTCCGCCGCGTCGGCCCCGCCGCGACCGATCGGCACTCGGGTGTTGGCGGCTACTCGCTGCTCGTTGAGCTGCTGGTGCCCATGGCCCACGATCCCAGCGGGCTCGAAGGCCGCGAGATGTTGGGCCTCACCGCATCCGATGACGTCACGATCGAACCGTTCCGCCTGCGGCCTGGTGACGATGCGAGCTGCCTGAATCTGTACGAGCCGCGGAATCCGCGGATCCTGGGCGCGAGCGGCGCATTCATCGAGTCTGGGCGCTTTGCGTTCCAGGGGTCGCTGGCGTCGAGCGACGCGGAGCGGGCCAATCCGTGGCTCCTGCTGAACAGGAACATGGCCGGCGGCGACACGCGCATCGTGCCCGTAATTGCCGACGCCAACTCGATGACCTACGTGCTCCACAAGAAGCTCGGCGACGACATCGTCATCCACCAGGATGGCCGGTCGGTGCGGCTGCGTCTCGTGGCGGCTCTCGCCGACAGTATTTTTCAAAGCGAGCTGATGATGTCGGATGCGAACTTCCGGACGCTATTCGCGGGCCAGGACGGTTACCGGTTGCTGCTGGTGAACACGCCGCCAGAGCGCGCGGCACGGGTGGCGTCGGCCATTAGAGAGGGCGGCAGGGACCTCGGTGCGGATGCGGTCTTGACGGTCGAGCGGCTGGCAGAGTTCCATCGAGTTGAGAACACGTACCTCTCGACGTTCCAGACGCTCGGCGGGCTCGGTCTCCTGGTCGGCACCGTGGGACTGGCCGCCGTCCTGTTTCGAAACGTTCTGGAGCGGCGCCGGGATCTCGCGTTGCTCGGCGCCGTCGGGTACCGCAAAGCGCACGTCTTCGCGATCGTGCTCGTGGAAAACGTGCTGTTGCTCGGCTGGGGGATGGCGATCGGGACGTTTTGCGCACTCGTCGCGGTCGCGCCCGCTGTTGTGGAACGCGGCGGGCGGCTGCCAATGACGGCTGGAGGCGGGCTCGTGCTCATGTCGGTCTTCGCAGCGGGGCTCTTGTCGTCGATCGTCGCGACGAGCGCTGCGTTGCGCGCGCCGCTGCTCAACGCGCTGCGGGCGGAGTAATGCAAAGTGTCAAGGCTGAGGTTTCAAGTGTGCAGACTTCAGCCTTCAGACTCGAGACTTGCTGCGGGAGACTCCATCATGCTGAAGCCATTGGCGCTGACGCTTGTCCTGCTGTGCGCTGTGGTCGCGGCTTTGTCCGCCGAGAACTGGCCGCAGTGGCGCGGTCCGTCGCTCAACGGCCTCAGCGGCGAAAAGGACCTTCCCGTTCGCTGGTCGAAGACCGAGAACATCGCCTGGAAGCTTCCGCTGCCGGCCTGGTCCGGCTCGACGCCGGTCATCTGGGGCGACCGCATCTTTCTGAACGTCGCCGAGGGCAGCGACTTGTCTCTCTGGTGCGTGGACCGTACTCGCGGCGTCCCGCTCTGGAAGCAGCGGCTCGGCGGCGGCAACGTGCGGATGCAAAAGCAGAACATGTCGTCGCCCTCGCCTGTGACCGACGGGCGGGGCGTCTGGGCGATCACGGGCACCGGCATCCTCAAGGCATTCGACTTCGCCGGCCAGGAGCTCTGGATGCGCGACATCCAGAGGGAGTACGGACGGTTCGGTCTGCAGTGGGGATATGGATCGTCGCCGCTGCTGCACGAAGACGCCCTGTATGTGCAGGTACTGCACGGAATGAGGACCCGCGATCCGTCCTACCTCTTGCGGATCGACAAGGCCACGGGCAAGACGATCTGGCGTGTGGAGCGGCTCACGCAGGCTCGGTTCGAGTCGCCGGACGCGTACACCACGCCGGCGTTGCTGCGCTACGGCAACAGCGCCGAGATTGTCGTCACCGGCGCCGATGTGGTGACGGGTCATGACCCGGCGACAGGGAAAGAGCTGTGGCGGGCGAACGGGCTCAATCCCTCCAACGACGGCAGCAATCGGGTCGTCGCGTCTCCAGTCGTGTACGGCGACCTCATCGTGGCGCCGTCGCGCGAGCGGCCGATCCTGGCGCTGAGAGGCGGCGGCCGCGGCGACGTGACGAAGTCGCACCTGATCTGGTCGTCGAACAACGGAACCGATGTGCCGACGCCGGTCACCGACGGGACGTACGTCTACGTCGTCAACGACCGCGGCATCATGTCGTGCATCGATCTGAAAACCGGGAAGGATGTGTACGGCCGGCAGCGGGTGCGGTCGGGCACGTACAGCGGCTCGCCGGTGCTCGCGGACGGGAAGATCTACGTCACGAACGAGGACGGCGTGACCGTGGTCGTGAAGGCGGGACCGGTGTTTCAGGTGCTCGCCGAAAACGACCTCGACGACTACACGCTCAGCTCACCGGCGATCTCGGACGGCCAGATCTTCATCCGCACCTCGAAGTTTCTGTACGCGATCGGCAATCGGACGCCCGGAGCCAGGTAGGACGTTATGACCGGAGCAAAGGCTTTTTCGTGTACTGCATGGACAAGGACACGATGTGATCGGCCAGCGTCGCCTGGCGATTGCGGCGACCCACCAGGCGAACGTAGCCGATGTATCTGCCACGATCAGCTTCGATCGCTTTGATTTCCACTTCATTGTCAGGAGCGATCACCCTGTGCCAGTCCAGCCACCGTTGCCAGCCATCGGGCATGGTGTCGGCCAGGTCAATGTCCATGATGCCTGTCCGTTCCCAGTGCCGGCGCCACCAGGCCG
This sequence comes from Vicinamibacteria bacterium, assembly GCA_041485905.1. Lineage (GTDB taxonomy): Bacteria > Acidobacteriota > Vicinamibacteria > Vicinamibacterales > CAVVIG01 > JAHFUI01. The sequence goes on from JBGPKK010000132.1 coordinate 12,632, forward strand.
CTGAATGCAGGCACCAGAGATCCTGGGTCCACCACTCACGAAGATGCTCGGGAAGGGGACCTTCGATTTCCCGCACCAGTCCAGCACCCGCAACTCCCACCGGGCCGCCCGGCTTCACAAACCGAGCGAGGTAGTTCAGGTACAGGTCGTCCGTCCCGTAGTAGCTGAAAGAATCGATGCACACGATGGCGTCGAAGAACTCCTCGGCGAACGGCAGCGACCGGGCGT
>JBGPKK010000133.1:0-12799 GCA_041485905.1 Vicinamibacteria bacterium
GCGGTCGACATCGCCATGCGCGCGCTCGGACCCTATGCGGGCAGGCCGACCGCAAGCATTCTCGGGCGCGTCGAGCGCCTCGACCCGCTTCACGCCTCGCTGATGAACGGCATCAGCTCCCACGTGTACGACTACGACGACACCACGCCGAAAAACTACAGCCACCCTTCGTCGCCGGTCGCGTCGGCGCTGTTTGCCTACGCGAGCGCGAATCCTGTTGGCGGGCGCGACTTCATGCACGCGTTCATTCTGGGATTCGAGGCGGAGTCGCGCGTCGGCAACGCGGTCTACCCGGCTCACTATGATGTCGGCTGGCACATCACCGGCACGGCAGGCGTGTTTGGGGCGGCGACTGCGATCGGCAGGCTCCTGGGCCTGTCGATTCAGGAAATGATCTGGGCCGTCGGGCTCGCCGCCACCCAGGCGGCGGGCCTGCGCGAGATGTTCGGCTCCATGGCCAAGGCGTTTCATCCCGGCCGCGCGGCTCAGAACGGTTTCGCGGCAGCCCTCCTCGCGCAAGCCGGCTTCACCGCCGGCGAACGCGGCATCGAGGGACCGCGAGGCTTCGCGGCGGTCCAAGCCGCCACCTTCGATCTGTCGAAGATCACCGCCGGCCTCGGCATCGACTTCGACCTTCGCGTCAACACCTACAAGCCGTTCCCCTGCGGCATCGTCAATCACCCGACCATCGACGGCGCCATCCAGCTGCAACACGAGCACCGGCTCGATCCGCGGGCGATTGCGGCGGTGCGGCTTCGGGTCGCACCGTTAGTGCTCGATCTGTGTAATCAACAGAACATCACGCGCGGACTGCAGGGCAAATTCTCGGTCTACCACGGCGCGGCTGTCGGTCTGGTCCGCGGAAAAGCGGGCCTTCAGGAATACACTGACGAAGCCGTGAACGACCCGCAGATCAAGCGCGTCAGGGAACGCGTCACGGCTGTGGGCGATCCGTCTGTCACGGAAGACCAGGCGCATATCGACGTGGATCTCGAGAACGGCGACAGGTTCAGCCGGTTCGTGGAAGCGTCGCTCGGCAACCTGCGACGCCCGATGAGCGATCGGCAGCTCGAGGATAAGTTCCGCGATCAGGCGGTGCGCGTACTGCCGGCCGCACAGGTGGACGCTCTCATTAACCTCTGCTGGCGGATCGATGATCTCGATGATGTCAGTGAGTTGATCAGCGTCGCGGTACCCGCAGGCCGCATCGCCGAGCCGGCTTGATTGACGCTACCGGGCCCTGACCGGCAGCTTGTCCGCCCAGTTGAGCACGACCGTCATCGGCGACGTGCCAGCGCGTGAGTTCGCTGACTTGATCATGATGAACCTGCCGTCTGCTGCGACGTCATAGGACGGCGGCTGACCGCCGCGTACGTAGTTGCTCTCAAACAGAAACGCCGCCGGTTTGAAGTTGAAGTCGGCGCGCGCCTCGATCGCGACCGCCATCAGCTTGGCGGCTTCGAGGTAGTAGAGCTCCTTGCCGCTTCGGGCCCAGACCGGTTCTGTGCCGCCATTCGGCGACAAGCGAACCGGAGCTCCGGGACCGGGGTACGGCCGCACCCAAATCTCACCTTGCCCGGTCGCGTCCGACACGTACGCCAGCCAGTGGCCATCCGGCGAGAGCGCTGCACCAGCCGCCCCCTCGGCCGCGGGCGTCTGGACGACCACCTGTGGTTCGCTCTTCGCACCAGGGGTAAGTCTGAAGATGTCCGGCGCGGTCGCCGCGCCATCGAGCCTGACGACCAGCAGCTCTCGGCCATCCCCGGACCAGCCATGCGGATGGAAATGCCCGTCGGGCGTGAGCGTCTCGGGCGCGCCGCCGCTGCCATCGGCCGGAAGGGATCGCAGTGGAACCGACGTTGTCTCATAGACGAGGCGCCGGCCATCCGGCGTCCACAACGGGGCGTAGTGCTGACCGTCGAAGGTGATCTTGATCGGCGGTCGTCCCTGGATGTCGTACACCCACACGTCGCCGGCGACCACGAGCGCGAGCCGCCGGCCGTCGGGCGAAAGCCGTGGGAACTCGGCAGAGTCCAGGGGGTTGCTGACGAGCGCCGACAGCTCGCGACCGGTCCGATCGACCCACACCGGCGTGCCGGTGATCGCCTCGCCGCCTCGATAGGACAGTACCCCGTTCTCTGAGACGGAAAACGCCGCGCGGCCGTTGCCGCCGTACCGAACTTGTTCCGCAACCGGCACCGCCTCGCCCGTCAGTTCCGCCCGCGCCGCGTCGAACGGCCTCGCCATCAACGTCCCCTGTTGCACGAACAAGAGATACCCCGGAGGTGCATAGAGCGGCTTCGAGTCTGCGTTGAACAAGCGCTTGGTTTCCGGCGAATCGAGCGACCCGACCGACGCGGCATTGTTCGGCTCGGCCACGAACACAAAGCGCCGGCCGTCGGGGAGAAACTGTGGCCAGCGGTGCGATATCTCCTTGCGCGAGGCGTCCAGCTTCGTCACGGGCGTGGCCTGGCCGCCGGCCGACGAGACGCGAACGAGCCCCGAGGCGGTGGAAGCTGCGAACAGGATGGTTCCCTCCCGATTCCACGTCCCGCCCTCCCCGGCGTTGGCGTCACAGAGGATCTGTGGTGGGCCGCCGGCGACGTCGATTTTTTTCAGCTTCCCGGCCGCGAAAAAGCCGACGGATCGACTGTCGGGTGACCAGAAGGGAAAAAGGCCTCCCTCCGTCCCGGGCAGCGGCCGCGCGACCAGCGCGTCCAGATCGCGAATCCAGAGGAGCAGCGCTCCTCCCGGCACGCGCTGCCCCATGAACACGATCAGGCGCCCGTCCGGCGACACGGCCTGGGCGGGCGCGTAGCCGCTGCCCCCCGAGAAGACGACGCCATCGGGCGGTGTGACGGTGAAGCGAACCGTCGCGGGGGTCGGCGGCGCCTCGCGGAGGTGCGCGACGACGAACGGAACCGCCGCGATCGCGACGAGTGTGGCCACGAGCCAGGCGAGCCGTTCGCGCCACACCGATCGGCCCGCCCCTGGGGCGGCGGACGAAGGCAGCGGCCGATCCGCGCCTTCGAGCTCGATGCGTGCGTCACCGATGTCGCGCAGCCGCTCACGCGCGTCCTTCTTCAGGCAGCGCTGAACCAGCTCCACGACGCGCGGCGGCGTCTCGGGCGGCAACGTGGCCCACACCGGTTCCTTGTGGATGACGGCGCCCATCGTGTCGGTCACGTCTTCGCCGTCAAAAGCGCGCGTGCCGGTGAGCATCTCGTACAGCACGGCGCCGAACGCCCAGATATCGGCGCGTTTGTCGACCACCTTGCCGCGTGCCTGTTCGGGTGCCATGTACGCGGCTGTGCCGAGGATCACGCCCACCCTCGTCGCGGCGGGCGTCGAGAGCGTCGGCGAGCGTGTCAGATCCGGACTGCTCGTCGCGGGGTCGAGCGCCTTCGCCAGCCCGAAGTCGAGGACCTTCACTGCCCCGTCAGACCGCACCTTGATGTTCGCCGGCTTCAGATCGCGATGGACGATCCCCTGGTCGTGCGCGGCCTCGAGCGCGTCGGCGATCTGACGGGCGATCGGCCGGGCCTCGTGAAACGGAATCGCGCCTTCGGCAATCCGATCGGCGAGCGTCGGCCCCTCGACCAGCTCCAGGGCCAGCGCCAGCACGCCATCGACTTCCTCAAGGCCGTAAATGGCGGCGATGTTCGGATGATTGAGCGAGGCGAGCACCTGCGCCTCACGCTTGAAACGCGCGAGGCGGTCCGGATCGAGCGCAAACGCATCCGGCAGGATCTTCAGGGCGATGTCGCGCTGCAGCTTGGAATCCCGCGCACGATAGACCTCTCCCATCCCTCCCGCGCCGATTGGAGCCTGAACTTCGTACGGGCCGAGTCGAGAGCCGACAGTCAGAGGCACAGCGTTGTCAGAACGGCGCGATTATAAGCCAGACGTTTACGGCGGACCTCATCTAGCAGGTGAACGGCGGACCTTATAAGGTCCGCCCTACGTACCGTACGTAGGCCGGACCCTACTGAGTCCGGCGAGCTTAGTCCAGCGTAACGAACCACTTCAGCGACCAGGACAGCCCCGTTGCCAGAAGCAGGAAGCCGGCCATGGCGCCAAGTCCCGCCGTGAACGAGCCGGTGCGATCGGTCAGCCATCCCATCAGGTACGGTCCGACGAACCCGCCCATCGTGCCGATAGAGTTGATGAACGCGAGGCCGCCGGCCGCGGCCAGGCCCGTGAGAAAGCGCGGCGGAATCGTCCAGAAGATCCCCCGCGCGGCGTTGATGCCGGTGAGCGCCACGGTCACGCCCGTGAGCGACACCCAGAAATTCGCCGATGCGATCGCGCCGACGAACCCGACCGCGGAGACCAGGCACGCCGTCGCGAGGTTGGCGATCTTTCCCCCGTGCCGGTCGACGTGGCCCGCCCACACGATCATCCCGGCCGCGGCGACGACGTAGCATCCGCTCGAGACGAATCCGACCTGAACATTCGACAGGTTCCCGAGCTTGATGATCTGCGGCAGAAACAGGCCGACGCCGTAGGAACCGACGAGGAATCCAAACTGTACGCCCGCCAGGATCAACACGCGCACGTCCTTGAGCGCGGGCAGGAGATGTCGCACCTCCTTCTCGCGCCGTTCGCCCGCGATTCGTTCGCGCACCGCCTGGCGTTCCCTCTGCGTGAGCCAGTCGGCGTGCTCCGGCCCGTCGGCGAGGAACTTCAGCATGCCGAAACCCACCAGCACGACCGGCAGACCTTCGAGGAGGAACAGCCATTTCCAGCCGGCGAGGCCGGCCAGGCCGTCCATCTTCAGCAGGTAGCCCGACACAGGACCCGCGACGACCGAGGAGATCGGAACCGCGACCATGAACCAGGCGATCATCCGCGTTCGGTACTCGGACGGAAACCACGTGCCGAGATAGAAAGCCACTCCTGGAAAAAAGCCCGCCTCTGCGACTCCGAGCAGGAAACGCAGCACGTACAAACTCGTGGGGCCAGTCACGAAGATGGTCGCCGCGGAGACCAACCCCCAGGTGATCATGATCCGCGACAGCCAGATTCGCGGACCGAGGCGGTAGAGCGCGATGTTGCTGGGAACTTCGAAGAAGCAGTACCCGAGAAAGAAAATTCCGGCGGCTCTGCCGAATTGCGTCGCCGTCAACCCGATCTCCCGGTTCATCGTCAACGCGGCAAAGCCCACGTTGTTGCGATCGAGATAGTTCAGGATGTACCCGGCGATCAGCAGCGGCATCAGCCGCCAGGCGATTTTGATGAAGACGCGGTTGTCGGGCGCGGTGTCGGCGATCGTCACCGCGGTGCCGGGAGCCGCTCGCCGCCGGGCTCGAGTTGCACACCGAAGGTATTCAACGACATCGACACCATGCGGTATCCGCCGGTGGTGATCAGCAGATCGAGCAACTGCTTTGCGTTCAACTGCACAGCCAGCGCCTGCCACGTGGAATCGGAGATGGTATCGTCAGCGTACAGCTCGTCAACCGCACGCAGCAGATTGTCCGGAAGAGAATCCGCTCCCGCCTGGGGCCCTGCGATGATGTGATCCACGTCCGCGGCTGTCATCCCCGCCCGTCGTCCGGCGGGCGCGTGCGTGGCCCACTCGTAATCGGACCGGCAGAGCCAGCCGATGCGCATAATCAACAGCTCGCGAGCTCGGGCATCAAGCGTGGCCTGGAGCCGGATGTACTCCGACAGAAGCTGCCGGGGCGCGTACATCTTCGGGTGCTGCGCGTACGTGCGATACACCGCCGCCACCGCGCGACCCGATCCGGAGGGATCCAGCATCGCCCGCACGTCCGCGTCCCACTTCGCTGGATCCAGCGCGTCGATGCGCGCCTTCTTCCCTATCAAGCGTTCGTCGCTCTTGACCACAGCGACCCGCCGCGCGACGTCTGCCGGCAGGCGATCGGCGAGCCCGATCTCGACCTGCACGCCGACTGCATTCACCACCTCCGACAGCATGGTGAATTCGGCGACGGTAAACACGGCATCCATCATCTGATGCGTGTCGTAGCGTGCGATCAGCCCGTTCCAGGTACTGTCACTCACAAATGCGTTGACGTGGAGCTCGTCGGCCGCGCGAAGGAGCACGGATTCGAACCGGTCCCACCCAGGCGCGTCCGGCCCGGCGGCAATCCGCCGCAGTTCCCCGGCGGCGAGGCCCGCCTTCCTGGCCGTCGGTGCGTGATGCGCCCATTGGTACTCGGAGCGGCACAGCCAGGCGGTGCGAAGAATCAGCAGCTCGCGATGACGCGGGGAAAGGGTCGATTCGCTCGAGATGTAGTTGGCAAACGGAAGGACACCTTTCACGAGGTCCGGATGATTAAGAAAGGTGCGGAAATCGTTCGCCACGTTCGCGAAGTTCGCGACGTTCGTCACGTTGTTCACGGGGCCGTCACGCCCGTAGGTTTTCACCAGTTCCCGGTGGAGGTCGGTCCACTGACCTTCAGGGAGCGGGAGAATCCGCGGCGTCGGCAGCGTGCCGGCGAACAAGGCCATTAAGGCCACCGCCGCAACGGCTGGAAGCTTCACTTCTTCTCTTCGGCGCGCGCGGCGCTGAGGATGTTCCGCAACCCGTAATTCCCTTCGTGGCACGCGTACTCGAACGGTTGCTGGCTCTGATCCTTCTTCGTCAGGTTCATCGCGAAGGTCCACGGCCGGACCCACGTGGACGGATCGTTGGCGGTCACCGACCACTCGACCGTGTTCGGACCGACCGGCTTGAAGCGTTCAATCAACCGCAGCGTCGCGCCATCGGCGCCGCGGTACGCCGTCTGATCCTTGAAGTTGGTCGTTTCAACGACGAGCGTATCGCCTTCCCAATGGCCACGCGCGTCGCCCATGTAGGTCCGGATGGTCTTTCCCACGTGCGGGCGGGCGTCGAGGGGAATGACCCGCGTTTCGTGGATCATCTCGTAGCGGATCGCGACGAATCCCGGACCCTGGTGAATCTGATACGAGCTGCCGTAGATCGCCGGCATCATCGAACCCGGCAGACCGCGGGAGATGCACTGGTCGTACAAGCTGCGGTCCTCGTACGAATCGGCGGGGCCGCGGCCGCTCAGTCGCCGCGCGTCGGCGCGTGCCGCCGCCCGCTGCAGCCCTTCGGGCGTCTGCGGGGGAATCTTACCGTCCGTCGGATCGACGACGAGCCACGCGCGGCTGTTCTGGGCGTTCAGCGTCTCCCACCAGAACAACTGCGGATTGGGCTGATCGGACTGCCTGACTGCGTTTTCGATCGTCGCCTCTCGTCGTACCTGCTGGAGCCTGGTCAATTCCGCGCCGGTGATGTCCTCGAGCCGCCGCCCTTCGAACTCGGCGGGTCTCTCGAAGGGAATGCCCGCCTCGTCGCTGTTCGTGTACACGCCGGAGATGTCCACGTCGCCCCACGGCGTGCGTGCCGGCTTCCAGTTCCTGGGCACCGGCCCTGCTTCAGCGGTCGCGGCGGCCCTCTTTTTCAAGGCGTCGGCAACTTCGCGAATCAGCTTGCGGTTCTGCTCCTGCCGCTCCTGCGGCGACTGGGCCGCCAGTCGGACAGGAGCCAGCGAGACGGCGGCGCCCACGATTGCCAACGCCGCCAGCCACGCGTTCATATGATTCTTCATCTGTTGCCCCCGGCCCGTTCCTCGGCGCGAGCCCCGCTGAGGATATTTCGCAAGCCGTAGTTGCCTTCATGGCACGCGTATTCGAACGGTTGCTGCGTGGCGTCCTTCTTCGTCAAGTTCATCGCAAACGTCCACGGCCTCGTCCACGTCGCCGGATCCTCCGAGGTGACCGACCATTCAACGGTCCGAGGGCCGACCGGCTTGAAACGTTCGACGAGACGCAGCGTGTCGCCGCTGGCGCCCCGGTACGCGATCTGGTCCTTGAAGTTGGTCGTCTCGACGACAAGCGTGTTGCCGTCCCAACGGCCACGCGCATCTCCCATGTAGGTCCGGATACTCTTGCCGACGTGCGAACGGCCGTCCAGTGGAATCACACGCGTCTCGTGGATCATCTCGTAAATGATCGCCACCGACCCCGGCCCCTGCACAATCTGATACGAGCTCCCGTAAATGGCCGGCATCATCGATCCCGGCAGGCCACGCGAGATGCACCGGTCGTACAAACCGCGATCCTCGGGGGCGTCGGCGGGGCCGTGCCCGCTTCGACGTCGTGCCTCGGCGCGAGCCGCCGCTCGCTGCCGCGACTCCGGAGTCTCGGGCGGGATCTTTCCGTCCGGCGGGTCGAGCACGAGCCACGCGCGGCTGTTCGTGGCATTCAATGTTTCCCACCAGAAGAGTTGAGGGTGGCCTTCGGGATCGTCCGAAGCGCTGACGGCGCGTTCGAGCGTCGCGTTTTGCCGCGCTTGCCGCAGCTCGTTCAACTCCGCAACGGTGATGTCTTCGAGCCGACGGCCTTCGAACTGGCCCGGCCGTTCGAACGGGATGCCGGCCTCGTCGCTGTTCGAATACACACCAGTCAGATCCGGGTCGCCCCAGGCTGTCCGTCCCGGCTTCCAGTTCTTCGGCACGTCCAGGGGTGGATACGCCGCCGCATCCCGCCTCTTGAGTCCGTCGGCGACCTCACGAATGAGCTTCCTCTCCGCTTCCTTGATGGCCTGAACGTCGCGCGCCGGCGTTTGGGACTGGGCCCCGATCGGCATCGTCGCGACCCAGACACCTGCACTCACGACGACGATCGCGCCAAGTAATGCGAGAAGTCGATGAGTCATCTGCATTCTCCTATTTTAGGTCCGGCTGAAGCCGGACACTACGTACGTTCGTGCGTAGTGTCCGCCTTTAGGCGGACCGTCACTTACCGTCACGGCAGGCTCAACGCGACGAGCTCCGCCGGGTGCCGCTGGCCGCCGATGGCCAGCACCACATATTGCTTGCCGTTGAACAGATAGGTCATCGGCGCGCCATTGGCGCCCGCCTCGAACTCGATCTCCCACAAGGTCTTGCCTGTGGCTTTGTCGAGCGCACGGAATTTGCGGCCGCCGCCACCGGGCGGTGTGCGTGGGTTGAGCTGATCGCCTTCGGTGACGAACAGCAACGTCTTGGTGACGATCGCCGACGAGCGCACCGCCTGGCCGAGCGGCGGAAGATTCAGCGCCTTGATCGCGGCGTTGTCGCGCGGACCGTCGCCGTTGGCAACCTGCCACACGTGATCGCCTTTGTTCAAATCGATGGCGGTGACACGACCGTATGGCGGCTTGACCAGCGGCAGCCCTCGCGGTCCCTGAACCAGCGGACGCGTGGCCGCGCGGTAATCCAGGTTGGTCTCTTCAGGTTTGCCCTTGAGCAAATCCGCCGAGAACGGATTCGTCTTCGACGGGATGTAGAGGATGTTCGTTTCAGGATCGAAGGCGGCGCCCGTCCATGCGGTGCCGCCGTTCGACCCTGGAAGCTGCAGAGTGCCCTTCGTCGTGCCGGCTTGCTCACCCCGCACCGAGGGCGGTGTAAACAGCGGACCGATCCGGTATTGCTTCAGAATCTCGATGGCTTCCGCGCGCAGCTCTGCGGTGAAGTCGATCAGATCGTCCTCCTGCAGGCCCTGCCGCTCGAAGGGCGCCGGCCTGGTCGGAAACGGCTGCGTCCGTGACGCTTTCTCGCCGGGCACGGTAGACGAGGGCACAAGACGCTCTTCAATCGGCCACACCGGCTTGCCGGTCACGCGATCGAGCACGAAGACGAACCCGTGCTTGGTCACCTGGGCGACCGCCTTGATCCGTCTGCCGCCGACGGCGAGGTCGGCGAGGATCGGCGCCGCGGGGTTGTCGTAGTCGAACAGATCGTGATGGACGGTTTGAAAGTGCCAGATGCGCCTGCCGGTCTTCGCGTCGACGCACACGATCGAGCTGGTGTACAGGTTGTTGCCGAGACGATGACCGCCGTACATGTCGTTGGTGCCGCTCGACGTCGGCAAGTACACGTACCCGAGCTCATCGTCCGCGCTCATCATCGACCAGACGTTACCGGCGCCCGTGTAGGTATACGAGTTGTTCTCCCACGTTTCGACGCCCGGTTCGCCGGCGTGTGGGATGACATGGAACTGCCATCGCAGCTTCCCGGTATGGATGTCGTACGCACGCACGTCGCCGGGCGGGCCTTCTTTCGTCCTCGCCGAGTCCTGCTCGAGCATCGACGATCCGATCACCACGACGTCGCGCGCGACCAGCGGGACGCCGCTCCACCGGTACGACTTCATGAGCGGACCGAGCCCGACGTTGAGATCCACTTTGCCGCCGTCGCCGAAACTGGCGATCGGCTCCCCGTCTTTGGGACTAAGCGCGAACAGATGCTGGCCGCGCGTGTGGAAGATGCGGGCATCGGCCCCTTGCCCCGAGTACGCGACACCCCAGTGAGCGCCGCCGCCCTGCAGGCCGTCGGGACCCGGCACCAGCGGCTTCTGCGTCCACAGCGTGTGTCCTGTCCCGGGATCCATCGCCTCGACCAGACCGAGTCCATCCGGCGCGTAGAGGACGCCGTTCGCCATGATGGGCGTCGCGGTGTAGCGGTTCGACAGACGCAGATCCGGGTTCGCGGCGAGCAAGGCCGGATCAACCTGCGGACGCCGCCACGCCACGCGCAGCTTCGTCACGTTGTCCCTGGTGATCTGATCGAGGGGCGAGTACTTGGTCGCGCGGTTGTCGGCGGAGTAGTACGGCCATTCACCGGCCTTCGGCGTGTCCGCACCCTGGACGAGCCCAACCAGACTCACCAGCCCCACGATCAGCACGACCGGTAGATGCCGTCTCCGCATAGATCCGCTCTCCACGCCGGGAACGGTCGTAGAGACCGTTCCCTACAGGCTCGAAATCCCCACCCAGCGCTCTGTAGGGGACGGTCTTCAGACCGTCCCAACGACTACTCGTAGTACTCCGGCGACTTCTTCAGCTTCAAGAAGCCGATCAGGTCGTGTGTAATCCACATCTTCCCGTTCGTCTTCTTCAGGAATTCGTCAACGGCGGCCCTCGACTTCAGCGTGATCTCCTGATCGCCTTGCGCCGGCGCGACTTCCCTGCGGCCGACTTCTTCCGGATAGTGATAGAGATCGCCCGTCAGCGCGACCGTACCCGTGTTCCGCAGCTTGACGAAGAGCACCTGGTGGCCCGGCGTGTGTCCCGGCGTCTGCTTGATCACCACCGTCTCGTCGCCGAACACGTCGTAGTCGCCGTCGATGAATTTGTTCTTGCTCGTCTTCAGCGCGCTGTAGGTCGCCGGCGTGTAAAAGCGGGGCGCCTTCTCGGCAAACATCGCGTCGTATTCCGCTTTGTTCACGAGCCAGGTCGACCCTCGGAAATCGTTCGCGTTGGCGGTGTGATCGCCGTGGCCGTGCGAGATCGCAAAGTAGTTGATGTCGGCCGGCTTGTACCCGACGTCCGCCATCAGGTCCTTCAACCGCCTCGACGGCGCACCGGGACGGGCGTTGGCCGCGCCGATGGTGGCATCGAGCACCAACCCAGCCTCCCACATCAGCGTGCCTCGCGGGTGCACGATGAGATACGCCGCGTCCGACAGGTCGGTCGCCCCGACCTCTTCCTTCTTCAGACCGAACAGCGGCATCGGATCGGCAATCTTCAGCACGCCGCAGTCGAAGACGTACAGCCGCACAGTTTTCGGCGCCTCCGGTCGCGCTTGTGCGGCCGTCGATTGCGCCCCGTGCACAGCACCGAAGAGTCCAACGAGGATCGCCCAGAAGCCACATCGATCTCGCATCGTCTCCCCTCGCCGGCCCTGCTAAGACCCGGCCTACTTCTCAATAATGGGTGACAGCATACTGTCCGGCCACGCCGGAAAGAAGCGGTTTGTGGTTCGCCATCACGACTCGAATCGAAGAGAATCTGACGCATGGATCGAGGCGCCCTGGACTCGTCTCGTGCCATTGACGCACTGGCCCAGGCCGCGCGAGTCTGTCGGAGCGCATTTTCATGAGACGAAGAACGGTCCTCGGCGCGCTGGTCGCGGCCGGCGCACTCTCGATCGCCGCACGCGGATTTCAGGCGCAGACGCTGCCGGTACTGAAGGTCGTCGAGGTCCAGAGGGTCAAGGGCAATCTCTATCTGCTCAAGGGCGGTGGCGGGAACACGGCGGTGTTCGTCACCGAACTGGGGGTGGTGCTGGTCGACACGAAGCTCGTCGGCTGGGGCCGCCCAATGCTGGACGCCATCAAAACGCTGACGACCAGGCCGGTGACGGCGATCATCAACACCCACGCGCACGGCGACCACACCGGCAGCAACGAGTCCTTCGGCACGGCCGTCGAGATCGTCGCGCACGAGAACACCCGGACGAACATGGAGCGGATGGAGGCGTTCAAGGGCGACAAGGTGAACTTCCTGCCGAAGCTGATGTTCAAGGAAAAGCTGTCGATGGGCACCGGCGCGGACAAGATCGATCTCTACTACTTTGGCGCCGGGCACACCAGCGGGGATGCCTGGGTGGTATTTCCCGCGCTGCGTGTGCTGCACGCGGGCGACATGTTCGCCGCCAAGGAACCGCCGCTGATCGACACGAGCAACGGTGGCAGCGGCCTGGCGTATCCGGAGTCGCTGGCGAAAGCGGCCGCCACCCTCTCCAACGTCGAGGCCGTCATCACGGGCCACGGCGGCGTCATGACATGGAAGGATCTCGAGGAGTACGCGCGGTTCAACAGGGACTTCCGAGATGTAGTCGTGGACGGATTCAATCGCGGCCTCGGCGTCGCCGACATCGCCGACGCCTGGAGACTGCCGGCCAGGTACAAGGATTACACCGCACCCCCGGCGCGTGTACGGGCCAACGTGCAGGCGATATTGGGCGAGCTGACGCGGTAGCGACGGTCCGGCTAAAGC
>JBGPKK010000134.1:0-12781 GCA_041485905.1 Vicinamibacteria bacterium
AGTTCGTGAGCCCGCCGCCGCTCGTCGCGACCCCGCCGCCGCTGGCGACCCCACCCGGGTCTGGCGCCCGCGTGACCGCCCAGTGACCGTTCCAGACCACCCGGTTTCGATCCCAGCGCAGGTTGTAATCCATCCCGCTCGTGTACGCGTCATCGTCCTTCTCGCGGACGACGCCGGTGAAGATGCCGCCGATGTTCGATGTCCCTTTGCGAATATCGCGCTGGACACGCACCGTGTTGTACGACGTCATCGGCTCGATGAGCGCCTCGCCACCAGACGTGAGCCGCGCGTATTCGCGCGACGTCAGCGCGGTCAGCGCGCCGTAGGTCCAGCCCGATCCCTTCCCAGTCAGCTTGGCGGCCCCGAGCACCGTCGTTTCCGCGGGCTGCGACGCGACCGTTTGGCCGTCGGGCACGGCGAAGCGACCGGGCGTGCGGCCGATGCGCCGCGAGTGAAAGAGCTGAAAATTGCCGTACGGCGGGACGAACGTCCGGCTGTCCTCGAGAAAGAAGGGCCGCTTTTCCGGGAAGAACGTTTCGAAGATGCTGAGATTCAGGACCGCCGGATCCTGCTCGACCTGACCGAAATCCGGATTGACGGTGGCCGAAAGCGTCGCGGAGGTGCCGATTCCCAGACGAAGATCGGCGCCGACCGACGCGTCAAGGCCGGTGCCCGGGATGCCCGACTGGCGTTCGGCCCGCGCCAGCGCGTAGGGCTGGATCTCGATCCGCCGCGGCGGCGCCAGCGCGTCGTCGAAGACGAGATGGCCCCATCGCGAGACTTCTCCACGTTCACCGCGCGGGCGCGCCGTCCACTCACCGGTCTCGGCGCGGCGGCGGATGTACCGGCGCCCCGTAAATCCCCACATCTGACCCGCGCTCGGCGAGGCTTTGAATCGCATCTGGGAAAAAGGAATGCGGTACTCGGCCACCCAGCCGTCGGCCGTGATCGAGGTCTTGACCTCCCACACGGCGTCGTAGCTCTGATCGGACCGGTCGTCGTCGTAGAAGTAGAAGTCCGACTGCACCCCCGATGCATTCGTTTGAAACGCGTAGCCGGTCTGATGATCGTGGCGCGGATCGAATCCAAGGGAGAAGTTGTCGGTGGGCGGGTTCTCGTCGCGGCGGCCCAGACCGCGCGCGATGGCGTCCGGCATGCGGTCGAGGCAGCGGACGCCCACGTACAGGTACCGATCGTCGTACGCCACCTGTATCAGCGTCCCCTCCGTTAGCGGCGAACCGTTGTCCGGATCCCACTGGATGAGGCCTTCGCCGGTCGGTGCCAGGGTCCAGACTTCGTCGTTCAACTGGCCGTCGATCTTGGGCGGCGTCTTTGTGATGCGGAAGGCGTGGAGGACTTTGCCGGCCTTCGCCGCTTGCGCCGGTTCATCCGCGCCGGGACTGACGGTGTTCCGCCCGACTGCCGCGCTCTGCGCCTGCGGGTGCAGGGCCGCGCACGTGAGCAGGAGGAGAATCGTGACCGGCAGACGAAACTTGAAGTGACCGAACATATCAACTCGCCAGGGCTTAGACGTCAGTTATGGAGTTTCGGTCCCTTCGGGTCAGAAAGTGTACCGCCGCTTGCACACTTCGTCATGTAGAATTCGCCACCTGGGCGGACTATCGGAGGATCAGAATGCGAAGAATCTCGATCGGGTTGCTGATTGCCGCTGGTGTGTGCGTCGCCCTGGTGGCCCGCGCGCAGCAGACTCCGAAATCGGCGAGCGCTCCGGGCGACTGGCCGACCTATAACCGCGATCTGTCCGCCACCAGGTTCTCGCCGCTGGCGCAAGTCACGCGGGACAACGTCTCGCAGCTGAAACAGGCGTGGACCTTCAGCCTTCGACGGCCGGGCGCGCCGCCGGCCGGCGGTCCGGGCGCCGGCTCCCAGGCGGTCCCGATCGTCGTCAGCGGCGTGATGTACGTGCCGCAGGGCGGCAAAGTGGTGGCGCTCGAAGCCGACACCGGAAAGCTGATGTGGGAGTACCAGTTGGCGCAGGGCCAGACATCGCGGCGCGGCCTCGCGTTCTGGCCGGGCGAGGGCAGCGATCCGGCGCGCATCATGGTGACGTCGGGCGCAAAGTTGATCGCGCTCAATGCCTCGACCGGTGATTTGTCCTCCGGCTTCGGCCACGACGGCATCGTCGAGATGACCGTGCCCTACAACGGCGCGCCGATCATTTTCAAGAACGTCGTGTTGATTGGGGCCAACGTGAACGAAGTGCCGCAGGGGCCGCCGGGAGACACGCGCGCATTCGATGCGCGCACCGGCAAGAAGTTGTGGGAGTTCCATACTGTGCCGCGACCCGGTGAATTCGGCAACAACACCTGGGGCGACGGATGGAAAGATCGATCGGGCACCAACATCTGGGGGTTTTCGATGACCGTGGACGAGCAGCGCGGCCTCGTCTATATGCCCATCGGCGGGCCAGCGGCGAACTACTACGGCGGCGATCGGCCGGGCAATAACCTGTTCGGCAACTCGATCGTGGCCGTCGATGCGCAGACCGGGAAGCGCGTCTGGCATTTCCAGACCGTGCATCACGACCTCTGGGATTTGGATCAGCCGTCAGCGCCCGGCCTGGTGGACATCGTCCAGAACGGCAGGACCGTGCCCGTGCTGGCCGCGATCAGCAAGACCGGATATCTGTTCATCCTCGATCGCACGAACGGCAAGCCGGTGTTCGGCGTCGAAGAGCGTCCGGTGCCAAAAGGCGACGTGCCCGGCGAATGGTATTCGCCGACGCAGCCGTTCCCCGTCAAGCCTGGTCCGCTGTCCAGGGTGGCCTTCAACAAAGACACAGATATGGTGACCGCCGCCGACACGAGCGCGGATCATGTGCGGGCCTGTCAGGACATGTGGGACAAGGCGGGCGGGTTCGAGAACAAAGGGCCGTTCACACCGTTCCGGTATCACGAAGAGGGAACGCCGCCCAAGTCCACGATCTCGTTTCCTGGCGGCACCGGCGGTGTGAACTGGGGCGGGACGGCGACCGATCCGCGCACCGGATACATTTTCATGAACGCGCACGACACGTCGCTCGTCGGGTGGGTCGAGAAGCGCAAGCCCGGTGTCGAGTACAGCGCCGACACGCGTGGGTCGAACGCGCTGTACGACCGCGCGAGCGTCGATGGTCCCGGGCCGTTCCACACGTTCAGCGCGCCGTTCAAGACGGCAGACGGGGGCACCGTCTCGCTGCCGTGTCAGCGTCCACCCTGGGCGAAGCTGGTCGCGGTCAACGCGAACACGGGCGAGATCGCGTGGCAGACGACGCTTGGGCTGACCGACGCATTGCCGGAAGGGAAGCAGAACACCGGCAACAGCGGGAGCGCAGGACCGACGGCAACCGCTGGAGGGCTCGTGTTCATCGGCGCGACCACCGATCGCCGCTTCCGCGCGTTCGACTCGGCAACCGGCAAGGAGCTCTGGGTCACAAAGCTTGACGGCGCGGCGAACGCGAACCCGATCACCTACCAGGGAAAGAACGGTAAACAGTACGTCGCGATCGTCGCGACCGATTCAGTCGTCGTGTTCAGCCTGCCATGACCAGAATGTTTGCACTCTTCGCGTCGATTGTCTTGCTCGCCGCCGCTAGCGCGCCGCGCGCGCAGGTGTCGAAGTTCACGCCCGTCACGAAGGAGATGCTGGAGAACCCCAGCCCGGACGACTGGCTGATGTACAGCCGGACCTACGACGCGCAGCGCTTCAGTCCGCTCAAGCAGATCAACCGGGCGAACGTCGGTCAACTGAAGACCGTGTGGACGCACGAGCTCGGCATGGGGACGGTGGAGAGCATCCCGCTCGTGTACCGCGGTGTGATGTACGTGGTCGTGCCCGGGGCGGGAGTGCGCGCGCTCGATGCGACCGATGGCGCGGTCATCTGGGAGTACAAGCGCGCGGGGAATGGAAGACCGAAGACGATCGCGATGTACGACGACATGATCTTCTACACGGCACCCGACAGCACGCTCGTCGCGCTCGACGCGAGGACGGGCGCGGTGCGGTGGGAAACGAAGACGGCCGGCGGCGCGACGTCTGGAGCGATTGTCGTCGAAGGCAAGGTCCTGACCGGCCGCACCTGTTCGCCGCAGCGCGCCAACTGCTACGTCGCGGCGCACGACGTGAAGACCGGCAAGGAAGTCTGGAAATTCTATACGGCTGCCGGAGACGATGACCCGGGCGGCAAGACGTGGGGCGGTGCGCCGGAGGCCGCCCGCGTCGCCTCCACGTGGGGCCTTCCTGGCGGCTACGATCCCGTTCGTCATCTCGTCTACTGGGGCATCGCCAACCCGACGCCGAATACTCGCGCGGCCCGCCACGGCGGCAACCCGGACGCGATCCCGACATTCGCGCCGGCGGACCTGTACAGCAACTCGACGGTCGCCCTCAATCCCGACACCGGCAAGCTCGTGTGGTACTACCAGCATCTGCCGGGCGACGACTGGGACGAGGACTACACGCACGAGCGCACGCTCTTTCGGACCGCGGTGAATCCGGATCCGAAGTTCGTGAAGTGGATCAATCCCGACGTCCGCCGCGGGCAGCAGCGCGACGTCATGGCGATGGTCGGAGAGGGCGGCGGGATCTGGGCGCTCGATCGGACCACGGGGCAGTTCCTCTGGGCCTCGCCGTTTCCCTACGACACGAAGAACTTCATCATCTCGAGCATCGATGTGAAGACCGGCATCCCGCATTTGAACACCGATCTGATCTTCAGGGAGCCGGGGCAGCAGCACACCCTCTGCTACTGGAACACGCGCAGCTACTGGCCGCTGGCCTATCACCCGGGTCAGAACGCGCTGTACGTGCCGTACGTCGATAACTGTCTCGACATGACGTCGGCGATCCCGGCCAGGGACGGTCAGGCCGCGCAGGCCGAGCGCCGCGTCGGCTCACGGCGCTCCGGAACTGATCTCGATGCCTTCGCCGGCGTGATCAAGGTGAACATGTCGACCGGCGAGGCGAAGGTGATCTATACAGGACGCGCACCGGGGAACGGCGCGATGCTGGCGACGGCCGGCGACCTGGTGTTCTGGGGCGATCTCGATGGGAAGCTGCATGCATTCGACGCGGCGAGTGGAAAGGTCCTGTGGGACACGGCGCTGCCGGGCACAGTGCAGAACAGCACGATCACGTACGCCGTGAACGGGAAACAGTACGTGGCGGTGTTCACCGGCGAGGGCGCGCTGACGGGCGGTCTCATCGATCAGGCGCAGATCAAGCCGACGCGCCGGCACAACGCGATCTATGTGTTCGCATTATCCGAGACGAAGTAATGCACAATGAGAGGCCGGCTCATCGGAGCGTGAACTTATGAAGCGCATCCTGATCGGACTGTGTGTCGCTGTCGCTGTTTGCGCGGCGTTATTTGCGCAGGCCTCGAAGCCGGCCGATGGCGATTGGCCGATGTACAGCCGTGACCTTGCCGGCACTCATTATTCGCCGCTCGCGCAAATCAATTCGCACAACGTCGCGACGTTGACCCAGGCGTGGTCCGTGCGGTTGAGCGCGCCGGCAGGTCGGCCCGGCGGCGCACCCGCCTCCGCCGGACCCAATGCGGCACCGGCTTCGGCGGGGCAAGCCGCCGTACCCGCCGGAGAGCCGAATGCCGCACCGGCCGCTCAGGGACGCGGGCGAGGCGCGGATCCGTTCGCCGAGGGCGGGGCCGGCGGCAGCAATCCCGAAGCGACCCCGATCGTCATCAACGGCGTCATGTACCTGCCGGCTCGTGGCAACCAGATCCTCGCGCTCGACGCCGAAACAGGCAAGGAACTGTGGCGCCACGAGCTGCCCAGAGGAACCGTAACGACGGCGCGCGGCGTCGCCTTCTGGGGCGGCGACCGCAACAACCCGCCGCGGATCCTCTTCACTGCCGGACCGAAACTGTTCGCGCTGAATGCCGCGACCGGGGATCTCTCGAGCGGCTTCGGCAAGGACGGCGTCGTCGAGATCGCCGTGGGATGGAACGGCGTCCCGACGGTCTTCAGGAACCTCGTCATGCTCGGCGCGACCGTCGGCGAAGTCCCGATCGGGCCTCCGGGTGATACGCGCGCGTTCGACGCGCGCACGGGCGCGAAGCTCTGGGAGTTTCACACGGTGCCGCGGCCGGGCGAGAAGGGCCACGAGACCTGGCTGGACGACGGGTGGAAAGGCCGCTCCGGCGTCAACAACTGGGGCTGGTACCAGACGATCGACGAGCCGCGCGGCATCCTCTACATGGCGATCGGCGGACCGGCGGCCAACTACTGGGGCGGCGATCGCCCGGGCGCCAACCTGTTTGCCAACTCCATCGTCGCAGTCGATGCCCAGACCGGGAAATACAAATGGCATTTCCAGTCGGTGCATCACGACTTGTGGGATTCGGACATGCCGTCGCCGCCGACCCTGGTCGATATCGTGCAGAACGGCAGGACGATTCCCGCGCTGGCGTCGGTCGGCAAGACCGGGTGGATGTTCATCCTCGATCGCACGAACGGCAAGCCCATCTTCGGCGTCGAGGAGCGGCCGGTCCCGAAAGGTGACGTGCCCGGCGAGTGGTATTCACCGACGCAGCCGTTTCCGCTGAAGCCCGCGGCGCTCACGCGCGTGAGCTTCGACAAGGAACGGGATATGGTCAGAGCGGAAGATACGTCCGCGGATCACGTCAAGGCGTGTCAGGAGCTGTGGGACAAGAGCGGCGGCTTCTACAACGCCGGCGCGTTCACCCCGTTCAACTTTCACGAGGAAGGCGCGCCGCCGAAGAGCACAATCCAGTTCCCGGGCGGCACGGGCGGAGTGAACTGGGGTGGTGTGGCGGCGGATCCACAATCGGGAATTGTGTTCGTGAACGCGCACGACACGTCGCTGGTTGGATGGATTGAAAAGAAGAAGCCCGGCGGAAATTACGGTCGAGGCACCGAAGGATCCACCCAGCCCGACGATCGCGCCAGCGTGAACGGCCCCGGCCCCTATTTCACGTTCAGCGCCCCGATGAAGGACGCCACCGGGCGAACCATCGCGAACCTGCCGTGCCAGAGACCGCCATGGAGCCGGCTCGTCGCGGTCAACGCCAACACCGGCGACATCGTCTGGCAGACCACGCTCGGGGTGAATGAAGCGCTGCCGGAAGGGAAGCAGAACGTCGGCGGCAGCGGGAGCGCGGGCCCCATCGTCACAGCTGGCGGTGTGGCATTGGTCGGCGCGACCAACGACCGTCGGTTCCGCGCGTTCGATTCGAAAACCGGCAAGGAGCTCTGGGTCACGAAGGTTGACGGGGCCGTCAACGCGAACCCGATGACCTATCTGGGCAGGAACGGGAAGCAGTACGTCGCGGTCGTCGCCACCGATTCGGTGGTGGCGTTCGCGCTGCCATAATCGCGCATGATTTACGTCGCCGCGAGCTTGGACTGGCCGGCTGCCGGCGTACAACCCTGGGCGCTCTACGCTGAGCATGTCGAAGGCGTGAGGGTGTGACGTCGCTCGGGGTGATGCAGTCGCCGATGACCGTCAAGGCGTATCTCCTTTCTGTGCCCGAGCGATTGGTCCGATCCGTCGTGGGACTCGGCGCCGGAGTCGCTCGCGGAGTGGGAACGCTCGCCCTTCCGAAGGGCATACGGCGCAGCCAGTTGTATCAGAACCTCGTGGACGCGACGCTTCGTTTCCTCATCGAGCAGGTTGGGGGAGTGGAGGGCGTCTACCAGGTCGACGAACAGCTCCCCGACGACTTCCTCATCAGGCGCGCCGCCGGCAACGCCGTCGAAGTTCTCGGCATCGTCGCATTTCGCGCGTCACCCGTCTGGGTGTTCGCGGCGCTGGCCGACGTGTGCGGCATGGGCCGGCATCTGATTCCGGAAATCGCCGACGCCCTGAAAGCGCAAGGTCTGCTCGAGCAAGGCGCCGAGTTCACCAGCGTCGATCAGTTGCTGGACGGTCTGGAGCGTACCTCGTCGCGGTTGGCCGCAACGATCAATACGCCGCCGCTCGACGTGCCTGCGCTGCGCAGGGAATGGCAGGCCATTCGCGAGGAGGCCAGGCGCCTCCGGCCCGCCAGCTTGCCGTCTCGAGAAGCCATCGGCGAGCTGTGGACACAGCTGAAGAACGAGTCCGCGCGGCAAAACAGGTCCGTCTTCGAAACGTCGTCGCTGATGGCGGTGTCCGCCGTGCGAGGGCTTCCCGACCGCGTGCGCTGGCTCTCCGCGTCCGCCAGAGTTGGAGTTGCCCGCACGGGGCAGGTCTTCGCGGCGGCGCTGCTCGATCACTACAGGCAGACCCTCACCGAGATGCAGCAGGTCGGCTTCGCGACGTATGCCCGCCGCCAGTCTCTGCCCTATATCCGCGCGGCGCTCGCGCAGTTCTCTCCGAAACGGCGCACCCTCACACAGCGGCTGCTTGACCGGTTCTAACCTGCCGCTTTATAGTCCGACTCCTCGAATGAAGCAGTACGTCGGCTTCCTGGGCGCCGTGAACGTCGCCGGACACGAACGATCGAAGAGCTCGACGAGCCCGTGAAGACGAAGCCGTTCAAAGCGGTCCGGGCTCGCGATACCAAGATCGTCGATCTCGCGAGGAGTGAGGGCTCATAAAGGAGCCATATGTTGCAGGCACAACACATCGTTGCGTTCGTCGCGACAACGAATCCAGCGGGCGCCAGGAATTTCTACGCGAAGACACTCGGGCTTCGCCTCGTGAGTGAGGATGGATTCGCGCTCGCCTTCGACGCGGGCGGCACGATGCTTCGGGTGACGACCGTCCGGGAGCTTCAGCCGGCGGGCTACACGGTGCTTGGCTGGCTCGTGCCCGACATTCGCCAGGCGGTCCGCAAGCTCGGCGATCGCGGGGTCGCGTTCCAGCGCTACGAGGGGATTCTTGCGCAAGACGAGCTCGGGATTTGGAAGTCCCCGAGTGGAGCGCAGGTCGCGTGGTTCAAAGATCCTGACGGCAATACACTGTCGCTGACCGAGGTGCCTGCACCGGTCAAAAAGAGCACGAAGTCGACGCACCGCAAGTCGTCGAAGCCCGCCAAACGGAAGAGACGAGGGTAGCCTCGGAGTTTCATCAGTCCTCGGCAGGCTGCCCAACCGCTCGCCTCAGGTCGTCCATCGCCGCCGCTGACGACCTGAATCTGACGTTGTCACTCTTGACGGTGACCCTGGGCCACGGCCCTTGCCGTATTTGCGCATCCGAATCTCCAGTCGCGGGCGTCAGCTCATCCTCCCTTGGAGGGCTGCGAAGTCCTTTTGTGTCCCAATACCAGAAAAGACGTGATGTCGCTCAATGTATTGCGCAATAAGTGGTTAGACCTAAACTATCCGACCTCATGCGGACGACACTGCTCGCCACGATCGCCACCGGCGCCACGGGGCTCGCGTTGCTCGGTGCAACGGCGACCGTGAGCGCGGCGAGCGCGCCGATGGGTGTGTCGGTGACGGTCGTCCGGTCGTGCGCAGTCGGCACGCAGGCGACCCCGGGCACCCTCACGCTGGCCTGCTCGAAGGGCGTCAGCCGCGTCAATCTAGGCAATTCCACGACGTCGGATGTCCGCCTTCTCGCTCCTGGATCGAACGCGCTGACGCCGAGCTCGGGGGGCTCCGCCCCGCGCGAGTCGGCCACGCCAAGCCAGCCGCTCGTCGTTACCGTTAACTTCTAACTTCTGAGAATCTTGCTCGGTCGTCAGAAATTGACGATCGCCGTGATCGTGTCGGAGTAGCCGCCGCCGCTCACGTCCTGAAGCGCGGTGATGCGGCCGTAGATCGTCAGCATGACGTTCGAGTTATTGGGTGGGTTGGCGTTGGTGTAGGTCAGCGTGCCGGCAGTGCCGTCGCCCCAGATGTTGCTCCTCGCCGCGTTTCTATAGAGATTGTACGACAACGCCTCTGCTCCTTTTTTCATCGTCCGAGGGCTGAACGTCGGGCTGGAGCCCTTGCTGAGCGTGATCACGATGTTCGCCGCGGTCCAGTTGCAGTTGAACGTGATCGTCCCGGTGGAATCGGTCGCGGTGGCGTTGAACACATCGTAGGCGCCAAAACTGACCGCCGTCGTCGAGATCGTGCACGATGCCGCCTGCGCTTCCGCGCGGCTCGCAGACAGCAGGGCTGCGGCCATGAGGCCGAGCACGAACACGAGGCGGCGCGAACGCCGGCTTACTGCGGCACTGAACACGTGATGGTTCCCAGGTTGATAAGTGGAGAAGCGGAAACGGGAATCGCCAGCGTAAACGCGCAGGAGATTCCCTGGTAGTCTAGCCGCGCCTGATGGCGGCCCGCCGGCACGTTCTCGAGATAGAACTCGCCCTTTTCACCCACCGGCGATTCGAACGGCACGCCACCGGCGCGGATCGTCAGCTGGCCGTAGGACGGCACGGTCAGCTGTCCGCCGGTCTCGAGTTGTACGATGCCGGTGCTGCTCTGCACTCGCGCCACCGGAAAGACGACGAGCGCGCCGCCCCGGTATGTCGGGGCGACGGTCTTCCTGACCGCCCCGACCGAGTGGTTGAGCGGGACATCCTCGTCCGAGATGTTGAGCACGTTGCCGTAGTACGACAGGAGGTTCGGCACGAGGAGGTTACCGTGACCGTTGGTGCGTCCCACTTCCTGGTTGCTGGCGTATGCGCGGACGCCGGGCACGTCCGAGACGCGCACGAGCGCGTACCCGTCCTGGACCGGCCGGCTCGCGTACAGCCCGCCCCCGATCGCCACGATGCCCCCCGACGCGCTCACCGTCGTCTCCTCTATGCCGCTCGACGCGTCGCGCCGCACCTCGTACCTGCCGTACGGTCCCTGGTATTGCACGGCGCCGCTCGAGAAGTCGCGCTCGCCGCTTTCGCCGCGGAAGCGGTAGCCCCAACCGGTGCCGACGGGCAGCGGCTGCTGGACTTCGGTGATCAGGTGATTGGATCCGCGGGCGCGCTCGTAGGAGACGCTGGCGACCGCTCGTGGAACGCGAGCGCTGACGCCGAGAAAGAACTCCTTGCCGAGTGCGGCGTCGCTGTGATCCCAGCTGCCGCTCATGAACATGTCGGCGCGGCTGTTCAGCCGGGCCGACCCGATGAGCGTCGTCGTGGCGCTCGACGCGGCGATCGATAAGGCGGACATCTTCGACTGCCGGTGCTGAACGGTCAGGCTCGCGCGCGGCCCCAGCTGGAAGCTGGCGAAGGCGCCGCCATCCAGCGTGGGGCGGTCCGCGGTCGCGTCGAGGCTCGACGTCGCGTAGCGTTCGGTCATGGCTCGAAGCGAGAGCCCGAAGCCGACCGGCCGGCCGGCGTATGTGAACGCGCCGGACGCCGCTGCGCCGCTCATCCCGTGATTACCGCTCACAGCGGCCGCCGCCTCGAATTCGCCGAACGGCGTGCGCGCCGTGATGCTCGGACCCATGCTGACGAGATCCCCGCGCGCCTCGACCCGGCCTCCGATCGTCACGGCGTCGGTGACCCCGACGCGGTGACGACCGAGGAATGCGAGCCGGCCGTACGACCAGTTGTCGACGCCGAAATTCCTGCGCTCGAACCCCATGCTGTACTGATATTCCTGCAACCCCGCGGCAAGGACCTGGGTGGTCAAGTAGTACGACTGCGAGATCTCGCGGGTGCCGCCGAACGCGTCGCGGATGACGAGCCGCGCGTCGTTGCGCCCGTCGGTGATCGGCAGCTTCGTCAGATCGAATTGTCCCGGCGCCAGCTGCTGGGTGCGGACGAGGCGGTCGTTGAGGTAGACCTCCACGGTGGACGGCGTGATCACCGCGCCCGAGAGATTGAACGACGGATAGTGGATGAAGTACGGATCGACCGAATACTCGCGCGACACGCTCATGCCCGCCAGCAGAATGCCGCCGCCCAGTTGGTCGCCGCTTGCGAATGCGTCGCCCGCCACGATGCGGCGGAGCTTGTCGGGCTGGTCGAAGGTGGCGCTGGTCAGGCCGCGGACCGGCGATTCGTGCGCGGCCAACGACACGGTCGTGCCGAGCAACGCACCCCACGCACTGAACCCCGCATCCGTGAACAGGTCGTATGCGGACGACCCGCGCCAGTTGAACGCGTAGTTCGCGAAGCCGCTCGGGTCGCGACGGTACTCGATGCCCGGAGGGCGGCCGCTGCCCAGCGTGTGCACGGCGGCTTCGAGCATCTCGGGACGGGCGGTGAGCCGCAGCGCGAGCGCGCGGTCGTCGAACTCGTAGGTGATGTCGGGCTTCAGCGAGGCGAGCGACACAAACGGCTGACCGTTGATCGGTTCGCGCGTGCCGGCAAAGCCGTGGAGACCGCTTTGCTCGAGCGCGCCGACGCCGACCAAAATGTCAGCGCCGCTGAGAATGACGAGGACCTCGCCCTTTTCGACCTGGTTCACGCCGAGCGCGAGAAGCGCACGCTGCTGATCCGGCGCGGCTGCCGGCTGCGGACGCACCACGCCAGTAGAGGGTGCTGCCTGCGGAGGCGTCACGCCGGCCGAGGGTGCCGGCTGCCGAGACGTCACGCCGGCGGAGGGTGCCGGCTGCCGAGGCGTCACGCCAGCGGAGGGTGCCGCCGCGTTGACACCCACCCTCGTCGTATCAAGGTTGCTCGACGCCGCGGTCACCCTGGATGTGCCAGAAGTTGTGCCGGTCGCGCAACTAAAGTTCACGGTCCCGCTGTAGCCGCCGGTGCGGATCGCATTGTAAGCGGCGATGTCGCTCGCGTTTTTGAGCTCGATCTTGTCGCCGACGCCGACCAGAACGCCGGTCGTCGATGTCGCCACGCCACCGTCCCACCGGACGCGGATCGGCGCCGTCTCGATCACGCCCACACAATACGTGGACCAGATGGCTGCCAGCCCAG
>JBGPKK010000135.1:0-12735 GCA_041485905.1 Vicinamibacteria bacterium
ATTCTTAAGGGTTTTCTCGGCGGTCGCGCAGGAGGTCCACCGCCGCGCGTTCCTCGTCGGCGATTTGTCCCACCAGCGCCGCCATTTCCGAGTAGAGCGCCCGCGCGGCATCCTTCGTCAGCCGGCACTCGCTCGCCAGCTGGTCATGACAAGTCCCTTCGGTCATGCCAATGCCTGCACGCCCCGCATGCCCGCACCGGCCCGAATGGGACGACCAAACTCACACTGATCCGAAAGGGACGTGCCCTCCTTTGCTCCTCTGGTGTGCCCGGGGGTGGCAGGCGTCAGGAGTTGGGCGGGGGATCGGCCGCCGCCGGAAACACTACCCGGTGTTTCCGCCGGTTCGCAAGAGGAATGTTGGCCGCTCGCGGCCGGGTCGGCTGACGCGGCTCAGACGGCGGAGAAATCCAGGTTCTCGGTGATCCGTGTTCCGTCCCTGCGAAACGCCTCGGTGAGCAGGCGAATTCGTCGTGTCGCTTCCGCGAGGTCGTCGTTGTCGAGATTGATGTTGAGCAGGTCGACGTACCACGGCAGCTTGACGTCTTCGACCACGTAGGTCTCGACAATCTCTCGCGCGATCGGCAGCGTCGTGTGCTTCGAGTTGTCGTGAACGTCCCGGTTGCCCGCCTTCTGGAGTTTTTCGTACTCCTCCTTCAGCAGCCGCACGAACAGCTCGCGCGTGAACCGATCGCCGGCCTTCACGCCGGTAGGCGCATCGTCCTCCGTGAGGGCCGCCTTCTTGTGCAGCCATTCCCACAGGATGCTCAAGCGGATTTCGCCCGTCGCCATGTCTTCCATCAAATACAGCACGTCGTCGTTGCCGAAGAAGTCGGCCGGTTTGAGCGCCGCGGCCTGCAGCCCCTGTCCGAACGCATTGCCGTACTGCAGGGCGACGCTGAGCAGATCGCGCGCGCCGCGAATCGTGCGGACCGCAGCCTCGAGCAGCACCAGAGCGTCGGCGTCGGCCTGCGTGTAGGTCAACGCCGGAAACGGCCGGCCGAGCTGATTGGCCTGGCCGACCTTTTCCCACACGGGCCGGACGATGTGCACCATCTTCCAGTGCGCGACCCACTTGCCGCTCGCGCCCTCATGCCGCTCGCGCTCGGCGCCCGCCACCGCGCGCTTCATGCTGCTCGACACGCCGGCTTCGGATCCGACCGGGATGTTCGGCTCCATCCCACCCTGCCACAGCGTGAACTGACCGAGCTGGTCCGGTGTGCTGCAGGCTCGCCGGACGCGGTCCTCGTAGATGCGCATGTACCCGTAGGTCATCGTGATCGTGTCGATGTTCGGGTTGATGAACTCCCCGTCCCACGCCATCGCATCGGACACGCTGTTGATGTAGTCCCATCGGCCGGTGTCGAAGCCGATGAAATGCGGGCCGAGCGCCGCGCGTATCTCCATCAACTGAAAGCACGCCTCGAGTTGCTCGACGAGCACGTAGACCTTGGTCGTGCCGACGTCGAGACCGAGATGCTGCTCAAGCGCCGCGAGGATGTCGTTCCACAACGCCGCCTCTTCGGCGGTCTGGATCTTCGGCAGGTAGAGCGCCAGCGACGAGCCGGCGCTGCCGAGCTGCTCGTGGTTGTTGACGATGAACAGCGTCGCGTCGACGATGGAGGCCGAGAAGCTGGCGCCGCCGGCGTGGCGCACGTGCCGGTCGTCGAGGTGCAGGCCGCGCGGACGAAAGATCTTCGTGGTGAAGTCGAGCTGCTTCTTCCAGTCGCTGATGGTCGGCCGCCCCAGGAAGCTCAGCGCCCACCGGTTCATCTCGGCGGCGACCTCCTCCGCCACCTTCATGAACAGCGGGTCGCGCCGAATGGCGACCTTCAGGTTGCGCTGGTTGTCGAGCGACATCGTGGACACCTGTCCCAGCGCGTCTTCGCCGTCGAACATCCACCCGTCCGCACCCGACAGCAGCGCATACGCGATGTTGCGGATGCTGGTTTGGGTCGGTGTGTTCGGCCGTGCGGCCGGGCCGGTGCCCTGGATCCATTGCCGCTGAAGATCGGCCGGAATCCCGCTGCCGACGAAGGCGCCATCGCGGGCGTCCTGGACTTTGACGCGGGTTCGCGGGATGTAGGACTCCGCGTCGAGGAACTCGATCCGGTGCTTCTTTCGCGCGCGCGCCGTTCGCCGGTTGATCCGGGCGGACATCACGGCTTTTCGGTCGTCATCCAGTGGAGCGAGCTCCTCGAGAGCGGTCACGGCCTCCGGCGTGAGGACGTCTTTGTACGCGGCCTGCAGATTGCCGCGAATCTCCAGCCTTCGCGAAGTCATCGGTCACCTTGAGGGCCGGCACATCGCCGGCAGCTGCGCGACTACTTAGCCGGCACGGCGGACGCGAGGTTGACGGCTCTCGCCGAGGTGGCCGAGGCCCGGAGCCCGTAGGCGATCGCGGCCGCCATGAGCGCCATCAGCGCGCTGCCGTAAAAGCCCACCGACCAGCTGCCGAAATGTTCGTAGAGCAAGGCGCCAGCGAAGGGGCCGATGATCGACGCGACGCCTTTCGCCGTGTAGAGGACCGCGTAGTTCGACGTCGCATCGCGCGTGCCGAAGTAGTCGGCCACCGTGGCGGGGAAGAGCGAATAGATTTCGCCCCAGGTGAAGTAGACGAGCACCAGCGTGACGGCGAACCAGCCGCCTGAAATCTGTCCAGGACCGAGCACGAGCAGCAGGCAGAATGCCTGCAGCACGAACGCGATCACCATGGCGTTTTCGCGGCCGGTCTTGTCGGAGGCCCAGCCCCAGAAAATCCGGCTCGCGCCGTTGGCCAGCGGGCTGAGCGAGGCGGCCAGCGTCAGCGCCGCGGCCGTGTAGCCCCAGGAGTCGGCGATCGGACCGGCGTTGGCCGTGACGAGCAGGCCGCCGGTCGCCATCAACACGAACGCCACGTACATCATGTAGAACTGCGGCGTGCGCAGCATTTCCGCCGTCGTGAAATGCCGCGTGCCCAGCTGCATCGAACCGCCGGCGGCTGGTGTCGCGGCGGCCTCGGGCTCGGCCGGCGGATGCCGCAGGAACTGCGCGACGAGGACGATCACCAGACCCTGAAAGATGCCGGTCGAGATGAACGCCGCCTGATACCCACGCGACTGAATCGTGGACGAGATGATCGGGATGAACAGCGCCGTGCCGCCGCCGAATCCTGCGGCGATGACGCCGGACGCCAGTCCGCGGCGGTTCTTGAACCATTTCAGGGCCGAGCCGATCGACCCGCTGTACACGAACGCCGCGCCGATCCCCGCCGCGCAGTACAGCGCATAGAGCATCCGCAGCGAGGTGGCGTACCCCAGACCGGCCCAACCGAGACCGCACAACACCCCGGCTGCGCTGATGAACCACCGGGGGCCCAGGCGGTCGATGAGCCAGCCGTCGAGCGGCTGCACCCACGTTTGAAAGATGATGAACAGCGTGAACGCGAGAGAAATATCGGAGACTTTCCACCCTGTGGCCGCTTGCATCGGCTTGACGAACAGCGTCCAGGAGTACTGCAGATTGGCGATCATGATCATCGCCACCAACGACGCGCCGAGCTGGAACCAGCGATTGTGCAACCGCATCGCCCGCCTCCCGGACCCGAAGGAACCCGAAACGAGCGCGTAGTCTAGCCGATCTCTCGTGTTGGTTTCACGATTTCGTGGGCGTACGTAGTGTCCGCCTTCAGGCGGACCTGCTCAGATCCGGCGGTTGCGAGCTTTGGCCTCGCGGAACGTTAATACTTCCTAGAAGCCATGGGGCGCAGTCCGAGTGAGCTCTTTGATCGCTACCACAGGACGGTGTTCCGGTACCTCTGTCGGCTCGGGAGCCGAAGAGACGTCGCCGAGGATCTCACGCAGGATGTGTTCGTGCGCGCCATTCAGGCGCTCGGCAGCTATCGCGACGAAGAACGCGAGCTTCCCTGGCTGATGCGCATTGCGCGCAACCGCTGGATCGATCACATCCGCTCGGCGTCAACCCGCGGGCAGTCCGTCGAGGTGGACGAGACGGGCTCGGCCCCACCGCAGCAGTTGATCAACCTCGGCCTTCGGGAAGCGCTCGGGACTCTCGACGCGCTGGATCGCGATGTCTTCCTGCTTCGTGAGGTGGCTGGTCTCGGTTACATCGAGATTGCGGAGGTCTGCAGTCTGACGCCGGATGCCGTCCGTTCGCGGATCCATCGTGCGCGATGTGCGCTGCGCCTGCAGCTGTTGTGTCCAATGGGTCGATCGCCTGTCTGAGGTGCGCCATGAACGACGTGTTTGAAGTGCTCTCTGCGCTGCTCGATGGGGAAGACGTCGACATCGAGCGGTTGATGGGCGTGCTTGCGACCGCGGACGGCCGCGACGCGCTCGCCGACTTTCTGCGCACGCGGCAAGTCGTCCGCGCCGACGATGCGGATCCGCATCCGGAATTCGTGGCGCGTCTCCGGTCGAGTCTGGTCCCGCGGCGACCAGGCCTTGTTCGGCCGGCGCTGGCGGCGGCGGCTGTCCTCGTGCTCGCGTTTCTCGGCGGGTGGTGGATGGGCGTGCATCGGGATGCGGCACGGGCTCCGGGGGCCGCGTCGCCGCCGGCGGTGACGCGAACGCTGACCTTCGAGCGCAACGTCGACTGGCACGACGTCCCGTAAAGAAGATCGAGGAGATGATCATGGGAAGCAAAGCAGTCGTAGCTGGATTGGTCGCCGCAGCCGCCACGGGTCTTTCCATCGGCGCGGCTCAGGTCCCGCCAGCCTCCGCGAGCCGGACGGTTGTGACCGTCCGGTTGCGCGTGTCCGGGACGTCCACGGTCGCCCCTTCCGGGTGGTGGGCCGAGTCAGTGGAGCACCTGCGCGCGGGCGAGTCGGGCCGCGTCTCTGTGAACGCCGGCAAGATCGGAGCGCAATCCCTGTGCGGTGGCATCGGCGCAGGCGCGTCGTCTTCCGATGCCGCGCACGCCTGGACGGCCGACATTGTGCTGATATCAGCGTCCATCGATCGAATCGGCGTTCGCGTGAGCTGGAGGCGATTCGATGGTGGTGCCGCTGTGGCGGGCGACACTCGTGAGCTGGTGCTCGCCGAGCAGACACGATATCCGCTCGACTTCCTCAGCGTGAGCGAGCCTGACCGAGGGGGGTGTGGTGCGGCGAGCGCGTCGGTCGAGATCTCGGCGGATGTTGCGGAGCCTGCGTCGCTTGCAGAAACGATTCTCGACTATGAGATCTGGCGCGTGCACGAAGACGGCCGAGGAGGTCGTTGGAGTGAACGGACGCTGGCCTCTGCGCGCCAGGGCGAGCAGGCAGAATTCTGGTTCACGCCGGTGACGTGGCCGCTGCCGTCCGGATGCGACGTCGCCGTCAAAGTGTCGGGTGAGATTCGCGGGCGTCTGCGCGACGATGGGACCATTGAAATGGCAGTAAGTCCTTCGCGACGGCTGGAACACACCGTGCCAGCGATACGGTTTCCCGATCGGCGCGCCGGTTCCGAGACCGGGAAAAAGGTTGTGGACGTTGGTCCGGGACAATCCGTCAGGTTCGTGCTCCCCTCAGCGACAGGCTCGTCGGGGTTGCCGTGCGGCGATCCGCAGGCGCCGGCATTGCGCGTTGATTGGGCGGCGCTGCTCGCGAACCATCAGACGTCGATCATCGTACGCCCGTCCGTTCGCCGCCAATGAACGTCACAAGCGAGGGCCGATTGTTTCGGCCGCCTCTTTCGACGTGATGACGGCATGCACCTCAAAGTCCACGATGTCACTCCAATTCGCCATCCACTGATCCAAGAGTGCGCGATTGTCTGTTTCCATATTTCCGCTACCGCCCAGGATCCAGATCTCTCAGGACGACGAGCAGAACCTGACGGGCGAGCTGTGCCTCGCGTTCGGAAATCGGGACGTCCGAGCGGAGATCGCCGTCGGCCGTGGTGAGATCGCGGTACGCACGCGCCACGGGAGGCAGGCGGGCGCAGCCGCCACGAATGAGCCCCGCGCGTTCGGCGGATGCGATGCGCGCGTCGAACGACCAATCGGAGATCGTCCCGTGATTCCCCAGCCTCCAGCCACCAGCCTCCAGCCTCGGGTCTCCCGCCTCCAGCGAGCCCCCAGCCCCCAGCCCCCAGCCTCCAGCCTCCAGCGCATCGGTGATGACCGCTTCGAGCACGCTGCATGACAGGGTCAACGCCTGTCGAAAATCGCCGCTCTCGAACGCGCCGCGGCTGTCCGCGAACGCCTGCTCGATGATGGGACGAAGCTCGGCGTTGTGCACGAACTCGAACCGGCGCTTTGGCGGCGCGCCCTCGGACGATCTGGCGGTGGCGATCTCGCCCTCATCCATGCGGGACAGCGACGCGACCGCCCGCCCGAGCACGTCAACGAGCCGGTCGACGATCTCGGCCACGTCCGCTTCGTCGACGACCCGGCCGGCGCCGGAGCGGATGAGGAAGGCCTCGCTGAACGCCACGGCGAGCCAGTGCGCCTTGCTGCCGCCGGACAACTGGTGAATCAGCGCCCCACAGTCCCGCTGCCAGATGCGGGTCGACGCCAGCGTCGATCCATCCGCGGGGTCGGTCGTGAGAGGTGCGCGAAGCTCGCGTCCGCGGCGGATGAGGCGATCGAGGTGGGTCAGATATGAGGTGGTCAACTTCCTGCCAGTAGGTCCGCGATCTGGTCGATGTGCTCGCGCATGGCCCGTGCCGCTAGGTCGGCGTCTCGACGGCGCAGCGCCGCGATCACCGCCTCGTGTCCTTTGATGGATCGCTCGGGACGGCCCTTCTGCTTCAGCGCGAGCTTGCGCGACTCCACGAGCAGGTTGTTCAACGTTTCCATGATGCTCATGAGCACCCGATTGCCTGTGGCCCGCGCGAGCACGGCGTGAAAGGCCGTGTCCTCGATGATGGCCGACTGGCCGGTCTTGCGCTTCCGCCGCTGGATGTGGAGGATGCGGTCCAGTGCGGCAAGATCCTCATCCGTCACGCGCGCCGCCGCGACGCGCGCCACCGCGGGCTCGAACATGCGACGGACGTCCAGCAGCTCGGCCTGCAGATCGTGGCGATAGGTCAGGACCGACGCCAGCGGCGCGACGAGGCGGCCGACGTCCAGCTCCTGCGGAAACGTGCCCTGGCCGTGACGCGTGTCGAGCAGACCGATCGTTTCCAGCACGCGGAGGGCGTCGCGGATCGATCCCCGGCTCACGCCGAAGCGTGTGGCCAGAGCCCGCTCCGACGGCAGCGGGCGGCCGGACACAAACGTGCGGTCCAGGATCAGCCGGCGGATCCGGTCGGCGATCTCTTCGGCGATTCGTGCCTTCTTGATCGGCTGGATGAGCCGGGATTCTCGACCGCTGACCGCGCGGCGCGGGCGTGCGGTCCCGGAGGTCGCCGGAGGCTTGACACCCGGGGAGGTGAGTGACAAACTGTGCCTTCTTACTGGTCCGACCACTGGGCCAGTTTAGCATAGAGGAACTTAGAACTCAGAAGTAAGAACTTAGAAGTAAGAACTTGGCCATGATGTTCATTCTTAGTTCTCAGTTCTCAGTTCTTAGTTCTTTAGTTCTCAGCTTGCCATGATCGAATTCACCGCCGCCGGCTCGTCGCGCGTCCTGTCCCGGGCGATCGAGGCGTACGCGACCGGGCAGGGTAACGTGACCGCGATCGTCGTGCCGTGGGAGAGCGACGCCGCCACGCTGCGCATGGCGGTCACCTCCGTGAAGAGCGACGGATGGGCCATCGAGCACACCAACCTCGGCACGATCACCTTGACGGATCTGGGCAACGACCGCACGCGTGTGGCCATCGCGCCTCACGAACCCGATCATGTCGAGAAACAGGAGCTGACCACCTTCTTCGACCGGTTCGCCGGGAAGGTGCAGAGCCAGTTCGCAGTCAGGCCATGACCGATCCGGCCACCTCGTCGCCGCCCGCGGTCGTCACGCTCCGCGTCGCGGAAGCGCGCGTCGAGGATATCGGCCATGCCATCGCCCGACTGGCGCCGGCCGACGTGGTGCGCCTCGGCATCCGGCCTGGCGACGTGTTGAAGATGACCGGGCGCACCATGGCGGTCGCGCGCGCCGAGCTCGCCGATCCGGGACAGGCGGGCGTGATCCAGATCGACGGCACCGCGCGCAGCAACTGCGGCGCCGGGCTGCAGGAGCAGGTGGTCGTCGCGCCCGTCGAGTCAGCCCCGGCCGTGGCGGTCCGTTTCTCGCCGTTGTGGGAAGGGGCGGCGCCGGCCATCATCGCGCTCGACCGCCTGCTCGAGGATCTCGTCGGTGTGCCGGTCGTCACCGGGTGCGCGGTGCGCGCGCCGACGTTCGCCAAGGCGGTGAATTTTCAGGTGGTGCGCACGATTCCCTCCGGACCGGTCGTGATCGGCCCGCGCACCGACATCCGCGTCGTGGAAGGCGAGCAGACGGCGGCCCGTGCGCCCGCCGTGTCCTACGAGGACATCGGCGGGCTCGAGCGTGAAGTGGCGCGCGTGCGCGAGATCGTGGAGTGGCCGCTGAAGCACTCCCGGCTCTTCGAGCGGCTGGGTGTGCTCGCGCCCAAAGGCGTGCTGTTGTACGGCCCGCCCGGCACCGGCAAGACCCTCGTCGCCCGCGCCGTGGCGGCGGAGAGCCGCGTGCACTTCATCCATCTCAACGGCCCCGAGATCATGCGGAAGTTCTACGGCGAGAGCGAAGCGAAGCTGCGCGAGGTCTTCGAGGAAGCGGCGCG
Organism: Vicinamibacteria bacterium; assembly: GCA_041485905.1. GTDB lineage: Bacteria > Acidobacteriota > Vicinamibacteria > Vicinamibacterales > CAVVIG01 > JAHFUI01. The sequence goes on from JBGPKK010000135.1 coordinate 8,664, forward strand.
GCACGCGCCGGCGATTCTCTTCATCGACGAAATCGACGCCGTGGCGCCCAAACGCGCGGAAGTCGTCGGCGAGGTCGAGAAGCGCGTCGTGGCGCAGTTGCTGAGCCTGATGGACGGCTTCGTGGCGCGCGGTCAGGTCATCGTCATCGGCGCCACCAACATCCCGGAGGTCCTCGACCCGGCGCTGCGGCGTCCGGGGCGCTTCGATCGGGAGATCGAAATCGGCGTGCCGAATACGGCGGCCCGCCTTCAGATCCTCAGGATTCACACGCGCGCCATGCCGCTCGGGCCCGATGTCGACCTCCAGGAGATCGCGGACCATACGCACGGCTTCGTCGGCGCCGATCTCGAAGCGCTGTGCCAGGAAATCGGCATGGTCGCGCTGCGCCGCTTCCTTTCCGCGGCGCCAATCGAAGGCGACGAAGCCGTCCGGCTGAAGCCGGACGCCACGTACGAAACACTGCAGGTGACGCGCGACGACGTGCTGGCCGGACTGAAGGAAGTCGAGCCGAGCGCGACGCGCGAATTCTTCATCGAGAAGAGCGCCGCGACGTTCGCATCGCTCGGCGGACTCGACGAGGTGAAGCGGCTGCTCGACGCCGTGGTCGAACACTCGCACATGCGCAACGATCTCTATGAGCAGGTCGGGCTCGAGCCGCCGCGCGGCATCCTGTTCGACGGACCCTCTGGCACCGGCAAGACCGCGATGGCGCGGGCGCTGTCGGGCGAGAAGCAGATTCCGCTCATTGCCGTGGACGGCCCGCAGCTGTACTCGAAGTGGCTCGGCGAATCCGAGAAAGCGCTGCGCGAGGTCTTCAAGAAAGCGAGGCGCGCGGCGCCCTGCATTCTGTTTTTCGACACGATCGATGCGGTCGCGCCGAGGCTGGGCGGCGAAGGGCTCCACTCCGACATCTACCAGCGCATGCTCAGTCAGCTTCTGCGTGAGATCGACAACCTGCGCGATGTCACCGGCGTGATCCTGCTGGCGGCCACGAATCGGCCCGAACGCGTGGAACCGGCGCTCTTGCGCAGCGGGCGGTTCGACTATATCGTTCGGTTTGCGAAACCCGGCGCCGCCGATCGGGCCGCAGTGATTCGGCTCTGCTGTCGGAGAGTGCCACTCGCGCCGGACGTCGACGTCGAGGCGCTGGCCGCGCGGACCGACGGGCTCACGGGCGCCGACATCGAAAGCCTGACCAAGAAGGCGACGCTCTTCGCGATTGCGGAATTTCAACACGGGACTCGCCAGGCGCCATTTGTCGTGCGGCGCAGCGATTTCGATGCGGTCATTGAAACATCACGGGAGTGAAGTCCGATGGGTTACACCGAGCTCACTGTGTGGACGCGCGGCATCATCATGGACAAAGAGGGTCGCGACATCGTCAATTCGGTGGCCGCGGCGGGCCGCCTCGAGGGCAAGTTCACGCAGGCGATGGAGAACTACGTCGACAACCCCGATCGCACCAACGCACCGACGCGCAAGTACTGCCGCGTGAGCGACAGCGAGATCGAGAACGCGCTCACCTACGAGAACGAGCAGCCGAACATCGTCGTGCTTGTCGAGGAGACGATGGTCAAGGGGTGGGATTACATGCGCGGCATGCCGCCCGGCGGCACGCTGGTGATCAACACGCACTACACGCCCGAGTACATGCTCCGCTTCGTGCCCGGCCCCGAGCGCCTGGCGCAGCTCGTGTGCGTGGACGCCGCGAAGCTGGCCGATCACAAGTGGCTCTACTATCGGCTGGGCGAGCTGGGTCTCGACCGGCTGTCGACCGAAGGCGCCGCCGAGCGCAACAAGGCGATCGCGCCCGACATCGCCGCCCCACTGATCGCCGCGGTGGTCAAGACGACGGGCATCGTCAGGCTCGAGACGATTGAACCGATGATTTCGAACAAAGCGGCGTTCGAGGCGGGACTCAAGACCATGCACGTGCTGCCGCTCAATCCGGTGGCAGCGTGACACAGAATTTATGACCAGATATTGAGGATCCATATATGTCGACCAAAGGTACTCATATTCCCGATTGGCTCGCGGTGCCGTTTGCCGGGATCACGCCGGCGCCTTCGCAGCAAAAAGGGCAGGATCTGTTCCCCACCGGGAACTGGCGGTCGATACGGCCGGTGTACCGCGACAAGATGCCCCCCTGCAACAACGCCTGCGGGACCAACGAGAAGATCCAGGGCTATCTCGACCTCGTGAAGCGCGGCAAGTATCTCGACGCCTACGCGCTCATCAAGGAAGACATGCCGTTTCCGTCGGTCACCGGCCGCGTCTGCTACCACCCGTGCGAGCAGGCGTGCAATCGCGGACAGTACGACGAGGCCATTTCGATCCGCGCTGTCGAGCGGTTCCTCGGCGATCTGGGCCAGGCGCTGCCGCGCGACGTCGTCAAAGCCGGGCCGTCCAACGGGAAGAAAGTTGCCGTTGTCGGGTCGGGTCCCGCCGGACACAGCGCCGCGTACCAGCTCGCGCGCCTCGGCTACCAGGTCACCATCCTCGAGAAATCGCCGAAAGCCGGCGGGCTCAATCGCGGCGGCATTCCCGACTGGGTGCTTCCGCAGGACGTGCTCGATCGGGAAATCGAGCGGCTGGTGGAGCTCGGCATCACCATCAAGACGAATACCGAAGTGGGCAAGGACGTCAGCTGGGACGAGTTGAAGAAGAACTACGACGCCTGCGTGCTGGCGGTCGGTCTGACGGAGCCCAACAGCGCGAGAGCCGAGGGTGAAGACAAAGCGGGCGCGCACTACGGACTCCCGTTCCTTCGAGACATCGGCATGGGCACGTCGAAGGTGAAGCTCGGGCCGCGCGTGGCGGTCATCGGCGGCGGCAACACCGCGATCGACTGCGCGCGCGAAGCCTTCCGGCAAGGCGCTCAGGAAGTGACGATGATCACGGTCGAGGGCAGCCCTGAGGAGATGCCGTGCGTGCCCGAAGATCTGCACGACATGGTAGAGGAAGGGGTGGAGCTGCTGCACGGGCGCGCCGTGACCGCCGTGCTCGGCAACGGCAAGGTCGACGCGCTGCAGCTGCACCCGGCGCGCTTCATGGGCCCCATCAACGCCTCGCCGATTGCCATCGATCGGAAGGCGCCGGCCGAGCACTTCGCCGTCGACAACGTGATCATCGCGGTCGGCCAGCACGCGTCGCTCACGTGGCTGCCCGACGAGTTCAAGACCGAGCGCGGCACGATCAAGATCGACCGGTTCGGGCGTCTCGGCGACACGAGCTTCTTTGCGGCCGGCGACATCGTGCAGATCGGCTCGGGTCAGCCGCTGATGGTGGTCAACGCCGTCGGCGACGGCAAGCGGGTCGCCTTCCACGTGGACAAGGTGCTCCGGAGCGAGCCGCTGCAGCCGCGCACGATCCCGCTCGACGTGATCACCGATCTCGCCCGCATGAACATGACCTACTTCCCGCACTTCCCGCGCGTGCAGCAGGGGCTCCTGCCCCCGACGAGCCGCCGCCACACGCAGGACGAGGTCATTCAGGCGTTCACCGAGGAGCAGGCGGTGGAGGAATCGAACCGCTGCTTCAGTTGCGGGACGTGCAACGCGTGCGACAACTGTTATCTGGTCTGCCCCGAGCCCTGCATCATCCGCCTCGATCGGTCGAATGGGCTCTACAAGATTCTGGTCGACTACTGCAAGGGCTGCCGCGTGTGCATCGAAGAGTGTCCGACGGGTTGCCTCGAGGGTGTGCCCGAGCTGGACTTCGACACGGGCGTCGTCCGGATGGACACGGCGTTCGCGATCACGCAGGGGCTGCACGGGCGGCAGGCCGAGGAACTGCGGAAGCTTCCCGACCTGGCGCCGAAGGACATCGAGAACTGGAGATAGCAATGGCAACGGTGATCGAAAGGAAAAAGAAGACCGTCCGCATCAACGGCTGCGTCGCAGCGGCGCAGGCCGCCAAGTATGCCGACGTCGACGTGATCGCGGCCTATCCCATCCGGCCCTACACGGCGACGATGATGGCGCTGGCGCAGATGGTGGCCAACGGCGAGCTCGACGCCGAGTACATCGTGGCCGACAGCGAGCACTCGCAGTTGAGCATCGCGCACGGCGC
>JBGPKK010000136.1:0-12708 GCA_041485905.1 Vicinamibacteria bacterium
AAGATCATCGCGGCCGGCGAGTTGATGGTCATCGACGTGGTGATGTCGGCGAGCGAGATCCCGTCGAAGAGCGTTTCCATATCGGCGAGCGAGGTGACGTTGACGCCGCACTTCCCCACTTCACCGAGCGACAGCTCGTGGTCCGGATCGCGGCCCATGAGCGTCGGCAAATCGAAGGCGACGCTCAGCCCGGTCCCGCCGGCGCCGAGGAGCGCCTTGTAGCGTTGATTGGTGTCTTCGGGTGTCCCAAACCCCGCGAACTGCCGCATCGTCCACAGCTTGCCGCGGTAGCCGGTCGGATGGATGCCGCGTGTATAGGGGAACTCGCCCGGGTTGCCGATGTCGCGCGCGTACTCGATGCCCTCGACATCCTCGGCGGTATACAGGCGCTCGATCGGCCAGCCGGAGATGGTCGTACATGTCGCGGCGCGCTCCGGGGATTTCTTCAGCGTCGGTTCGAGCGTCTCGCGCTCCCAGCGCCGCTTCCCCGTTTCCGCCGCCGTTTTCATCCGGAAAGAATTATAGCGGACCACGGTCCGCCTAAAGCCGGACTCGCGTTTCGGTGGTGTCCGGCTTCAGCCGGACCTTGCCTTCGTGCTAGGCTGGCCTGTTTGCCATGATGACTGCTCACGGCTCGCTGTTCGAGGACATGCTCCAGGAGTTCGACGAAGCGGCCCGCATTCTCAATCTCGAACCGGGCATCTGGAAGATCCTCACACATCCCAAACGCCAAATCATCGTCTCCTGTCCGGTTCAGCTGGACAACGGCGAGATTGAGGTCTTCACCGGCTATCGGGTTCAGTACAACATCACGCTTGGTCCCGCCAAGGGCGGCATTCGGTATCACCCCGGCGTGTCGCTCGATGAAGTGACCACACTGGCGGCCTGGATGACGTGGAAGTGTGCCGTGGCCCACATCCCGTTCGGCGGCGGCAAGGGCGGCGTCATCTGCGATCCGACGAAGATGTCGCGCCGTGAGCTCGAGGCGCTGACCCGGCGCTACATCGCGGAGATCATCGACGCCATCGGCCCGGAAAAAGACGTCCCTGCGCCGGACGTGAACACGAACGAGCAGGTGATGGCGTGGGTGATGGACACCTACAGCATGCACGTCGGGCACACGACGACGTCGGTCGTGACCGGGAAGCCGCTGGAGCTCGGCGGATCGCTCGGCCGGCGCGAGGCCACCGGCCGCGGCGTCATGATCGTCGCGCGCGAATCGGCCAAACACGCGGGCTTCGACATCAACGGCGCGAGAGTGGGCGTTCAGGGCTTCGGCAACGTCGGTTCGGTTTCAGCCGATCTGCTTCGTGAGATCGGCGCGCGGATCGTCGCCGTCACCGACTGGAAAGGTGGCGTCTACAACGCCAAGGGTCTCGATATTCCTAAGCTGATCGACCACGTGGCCCGCCACCAGAGTGTCGAAGGCTTCGCGGACGCGGAGCCGTTCACCAACGATCAGCTGTTCAGCCTCGACGTCGACGTGCTCATCCCCGCAGCCCTTGAGAACCAAATCACGAGCGAGAACGCCGCACGTATCCGCGCGAAGGTCGTCGTCGAAGGGGCGAACGGCCCGACCACTCCCGAGGCACATCGGCTCCTGCACGAGCGCGGCGTCTTCGTGGTCCCGGATATTCTGGCCAACAGCGCCGGCGTGACCGCGTCGTACTTCGAATGGGTGCAGGATCGGTACGGCTATTTCTGGACGGAAAAAGAAGTCAACGAACGGCTCGAGGCGAAGATCTGCCAGGCGTTCGATGCCGTGCTGCGGACATCGCTGAAGTACACAGTCGACATGCGCACGGCGGCCTACATCGTCGCAATCGAGCGGGTGGCGACGGTCACGAGAATGCGCGGGATGTACGCCTGACAGTCGTCGGTCGTCGGTCGACAGTCGACAGTCGTTCGTTGGTCAGCTGGTGACGCGGAACTCCAGCAGATCCTTCACTTCCCCGGCCGGGCTCGTGGCCGTGAGCTCGATGGCATACTGTCCGGCAGCGAACGCCGCCAGGGGCAGGTCGATCTCGTTAGGGGCCGACGCGGCCGCTCCCTGCTGAATCGTCAGATCGCGCATCGGTTGCCCCGCACGGTTCAACAATCTCGCCGACACGGTCAGCGGCGTCCCGCTTGGAGCATAGGCGGGGAATCGAACGAGCAGCCGCTCGGTGCGGCTGAACTCGCGCGAGGAGACGGGGGCGGCATCCGGATCGCTCTCGATCGAGCGAAACTCGCGGGCGGTTCGCGCGCGCAGAATCTCCGGCGTGCCCAGCACCACTGGAGCACTCAGATCGCGCACGACGATCTCACGCACGTCGGAATCAATCGCCTGACCCGTTTCGTCCTCGATCGAGATCCGCAGCCGGAGCGGACCGGGCGGCGCGTCGAACACCGCGCGCGCCTGCGCCTCGTCGGCGGCATCCGGACGCAGCGGTCCTGCCGGCAGCACGGACCCGTCGAATAGCGACGTGCCGTCGGCGATCAGCGCCTTCAGTACAATGCGCGACGCGTAGATCGGTTTCGTCCGCCCGCTCGGTACAGGTGTCGTCGGCTCCCAGACAAACGTGACTCGCGTTTTGCCCGCGGCGCCGCGCGACGCGCCAAACCACGGTCGGATCAGCGGGCTGATATGGCGCGCCGGCTCGAGCGCGGACGGCGGACGCGGACCAGGCAACAGGGCGCGCAGCCCGTCATCTGGCGCCGGGGCCCAGTATCCTTTTCTCGTCCGCACCGCGATGTCAGGCTTCTTGACGGTGACGTGCACCTCGTGAGACTGGCCGTCCTGGGCGTGCGCGGCGGTGTACACGAGCAGGTAATACGCGCTCGAATCGGCGTCAATCCGGCGCATCCCGGCCGACAGATCCGTGACGTTGACAATGGACTGGCCGTCGGTCGCGGCCGTCAGCGCGCCCAACCCGTCGGCATCGGCTTCCGGGCTGACGGCGTCCGCCGACTCCCGCGGGTCAACGGCATAGATCGAGACATTGGACCGGTTCGCCGATCGAATCACCGAGTCGATCGTCGGCAGCGACTCCAGCCCCCGGCGACGGTCGGCGCGCGGCAATCCTTCGCTCACCACCACGAGCGTCTTGCGGCCCTCGCTGTTCATGCTTCCAAGATGGAGGGCCAAGGCGTTGAGCGCCGAGGTCGTCACTTGCGCGCGGACCTGGTCGATGCGCGCGGGCGTCCCGGCCATGAGACTCCGCTCGGAGGCGGTCCGCGGCGTGTACTCCGCCTTGCGACCCTCGAACGCTTCGACGATCTCCCGCACGCGACCGCGGTCGCGGGTCAACCGGATCGTGAGCAGCGAATCGAGCGGCCGCATGACGACGATGAGATCGGCCGGCCGGAGGGTGGCGTCAAGGAAGCGCGTGACGGCGTCGCGCACGCGCCATGAATTGGCGGCGCTCACGTGGTACTCATCCATGAAGATCGCAAACAGTCGGGCGTCCTGACGCGAGGCCTCGCTCCGCTCGTCGGCGTCGGACTGGATTTGAAGCGGAGGGGCGTCCGGGCCGACGGTCTTGTCGATTCTGATGAAGCGCGCCTCGTCTATCGATTGCGGGATGCCGTCCTCGCGCAGCTCGAAATCTGCCGGCTTGAGATTCTCAACCGTCCGTCCCCGACCGTCGGTGGCGATGACGTCGACGCGGACCGTTCGCGGAGCCGATGCGATGCTCGACTGGACCGACGGAGGTTGCGCCGAGAGCACCAACGCCAGCGCAGCGGTGAGGACCCTCATGTCGTTTACGCCGTCACGTGAAAACCGACGAGCTCTTTGGCTCCCTCGTCCGCGCCTTCGCCCGTGATCTCGATGACGTAATCGCCGGCTGCAAGGCCGCTCAGCGGCAGATCGATCTGGGACAATCCTCCGGCCGTCGCGGGAGGCGTGACGGCCAGGTCGCTCATCGCCTGACCGGTCCGGTTCAACAGCCGCGCCTTGACCGTCGGCGCTGTACTCGCGGGTCCGTATGCCGCGATGCGCACGAGCACGCGCTCGGTGCGGCTGAAATCTCGGGTGACGATCGGCACGGCGTCAGGGTCCGCCTTCAGTTGCTGGTAGTCCTTGAGCGTGCGCGCGCGAAACAGTTCGGGCGTCCCAAGCAGGACCGCGGCCGCGGTCAGATCGGGAATGGTGATATCGCGGATCTCCTGATCCAGGATCTGCGCGGCGGCGCCTTCAACCGAAACGCGCAGCTGCATCTTTCCCGGTTTGACCTCGAAGGTTACCCGCGACGGTCCGCGCGAGGCCGACGCTGTGGCAGTTGGAGGCGGAGCCGCAACCGCCGCATCGGGCACGCGGCCTCTGAAGTACGGCGAGCCGTCCGGCCCGACGGCCATCAGTGACACGCGCGCCGGCTGATCGTTCGTGGCGGTCTGGCGATCGCCGGGCGCTTTGGGAACCGGCTCCCAGACGAAGGTCACTTTCGTCTTCCCGTTTTCGCCGCGGGACGTGCCGATCCATGTCCGCACGACGTGCGAGCGAGACGACTGGTTGACCGCCGTCGAAATGGCCGCCTCGATGGCCGTGGGCGGGGCGGGCCGCTTGGCGGCGGTTTCAACTGCGGCGACCACTTCCGGGCTCAACGCCCAGTACCCCTTGCGCGCGCGGACCTGCACACCGGGCCGTTTGACGCGGACGTTGATCGCGTGGAACTTACCGTCCGACTTCATCTGCGCGGAGGTATAGCCGATCAGGTAGTAGGCGCTCGAGTCGCGCACGATCTGTTTCATGCCGACGTCCAGATCGTTGCGGTTCAGAATCGCGCGGCCATCGGTTTCGAGCGCCAACGCCCGCAGCGTCTCCTGCGATGCCCGCAGGTATGACGCGTCGGTCGTGAAGTTCACCCCTTCGTTGATGTCGAATTCGAACGCGGGAAGTCCGCGCGGGTCGACGGAGTAAATCGCCACGTTATTCTGGCTGGCGACTTCGTAGACGCCCTGCATGTAGAACTCGAGATCCAGACCGGAGAAGAACCGATAGCGGTCTTCGTTGGAACTGTTACCAGCGGTCGGATCGCCGCGGTTCGGGTTACCGAACCCAGACAGCCCCGCGATCTGATCCCGGAGCTGCGGCGGCAAGACGTTGGAGTAGCCCTCGCTGACCAGAATGAGGGCCTTGCGGCCTTCCTTCAGCCCACCCATGTGCACGATCAGCGCCTTCAGCGCGCTGAGCGATACCTGATTGCGAATCTGTTCAACTGTTTCGGCTGGGTATTGAAAGTACCGCTGCTCGAAGTCGTTCATCGGTGTGTAGTCGAATTTTCTGCCGCGAAACTGCTGGATGGCTCTCGAGATGATCGAGTGATTCCGCGTCATTCGCACGGAGTCGATCGAATCGAGCGGGTGCATCACGCCGATCATGTCCGAGGGTCCGAGCTGATTCTCGATGAAGCGCGAGATCGGCTCGCGCGTCGCCATGCTCGCGCCCAAGCGGACGTGGTAGTCGTCCAGAAAAACTGCAAACAGCCGGACGTCGTCTTTTGCCGCTTCAGCCAGCTCGTCGTCGTCGGTCCGAATCTGTCGCGGCGGGCCGTCAGAAGTAGGCACCGCGCCGCCGTCGAGCTTGATCAGCTTGAACGTCTCGACGGTCTGCGGCTTGCCGTCCTCGACGACCTCGAAATCGCTCTGTTTGAGATCGGCGATCGCGTTGCCGTTCTTGTCGGACACGATGACATCGACCCGGACGAAGTTGATGCCCGTCCGAAAGACTGGCGGCGCCGGAGTCTGAGGTTGAGCGGCGGGCTGCTGGTCGTTTGGCGGTTGCTGTGCCTGTTGGGCATCGCTCGACGCGGTGAGCGCCACCGCCGCGATGATGCAGCCGCCGGCGAGCGTTCGAAGAAAGCTACGCATACCCCTAATCTTAGCCGGACTTCAACCGGACCGAACGAGGTGTTAACATCCGGCACGTGACGCCGCCGGGCACCACCACCACACACCCCCCGCTGACGATGCTGTCCGACGATGAGCGGTTGTTTCGCGACAGCGTGTACGAGTTCGCCGACCGTGAAATCCGCCCCCTCGTTCGGGAGATGGACGAGCACGCCAAAATCGCCGACGGGATCGTGGGCAAACTGTTCGACCTGGGCGTCATGGGGATCGAGATCCCCGAGGATTTGGGCGGTGCCGGCGCGACATTCTTCCACGCCGTCCTGGCGGTCGAAGCGCTGTCGCGGGTCGATCCATCCATCGGCGTCCTGGTCGACGTTCAGAATACGCTCGTCATAAACGCCTTGCTGCGGTGGGGCAGCAACGAGATTAAGCGGCGGTATCTGCCGAAGCTGGCGTCCGGGACGATCGGAGCCTACGCCCTGTCGGAAGCCGGTTCCGGCAGCGATGCCTTCGCGATGAGCACGCGCGCGATCGAGCGCCCCGGCGGCGGCGGCGAGTGGACGCTCACCGGCCGCAAGCTGTGGATCACCAACGCCAACGAAGCGGATCTCTTCATCGTGTTCGCGACGGTCGATCCCGCCGCGGGCTACCACGGCGTGACCGCCTTTCTCATCGAGCGCGGGTCGGCTGGCTTGGCGGTCGGCCGCAAGGAAGACAAGCTCGGGATTCGCGCCAGCAGCACGTGCGAGCTCATCCTGGAGGACTGTCGAGTGCCCCGGACGCAGGTCCTGGGCGAGGTGGGCAAAGGCTACAAAGTCGCCATCGAGACGCTCAACGAAGGGCGCATCGGCATCGGCGCGCAGATGATCGGCCTGGCGCAGGGCGCGCTCGATCATGCGATCGCGTACACGAAAGAGCGGACGCAGTTTGGCAAAGCGGTGGCCGACTTTCAGGCGGTCCAGCATCAGATTGCCCGCGCGGCGACCGAGATCGAAGCGGCGCGCTTGATGGTCTATAACGCGGCGCGGCTGCGCGACGCCGGCGAAGGATTTTTGACGCAGGCCGCCATGTGCAAGCTGTTCTCGTCTGAAGTCGCCGAACGCGTCACGTCGCTGGCCGTCAATTTGTACGGCGGCTACGGCTTCGTGAAGGATTACCCGGTCGAGAAGCTGTTTCGCGACGCGAAGATCGGACAGATCTACGAGGGCACGTCGAACCTGCAGCTCCAGACGATTGCGAAGCAGATCATTGGGTAACTGGAAGGACGTGCGTCATGGCGACTTCGCGAGTCGTCTGGGCGATTGGAATCATTTCGGTCGTGGGCGGTGTGGGAGCGGTGCTCCCGGCGCAAACTCCCGCGAGTCACGACTTCGAGGTGGCATCCGTCAAACCGAATACCTCACGCGATGGGGAACGGACCTTTGATTTGAGACCCGGTGGCGGATTCACCGCTACATATGCGACGGTGCGAGACCTCGTTCAGTTTGCGTATCAACTTCCGGACGGCCATTTACGGCACGACTCCCAAATCGCCGGCGGGCCGAGTTGGATCAATTCGGATCGGTTCGACGTCGTCGCGAAAGCGGAGGGCATGCCTGCCGGACTCGATGCGGACCGCGCCGCGGGCGCCGCCCGCCGCCTGGACATCGACGCGATCGAGCAGGTTCGGTTGATGGTGCGCAGGCTGTTGGCCGATCGATTCAAGCTGACCACTCACACCGAAAGCCGGGCGCTACCCGTGTACGCGCTCGTCACCGCCAGGCGCGATGGAAAGCTTGGTCCACAGCTTCGCAAGACCGACACCGATTGCGTCGCGCTCTCCGATGCCGGACGTCGCCCGCCACAACCCACGTCCGGGGGCGTGCCCTGCGGCGGATTCACCAGATCCGGCCCCGGCCGCATGACGGGACACGCCGTGACGATGTCAACGCTGGCGACAAGCTTTCCGGAATCGATCGGCCGTGTTGTGCTGGATCGCAGCGGCCTCACGGGAGTCTTCGACTTGGACCTTGAATGGACGCCCGATCAGCCCTCCCGGCCGGGCGAGGCTTCTGCCGGTCGATCCTCCGCCGCTGACGGTCCTTCGATCTTCACGGCGGTGCAAGAACAGCTCGGGCTGAAACTGCGCTCCGAGCGGGACCCGGTCAACGTTCTCGTGATCGATCGCGCCGACCATCCCACGGAAGACTGACACCTCGAAGGGGGAGAGACTCGGTCATGGAACTGCGCAACACGTACCTCAAAGACATCGTCAGGACCTACCGTAATTACAAGACACTGGGTGACCGCGCCATCGCGCAGGTGAAAGCGGACGCGGATCTTCACAAGCAGATCGATCCCGACTCGAACAGCATCGCCGTCATCGTCCAGCACGTGGCCGGCAACCTGCGGTCGCGCTTCCGCGATTTCCTGACGACCGACGGCGAGAAGCCAGATAGAAATCGTGACGCCGAGTTCGAGATGCCGCAGCCGCGGTCGCGCGACGAGATGTTGAAGGAGTGGAATGACGCGTGGGCGATCGCGATGGGATCAATTGAAGCGCTGACGCCTGAGGATCTCGACCGAACCGTTTATATCCGCCGCGAGCCATTTCTCGTGGTTGAGGCGCTGAATCGATTGGCGACGCACACGGCGTATCACGTTGGACAAATCGTGTTCGTCGCGCGTCACCTCGCGTTTCCCGCGTGGACGACGCTCAGCATCCCGAAGGGGAAATCGGCGGAGGTTGGGACGGGAACGTTTAAAGAGGGGATCGTGCCCCGCCCGGCGTAACGCTGGTCGCCGAACCTCATCAGGTCCGCCCAGGACGCTAATCGGTCGGCTGCCCCGAATAGAGCGGGTCGCAGTCGAGCGTTTGCGGACCGTTTTCCGTGCAGACGGCGTACTGCGCCGCGTACATCGACACGCCCGCGTATTCGCCCTTCGCGTTGAGCACGTAGAAATTCAGGCCGAAGTTGGGCTGCCCCTTCGAGTTCAACAGCCGCTTCTCGACCGTGCTCTTCGCCACGCGCTTCAACGCGGCTACGCCAGCGTCTTTCGGATGCGCGCCGCGGCGCATTTCCTCCACGATGAAGAACGAGCAGAGATGGTAGAGGTTGGCTTCGCCGCGGCCGGTGGAACCTGCTGCGCCGATCTCGCCGTCGACGTACAGCCCGGCACCCAGAATCGGCGAGTCGCCGACGCGTCCAGGAATCTTCCACGCCAACCCGCTTGTCGTCGTCACGCCGCAGATCTCGGCCTTTGGGCTGATCCCGTCGCAGTTGATGGTGCCCCAATAGTGATCCGGATCGATGAGTCCTTCGCGCACCATCTGCAGTCCGGCGTCGTACCAGGCCTGTGCTCGCGCTTTTGGATCGAGGTAGTGCAGCGGGTCCGTCCGGCGCTTCCATTCGAGCCACTGGCTCCGTGACTTGTCGGTGTTCAGATCGTCTTCGATCCTCAAGCCCATGGCGCGTGCGAAGTCCTGTGCGCCCTTGCCGACGAGGAGGTGATGGTCGGTCTGCTCCATCACGAGCTGTGCGACCTTTGAAGGCGTCCGCACGCCTTCGAGCGCGGCCACGGCGCCGGCGCGCTTCTTCGGCCCGTGCATACACGATGAATCGAGCTGGACGATGCCATCCGCGTTCGGCAAGCCGCCGTACCCGACGCTCGTATCTTCCGGATCGAGCTCGAGGATGTTGACGCCGGCGATGAGGGCGTCGAGCACATCCCAGCCTGACGTGATCATCGCGAACGCCTTTTCGACCGACGTCTGCGGACCGCCGTTCTTGTAGCGGTTGCCGTTGGCGGACGAGACGACGACCGGCTTCACGCTCTTCGGCGTGAGGACGACAGGCCCCTGCCCCGCGAAGAGCGTTCGTGACGCTGCCGCGGCGGTAACCCCCGCGGCTGTCGTGGCTCGGACGAAATCGCGACGATTCAATTTTCGATTCATGGGATCCTCGTCGGCGGGCCTCATAAGGCCCGCCCTACGTACCGACCATTTGCAGGGCGGACGTTAATCAGGTCCGGTTATCCGCCTATCCGTTCGCGAGGATACTCGCGGCGATGATCATCCGCTGAGCCTCAGACGTCCCCTGATAAATCTCCGTGGCCCGCACGTCGCGGAACAGCCGCTCGACGGTGGACCCGCGGCGGTACCCTTCCGATGCCAGAATCTGCATCGCTCTATCGGCCGCTTTGTGCGCCGCTTCTGAAGCCGCCAGCTTGGCCATCGACGCGTCGATCATGTCTGCGCTCTGCAGATCTTTGGCGGCCGCAGCTTTCCACGTGAGCATGCGCGCCGCACCGAGCTCGGTGGCCATGTCGGCCAGCATCCACTGGATGGCCTGATAATTCGCGATCGGCTGGCCGAACACCTCGCGCCGCTTCGCATACGCAAGCGCCTCGTCGAGCGCCGCTTCGCCGATGCCCAGCGCCTGCGCCGCGATCGCCACTCGCCCGCCCTGCAGCGCCCACATGGCGAGACCGAAGCCCTGGTCGACCGGGCCAAGCACATGCGCTTCGTCGACGGTGATATCGAGATCGAGGTCCTGGCACCCGAGCCCGCGGACGCCGAGTGAGTCGGCTCGCGCCGTACGCGTCATGCCCGGCGTGTTCATCGGCACCAGGAATGCCGTCACGCCTTTGCCGCGCAGACCTGGACGCGTCGACGCGAAGACGATCGCGACCGACGCGGCGTCGGCGTTGGCGACCCACACCTTGCGGCCGGTGATGCGATAGTGGTCGCCGGATTGGGTGGCTCTGGTTTTCTGATTAGCGGCGTCGGTGCCCGCATCGGCCTCCGACAGCGCGAACGAGCCGATGGCGTCGCCGCTGGCGAGCCTGCGCAGCCATTGCTCTTTCTGCGGTCCGTGTCCCGCGTGGGCGATGAGCTCGGCGACGAGCGAGTTGTTGATCGACAGCGCGACCGCTACGGTCGCACTCCTCCGCGCGATCGCTTCGATCGCAAGGGCGTAGCTGACGTAGTCCAGGCCGGCGCCGCCCCACGCCTTCGGAATCGTGACGCCGAGCAGACCGCGCTTACCCGCCGCGCGCATCACGTCGACAGGATAGTCGCCGGTCTCATCGATGGCCGCCGCTCGCGGCGCCACGACCTCGCGCGCGAAGGCTTCGGTGGATGCTTTGAAAGCGAGCTGCTCCGCACTGAGCTCGAGGATCATCGCAGGATCAACACGAAGGACACCATGGACACAAAGGTTAACACCCGAAGGTTTGATCCTTTGTGTCCTTTGTGTCCTTGGTGTTCCTAGGTGTCTTCTCCGGCGAGACGCTCGAAGATCGGCCGTAACCGCTCGGCGGTCTGGTTCAGCTCTTCAGGCAGCACGCGCACGTTGCCGACCACCGACATGAAGCTGGTATCGCCGGTCCACCGCGGCACGAGATGCACGTGCAGGTGATCGACGATACCCGCGCCGGCGGGCCGGCCCAGATTGATGCCGATGTTGATGCCCTGCGGCGTGTAGGCCTCGAACAACGCGATCTCGGCGTGTCGCGTGAGCCGCATCAGCTCGGTTAACTCGTTCGGCGTCGCCGCACGAAGCGTCGCGACGTGACGATTGGTCACGACCATCAGATGGCCGTTGTTATAGGGATAGCGGTTCAGGATGACGTAGGACGCGGCGCCGCGGATGAGAATCAGGTCGTCGCGTCCGGCCGGCGATGGGGAGGCGGCATCACAGAAGATGCAGCCTGCGGGGGTGCTGCCAGCCGCTCCCGTCACGTACGACAATCTCCACGGAGACCAAAGACGTTCCACAGTCGAAGGTTGGAGGCTAGAGGCTGGGAGCTAGAGGCTGGTAGAACACCGGAGGTTTTTCCAGCCTCCAGGCCCAAGCCTCCAGCCTCTTGGTTAGACCGCGAGTGCGTCCGGCGGCACGACCGTGCCGCCGGCAGGCGAAGCGACCGCGGGCGTGACCTCGCGGTTGATCAGCTCCTTGAGCTCCTTGCCGGGCTTGAAGTACGGCACTTTCTTCGGCGGCACATCAACCTTGTCTCCGGTTTTCGGATTCCGGCCTTTTCGCGGCTCGCGCTTGCGCAGCCGAAAGCTGCCGAACCCGCGCAGCTCGATCTTCTCGCCGCGATGGAGGGCGTCGATGATGCTCTTGAAGACCGTGTCGACGATCACTTCCGAGTGTTTCTTCGTCAGGTCCGAAACCCGTGAGACTTCCTCCACGAGCTCCGCCTTGGTCATGCTGCCGCCTGTCATGGCTCGCTCCCCGTAGGGCTGAGGGCAGAGGGCTGAGGGCAAAGTGTTCCGTGTCTTTGCCCTTTGCCCTGTGCTCTTTGCCCTTTTTACCTACCTATTCCGGAAATGATCGCCAAGCGTCGCCGTGCCGGACCCTTCGCCTTCCTGATACGCCTCCCAGTCGGTCCGGAATTCATCCGATTTGAGCGCGCGAATCGACAGGCCGATCTTCCGCTCCGCCGGCGCCAGCTTGATGATCTTCATCGGGTAGCTTTCGCTCACCACGAGCTCGATCTTCCCTTCCTTGCCGGCCGCCGGCGAATCGTCGAACTCCGACACATGAATCAACCCCTCGATGCCCTCGTCGAGCTCCACGAACGCGCCGAAGTTGGTCATGCGCACGACCTTGCCCTCGATCGTGTCGCCCACGTGATGGCGTGTGAAGAAGTCGTCCCAGATGTCGGTCGCCAGCTGTTTGAGCCCGAGCGACAGCCGCTGATTCTCGGCGTCGATGTTGAGCACCATCGCCTCGACGACGTCCCCCTTCTTGAGGACTTCTGAGGGGTGCTTGATCCGTTTGCTCCACGACATGTCGGAGATGTGGATCAGCCCGTCAATGTCCTCTTCGACTTCGACGAACGCGCCGAACTCGGTGAGGTTGCGCACCTTGCCGGTGATCTTCGAGCCGACCG
>JBGPKK010000137.1:0-12606 GCA_041485905.1 Vicinamibacteria bacterium
AGATCGACCACGCGCGCGCGTACGCGACGTCGAAAGGCTGGGTCGTCGCCGACGAGCAGGTGTACGTCGACGATGGGATCTCGGGCGCCGAGTTTGCGAACCGACCGGCCTTCCTGCGGCTGATGAACAGCCTCAAACCGCGGCCGGCGTTTCAGGTGCTCGTGATGTCAGAAGAATCGCGGCTCGGCCGTGAAAGCATCGAAGTCAGCTACGCGCTCAAGCAGCTCGTGCAAGCCGGCGTCCGCGTGTGGCTCTATCTAGAGGACCGGGAGCGCACGCTCGACAATCCGATCGACAAGGTGATGTTGTCGTTGACCGCGTTCGCCGACGAACTCGAACGCGAGAAGGCGCGGCAGCGCACCTACGACGCGATGCTGCGGAAGGCGAAGGCGGGCCACGTCACCGGCGGCCGGCTGTTCGGGTACGACAACATCGACATTGAGGGAGGAGGCGGCAAGCGGTCGCACGTCGAGCGGCAGATCAACGAGACAGAAGCCGCGGTCATCCGTCGGATCTTCGTGCTGTCCGTCGAGGGGCACGGCGTGAAAGCGATCGCGAAGATCCTGAACGCAGATGGCGCGCCGTCGCCGCGGGCGCAATGCGGACGGTCGCAGACCTGGGCGCCGACCTCGGTTCGTGAGGTGTTGTTCCGTGAGGTGTACCGCGGCACGATCGCCTGGAACCGGACCCGGAAGCGCAACCGGTGGGGCATCCAGCAGCAGGCGGCGCGGCCGGCGGCCGACTGGCTGAGCATTCCGGCGCCGGCTCTCCGGATCGTGGACGAAGACGTCTGGACCGCGGCGCATGCCCGGATCGAACGAGCCCGGGCCGTCTACATGCGAGCGACGGGCGGGGAAACGTTCGGCCGGCCGGCGCTCGGCAATCCGTCGAAATACTTGCTCACGAATCTGGCGCTCTGCGGGGCGTGTGGCGGGACGTTGCACGTGGTGTCGCGGAGCCACGGCGCGAGTCGCAAGCGCCTGTACGGCTGTTCAGGGTTTCACGAGCGGGGCATTTGCCAGAACCGGGCCGACGTGCCGATGACGGAGGCCGACTACTTCGTGATCGAGGCCTTGCTCGATGACGTGCTCGATCAGTCGATGATCGAGGGCGGGGTAGACGAGGCGGTGCGACTGCTCCAAGGGGACGGCACGGCGGATCGAGTCACGGCGATCGAGGCGCAGATCGCGACGATCGATCAGGAACGCGCGCGGATCGTGGCGGCGATCGCGTCCGGAGGCCAGCTCGACGGGCTGCTGACGGCGCTCCAGGCACGCGAAGCCACCCGGTCGACGCTGGACGCGGAGCGTCAGGCGATGCGCGCTGAGCGGCGCCTAGCGGCCGGAGACACGACACGCGTCCGCGATTAACTCCTGACGTTGGCGACCTCGTGGCGGCGCGTCCTGGCCGACGATCCGACACACGCGCGGCCGATCGTGTCGTCGTTGCTGAACGGTCGCGTCACGTTCGCGCCGGTCGCGCCGAACCGCTGGCGGTTGACGGGCGAAGGCACGCTGGCGGGGCTCTTCTCGCGGGAATGGACAGGAAGGGGGTACGTCCCCAACGGGATTCGAACCCGTGTTTTGGCCTTGAAAGGGCCACGTCCTGGGCCTCTGGACGATGGGGACTGAAGGCGTGAATCTCGAATCATAACATGGCGATACGAACGCGTTCGGGTCGCGCATTCGGGTACTGGGTCAGTTTGAGTTTCGGCGTCGCGTCTCATCCAGGATGCCCTGCCCTGGCCTCGGCGTTCGCCTCCATGTCTGCGCGCCGGACAGCGCGTCCTCCGCGTCGGACGCTCCCGCTCCCGCGGCGGTCCGGGAGGCGGCGTGCGACAGCGTCGGCCGGGAGATGCGTTTTCCACGCGACGGTCGGGCGGCGCGGCCCGAGGTCCCTCGGCCGGCCACGCGAAACTGACCCACTACCCGCATTCGCGATGGTGGAGGAGCAGGAGGTCCGGCCGGACGCTGCGCTATTTCTGTGGCGTCGATGCCTGGAGCAGCTCGCGGATGCCGCCAAGCGACGCCAGAATGCCGCTCGCCTCGTACGGCAGGAACACGAGCTTCTGCGCGTTGGTGGCAATCTGGCCGAGCGCGTCGAGATAGCTCTTCGCGATCATGTACTGCGCAGGATTGCTGGTCGCGCCGAGCGCCTGCGCGAGGACCTGAATGGCCTGCCCTTCGGCTTGCGCGACGCGCAGACGCGCCTCGGCCTGACCCTCGGCGGCCAGAATCACCGACTGCTTGTTGCCTTCCGCGTTGACAATCTGCGACTGCTTCTGACCTTCGGCCCGCAGAATAGCAGAGGCTTTCTCGCCTTCCGCGGTCGTGACGACGGCGCGCCGGGTCCGCTCCGCGGTCATCTGCTTTTCCATCGTCAGCCGGATCTCTTCCGGCGGCACGATGTTCTTGAGCTCGATCCGCATCACCTTGACGCCCCACTGCTCGGTCGCCGTATCGAGCGCGGCCCGCAGCTGCGTGTTGATGGCGTCGCGCGAGGTGAGTGTGTGATCGAGATCCAGTGCGCCGATGACGTTACGCAGCGCCGACAGCGTCAGCTGCTCGATGCCCCATCTCAGGTTCTGCACTTCGTACGTGGCCCGCACCGGATCGACGACGACGGCGTAGATGACGGCGTCCACTTCCATCGTGACGTTGTCGCGCGTGATGACCGACTGCGGCTCGATTTTCGTGATTTGCTCGCGCAGGTCGATTGTGTCGCGGACCGCGTCGAGGAAGGGCACGATGGTGTTGAGGCCGGCCTCGGCCGTGCGGTGGTAGCGGCCGAGCCGTTCGATGATCTTCACCTGCTTCTGCGGGACGATCTTGATCGTCCGCATCAGGACGATCACCACGAAGATCGCCAGCCCCAGGAGCACGATGTTGTTCGTCAGGATATCTATCATTCGCTCGTAACCTCCAGCACGATGCCATTGGCGCCGACGACGCGGACTTTCGTTCCGATCGTGATGGCGGCGGCGCTGCGGGCGGCCCAATCCTGCCCACCGACGTTGACGCGGCCCGTGCCAATCGTCGGGTCGATGTCGTGCGTCACGACTCCCTGCCGGCCGATCAGCGGCTCGGTTCGAGACGGCACTCCTCGTCCGGACAGGCCAGCCAGCAGACGCGATCGCAGGAGCACGATCGACCCGGTCATCACGACGACGAACGCGAGGAACTGCACTTCAACGCTGAAACCAAAAAACGCCGCCGCCGCCGCCACGATCGCGCCGGCGCCAACGAAGGCGAAGCCGAAGTGCGGAACCGACACTTCGACGACGGCGGAGATGAACGCGAGCACCAGCCAGACGAGGGCCGTAATTTGCGACGCCCAGGCCCGCAGCAACGGCAGTATCCACATATTGGGAGGCCGCGATTATAAGCGGAAGAGCGGTCTGCCGCTCGCCATTCCCGGCCAGGGGATCGCGAGCACCATGAGCACGGTCGCGAACCCGAAGCACAGGAGCATTCGCATCCGCTTCGCGTCCGCCGTGGGCGCCTTCCGCGCCAGCACGCGTCCGACGTGGACGACGACCACAGCGGCGAGCATCATCGCGGCGTGTTCGACGGCGAAAAATCTCAGGCCGGCATCCCGCATTGCGAGGGCGAAGTTCTCGCGGATCACCTGCATGTTCGGGCTCACCACCAGGTAGAGCAGCAGTCCGAGCAGCAGCTGGATGTCCAGCATCATCATCAGGATCAGGCCCCACATGTCGGCGCGGCCCGGAGCGACAGTTTTAGACCGATCCGCGAGCGTGGTGATGGTCGCGGCGACGCCGGCGACGAGCGCGATCCACCGCAACCAGGAATGCAACGAGAGGACGAGCGTGTACATGCGGGAATACTACACGGGACGGCATTGCAGATTGCAGATTTAAGATTGCAGATTGGAGAGCGCGCGCTTCGCGCTGTCCAGATCCTGCTTCGCCTGTTCGAAGACGCGTTCGGCCTGTGATGCCCGCGACTGTGCGCGTTCGACGGCGGCTTCCGCTTGCTTGATCGCCGCCGCGCGCCGGCGTGCGGCCGCCGCCTCTTGCAGTTGTCGCGCGCGCTCCGCGGCCGCGAGACGTTTCGCGTCCACAGGCGCAGGCCTCGAGCTTGACGTCCTTGACCGGGGCGTTGACGGGCCCTGCTGGACCGTCGAGGCCGCGTGCCCTGCTTTCGGAACGGTCGGTTTGAGCGTCGCCTTCACACCGGCGAGCATCTCGAATCCACCTGGCTGAAGTGGGTGCGTGAGGCGTCCAGGTGGCTCGTCGGGTGTGGATGTGAGCGACAGAGTTTCGAATGTACGCGCGAGCCCGGCGCGGCCTGGATGGACACCCGCGGCCTCAGCAAGCTGGATGGCGCGCTCCACAGCCGATGCAATGGCTTTCCGATGCGCGGCAGCGGCGCCGTGCACATCGGCCGAGCGTCCTTCGAGCGCCGCGATCTGGGCGCGCCGCAGCTCGCCTCCGCTTCGCTGCACGCGATCGAAGAGGGCGCGCGCGTGCCAGTACACCTGATTGACCGCCCACGGCACGCTGGTCGGCTTCTTCAGCTGTCGGACGCGCCGCGCGTCGGCGCCCTTCAGCTCGGAGGCAAGCGCGGATCGCCCCGCGAGAAACTCATCGAGCGGTTTCCCGTACAGGTCGTCGATTCTCGACTCGATCGTCACGTTATCTTATTTGTGGCGGGGCCCCACCCCCGCCACCTGTGCCTTCGCGCCTTGTCGGCGCTCGGCTTTGGTTGTCACCACGAGCGGCGGACCTGATAACGTCCGCCCTACGAAGGGCAGACCGAATGGTCGCGGATCGTTCAGGGATGGCTGACCTGAACCGTATAGTTCTGGGCGACTGTCAAGGCAGGGAAGCCGGCGAAGTTGAGCGACGCGTCGAACACCACCACGCAGTAGTCGCCCCTCAGCAGCACCTGGCCAGAGAGAGAGGTCTTCCCGATATTGGCGGGGCCCACGGCGTTGGTTTGTTGCAGTGAGCAACTATTTCCCGACATCAGACCCCACCCCATGCCGACGTACACGTTCCCCGGGGTCAACGCGGTCATGCTGACGCTGAATTCGCCCAGGTTTGAAAGCGTGACCGTCTTGGGATTATCAGCGCTACCCGGTTGCACAGTGCCCATGAACATCTCGACGCGGTTTTGTGACGGGTCTGTCGGTCCCTTGCAACCAAACGCGGCAAGGCCGACCAACAGCGCGACGGCAAGATGCTTTCTCATGTCAGTCCATCTTACCAGCGGGGCCGCCCCACGCAAGCCAACCAGTCGTCGGTCGCCAGTCGTCGGTCGTCAGTCTATCGGTTGACTGTCGACTGTCAGTCCTTGACCGGCTGAATGTGGATGCCGCATTCCAGCTTCTGACCCTGCCATCGGCCCGAGCGCGGATCGTTAGGATCGAGCGGCAGCGAGGTGCACGGCTCGCAGCAGATGCTGGTGTACCCGAGCTCGTACAGCGGCAACAAGGGAATGTCGTGCGCCTTCGCGTACATCCAGACGTCCCTCGTCGTCCAGGCGGCGAGGGCGCTCACTTTCGTGATGGCCTTGCCCGACGGCAGGCGGAACGGCTCGACCTCGGCCAGGTTCGCGCGCGACGCGGACTGCTGACGACGGAGCCCGGTGAACCAGATGTCGTAGGCCTCGAGCGCCGAGAAGAGCGGTTCCACCTTGTGGCGGGCGCAGCAGGAGTCGGTGCTGGTCTGCCACAGGCCCTGGGACGGCTCGGCCGCACGCAGATTGATCAGATTCAGGTTCCACCGGCTGGCGAGCTCGTCGCGATACGCGTAGGTCTGCGAGAAATGGTGCACCGTGTCGAGGAACAGGACCGGGATATCCGGCTTGAGCTCACGCAGCATGTGCAGGACCACGACATCTTCCGCCTGAAAGCTGCAGGTGAGGCAGGGCGTGCCCGCCTTCGCGAGAGCGTTCGCGATGATCCCGCCTTCGCTCGCGCGGGGACCCGGCGCGAGCTCCGGCGCGGCAGGCTGTCGACTGTCGACTGTCACGTGAGGATCTCCTCGAGCGCGCGGCGGACGGCCTCTGTCGCCTCGGCGTCGGACGCCGCCGCCCTCGCCAGCCGGGCCAGCCGTTGGGCGGCGCTCGGTCGCGCTGCGGTTGCGCTCCGCTGGCGGGCCGGGTTCACAATCATGCCGGCTCCAGCGGTGAAGTTGGTCGCGGGATCGATCAGGATGAAGCTGCCGGTCCCGCGATTGTCGGTATAACGGTCGAAGATCAGCGGCCGTGCCGTGGTGACCGTCGTCGTGCCGATCTGATTCATCACGAGACCATGATCGACTTCGGCGCTGACCGTCCGCGTCGTGTGTTTCAGCATGTAGACGCGCGCCGGATCGAGCGGCCGCTCGTCCATCCAGACGATCTCGGCTTCGAACCGCTGCCCGACCTCGACCTCTCCGACCGCAAGGACGTCGCCTCTGCTGACGTCGAGCTCGTGTTCCAGCACCAGCGTAATCGACATCGGCGCGTACGCCACCTCCAGATCGCCGTCCCAGGCGGTGATGCGGGCGACGCGCGTGGTCCGGCCAGACGGCCAGACGGTCACCGGGTCGCCGCGGCGGATGGTGCCCGACACGATCTGTCCCGCGTACCCGCGGAAATCGTCGGTCGGCCGCAGCACGAGCTGCACCGGGAACCGGAACGGCTTCGCCGTGACGTCGCGATCGACCTCGACGGTCTCGATGTACTCGAGCAGGCTCGGTCCCTCGAACCAGGGCGTCCGCGTGCTGAGCGTGATGACGTTGTCGCCGTGGAGCGCGCTCAGCGGAATCGCATGCAGCCGCGCGCCGTGCAGCAGCTCTTCGAAATCGTCACAGATGGTGTCGAACACGCCGCGGTCGAAGTCGACCATGTCCATCTTGTTGATCGCCAGGACGAAATTCGTGATGCCCAGGAGCCGCGCAATGCGGGCGTGGCGCTTCGACTGCACGCGCACGCCGTGCCGCGCGTCGACCAGGAGGATCGCGAGATCGGCGGTGGATGCGCCGGTCGCCATGTTGCGCGTGTACTGCTCGTGCCCCGGCGTGTCGGCGAGGATGAACTTGCGGCGCGCCGTCGCGAAGTAGCGGTAGGCGACATCGATCGTGATGCCCTGCTCGCGCTCCGCTTTCAAGCCGTCGGTGAACAGCGAGAAATCGATCGGCCCCGCCGTCCGATTCTTCGAGGCGACTTCGACCGATTTGATCTGGTCCTCGTACACGGATCGCGAATCGTGCAGCAGCCGCCCGATCAGCGTGCTCTTGCCGTCGTCGACGCTGCCGGCCGTGCAGACGCGCAGCAGACCCGCCATCAGAAATACCCTTCGCGCTTTTTGAGCTCCATCGATCCGTCCTGATCGTGATCGATGATGCGAAGCTGGCGTTCCGAATGACGCGCGGCGACGAGCTCCGCGATGATCTTCGGGACGGTATCGGCGTCCGACCGGACCGCGCCCGTGCACGGCGAGCAGCCGAGCGAACGCATGCGGCATTTCACCATGGCCGGCCGCTCACCAGGCAGGAGCGGCACGAACGGCTGCTCGAGCAAGATCAGCGAGTTGCCTCGCACAACCACCTCGCGCTCTTTCGCGAAGTAGAGCGGGACGATCGGGATGTTCTCGGCGTGGATGTACTGCCACACGTCGATCTCGGTCCAGTTCGAGAGCGGGAAGACGCGAATGCTTTC
Source organism: Vicinamibacteria bacterium (assembly GCA_041485905.1). Taxonomy (GTDB): domain Bacteria; phylum Acidobacteriota; class Vicinamibacteria; order Vicinamibacterales; family CAVVIG01; genus JAHFUI01. Next base: position 7,671 of record JBGPKK010000137.1, read on the forward strand.
ACCCGGCCTGATGCGCCCGTTGAGCAGGTTCCACAGCTCGGGCCGCTGGTTCTTGGGGTCCCACTGGCCTTTGGCGTCGCGCAGCGAGAAGATCCGCTCCTTCGCGCGCGATCGTTCCTCGTCGCGCCGCGCGCCGCCGAACGCCGCATCGAATCCGCCGGCTTCCAGGGCATCGAGGAGCGATTTGGTCTTGAGCAGCCCGCAGCAGCGCTGAGTGCCGACGAGAAAGGGCTGCGTGCCGTCGGTGATCGCTTCCTCGTTGGTGTGGACGATGAGATGCGCGCCGATTTCAGCCGTGTACCAGTTCCTGAACTCGATCATCTCGCGGAACTTGTAGGTGGTGTCGACGTGGAGCAGCGGGAACGGGATCGGCCCGGGGTGAAACGCCTTCTGGGCGAGCCGAAGCAGCACGGACGAATCCTTCCCGATCGAATAGAGCATGACCGGACGCTCGAATTCGGCGACCACTTCGCGAATGATGTGAAGGCTTTCCGCTTCCAGCTCGCGCAAATGGTCCAGGCGCGGCATCGTCGCGCGATCGGGCGTGGGTGCGAAGGCTAGAGTAGTGGACATAAAAACAAAAGCCCGGGGGTTTGCCCCGGGCTCTTCGATCTCTTCCGCGTGTGCTTGATGAGCGGATGTTCGTTAGTCGAACGGCAAGACCGATGGCGCGGGGACCTTGACGGTCCTCGTACAAGTGCAACAACACGCGCAGGCCTGGCCGGCTGGAAACATGAATGTCCTAGTATCTTACATCTTGGCTCGCTGAAGTCAAATTGGCCGGAATCGACGCATTTTCGCTGTCGGTTCGTGCCTGGGTCGAGAAGAACCTGAACAGCATCGCCGCGTCGATGAGCACCACGGCCGCCAGCACCAGATAGGCGGCATTGCTCGTCACCAGCTGCAGGTCGCGCAGCAGCGTGGAGATCCCGAACGCGACCACCCACGCGTCGAAGCTCATACACACCCGCCGGAACGTCTCCGACCGCACGTGGCGAATGACGAACGCGCCGATGGGCACCCCAATCGCGACGCCGGGCAGAATCTGCGGAATCAGGATGATGCTGTTGAAGGTGAACAGGCCCGCGTAGAAGTACGCGACCGCCGTCATCGTCGATTCCGCCAGCCGGATGAATCCCAGCGCGGCGCGGAACTCGCGCTTCGCGAGTCCCTGATTGTTCAGCATCACGGCGAGCGGCGGGCCCGAGATCGTCGTGACCGAATAGAGCACGCCCAGGCCGCCGCCGAACGCGAGTCCGATCGATCGCTCGGACTTGATCGGGCGCCGATAGCCGGCGGCTTGCAACAGAATGAGCGGCAACAGGGCCAGATACGTGTAGAACCGCAGCCAGCCCGGATGCACCTGCGATACCACGTAGGTCCCGATCACGATTCCCGGCACGAGGCCGAACACGATCGGCATCATGCGGCGCCAGATCTTCGGGAGCGCGCCGCGGTTCACCCACAGCACGTAGGCGTTAAGCGCCACCTCGATCAGCACCATCGCCGGGTTGAGCACCCGGTTGGCGAGAAACAGCAGCGCCAGAGGCACGGTGATCGACGAGAACCCGTACCCGAGGGCGCCGTTGACGATCGCCGCCGCCAGGGTGATGGCAGCGAGGGCCACCGTGTGAGCCGGCATGGCCACCTATCATATGATCGCCGTCATGGAAACGCGCGAACGGCCGTCGGAGGTTGTCGAAGCCGAAGGCCATCTGATCGATTCTCAGCTGCTCAACGTCGTCTTCGACACGGTCATCAAAGGCAACGCCTCGTTCGAGGTGCTGCGGTTCACGATTGGACGGACCAACGAAGAGCCCTCGTTCATCTCGATGCGAGTGACGGCCCCCGACGAGGCCGCGTTGCAGCAGGTCCTCGAAGGCCTCGTCGCGCTCGGCTGCAGGATTGCGAGCAGTCACGACGCATCAGCCACCGCCGCCGACAAGGACGGCTGCGTGCCTGCCGATTTCTACTCGACGACGAACCACCGGACGTTCGTCCGGCACGCGGGGCAGTGGGTCGAGGTGGAGTATCAGCGCATGGATTCCGTCGTCGTGATCGAGACCGGCCGTGCGCTGTGCCGCAAGCTGCGCGACGTCCGCGCGGGCGACGCCGTCGTCTGCGGCGTCGAAGGGATCAGGGTGGCGCCGGAGTTTCGCGAGCGCGATCGCCTCGGCTTCGCGTTCATGACCAACGAAATTTCTTCCGAGCGCCGCGTCGAGGCCGGTGTCGCGCGGATTGCGGACATGATGCGCGACGTCAAAGCCAGCGGCGGCCGCATCGCGGTTGTCGCCGGTCCGGTGTTGATCCATACGGGCGGCGTGTCGTATTTCTGCGATCTCATCGGCGCCGGCTACGTCGACGTTCTGCTCGCCGGCAACGCGCTGGCCGTTCACGACGTGGAGAATGCCCTCTTTGGCACGTCGCTCGGGGTCGACTTCGAAACCGGTAAGGCCATCGAAGGCGGCCACCGCCATCACATGCGCGCCATCAACACGATCTGTCGTGTGGGCGGGCTGCGCCAGGCGGTGGAGCAGGGGGTGCTCAAGACGGGCGTGATGTACGAATGCATCCGTCACGGTGTCCCGTTCGTGCTGGCCGGGAGCATTCGCGATGACGGCCCGCTGCCCGAGACGATGATGAACCTGCTCGAAGCGCAGGATCAGTACGCGGCTGTGCTTGACGGCGTGAAGCTCGTCCTGGTGTTGTCGACGATGCTGCACGGAATCGGAGTGGGGAACATGCTGCCGTCGTGGGTGCGGATGGTGTGCGTGGACATCAACCCGGCGGTGGTCACGAAACTGGCTGATCGCGGGTCGAGCCAGACACTCGGGATCGTCACCGATGTGGGGCTGTTCCTTCACCAGCTCCACCGGCGGCTCGTGACGTGACGTCGTGATCGCGTGTCGGTAAATGTGGCGCAGGGCTTCAGCCCTGCGAGTCAGGAAAGCTTGTTTAGTCCTTCCGTCAGCTCGATCGACGTGCCCCAGGGATCGGTGATGAACGCGGTTCCCATGTTGTTCATCGAGGGGTCCTTGCGGTACGGCACCGTGAGCTTGATCCCCTTGGCTTCCAGTTTCCTGCAGAACTCCTCGAGGTTCTTCACTTCAAACCCGACGTGATCGACGACGCGGCCCTTCGTGGGGACCGGGACCATGCTCTGATCCCCTTCCCATCGAAAAAAATTCAGCATGTAGCCGACGCCTGGCAGATCGGCGCCGATGAAGAAGTCGGTCTGGCCCGGCCGCAGCGTGGCGTCGAACGCCTTCATGTACCACTGCTGCATTTCCACGTACTGCTTGTTGATGAAGTGGACGTGGTGGTGCTTGAACGGCGGGGCGTTGGGCTCTCGATTCGTGACAATCTCAATTTTCACGCCGTCGGGACCCAGCACGTAAGCAATCGCTCCGCCCTGGGGTTGCGCGCCCGAGGCAGCGGCCCGCGCGGCGCCCGGCGCGGGCTCGCGGCCGTCGGTCAACTTATAACCGTTCGCGGTGATCCTGGCCACGATGGCGGGGACGTCCGGCGCGGCGAAGCCGATGTGATCGAACGCAGTGCCCCGGCTGGGACCGGTCGGCGGCTGCTGACGCAGGAAGATAAACACATCGGGAAACTTGATGACGTCGGGCGTTACCGCGGTCCCGCCAAGCGTATCCACCCAGAACTTCTTGTGCTCGGCGATGCTGGTCACGTTGAGGTGATAGTGACCGACCACGACCGGCGCGTCTTTATTAAGAAGCTGCGCCGACGTGCGCGCGGCGGGCACCAGCAGTACCGTAGCGACGAGCACACTGAGAATCCGGTGCATGATTTCCCCTTGTCACGCGCCGCCTGGACGTCCGCGTACAGTCAGATACTACAACGCGTACCACGGAACCGACGCAGTAGAATCGACGCTAACCATGAGCCTCGACCACGCGACCGTAACGTTTCTCGATGCCCTGCGCGGCGCGGGCGGCAAGCCGCTGTACGAGCAGAGTGTCGACGAAGTGCGCGCCAGCATCAGGATGGCCTCTCAGCAGCTCGCCGCGCCGCCGACGGATCTCCACCACGTCGCGGACCGAACGATCCCGGTGCCCGGAGGCGAGATCGACATCCGGATCTACACGCCACGGCCGATCATCGCGAGCCAATCCCTCCCAATCGTGCTGCATTTTCATGGTGGCGGGTTTGTCGCAGGCGATCTCGACACTCACGACGCCATCGCGCGCTATTACTGCAAGCACGCGGACGTCATCGTCGTCGCAGTCGGCTACCGGCTGGCACCCGAGCATCCCTTTCCGTCGGCGGTCGACGATGCGTATGCAGCAGTCAGTTGGGCGGTTGAACACTCGCACGAGCTCCATGGCGATGCAAGCCGCGTTGCCGTAACCGGCGACAGCGCCGGCGGGAATCTGAGCGCCGTGGTCTGTCAGCTCGCGAAAGAACGGAGGGGGCCACGGATTGCCTTCCAGGCACTCGTGTACCCAGTGGTTGATTTCGATTTAGCTGCCGCCTATCCATCACGAGCTCAGTTCGGCGGCGGCGAGTACTTCCTGTCCAACCGCGATATGGAGTGGTTCGGATCGCTGTACCTGACCGACGCACAACGACAAGCTCACGACCTACGCGTGTCGCCGCTGGCCGGTGACTTGCGGGCATTGCCGCCGGCGCTCGTGGTGACGGCGGGCTGCGACCCATTGCGCGATGAGGGGAAGGCATACGCCGATCGTCTCTCCGCAGCAGGCGTTCCCGTCGAGTACCGCTGCTTCGAGCAGACGATCCACGGGTTCATGTCGTTCGCCGGCGCAATCCCGGCCGGCCTCGACGGACTCTCGTTTGTCGCCGCGCGCCTGCGGGCGGCGCTGCATGACGCGTGATGTGGTGACCGGGGCGGGGATCGAACCCGCGGCCCGCGCATTAAAAGTGCGCTGCTCTACCACTGAGCTACCCGGTC
>JBGPKK010000138.1:0-12531 GCA_041485905.1 Vicinamibacteria bacterium
CAAGATCCTTGCGGACTCGACGTCGCCGACCCGCGCCGCGAACAGCAGGGGCGTGCTCCCCCCTCTTGGGACCGTGTAGTTGAGCTCTTCGCGGCCCGCCCTCTGCGTCACTTCGCTGGTGACGGTCTGCGTGTAGACGCGCGCGCGGGCCCGAACGTCCGCTCCGCGTTCGACGAGCGCCTCGACGACCTGCGGATGTTTCTGTGCCGCTGCCCACATCAGCGCCGTCTGGTCGTGAGACGACTCTCTTGTGTTCACGTTGGCCCCACGCGCCAGCAGCGCCTTCACCGCTCCCAGCTCGCCGGTGCGCGCGCACGTCATCAGCACGTCCTCGCCGTTCAAGAGGGCGGCGTTCGGATTCGCGCCCGCCTTCAAGAGCTTCTCCACCATGGCGGCGTTGCGGTTCGTGCAGGCCAGGAAGAGCGGTGTGACCCCGGTGTCGTTTGCCGCATTCACGCGCGCGCCGGCGTGAATCAGCAGGTCCGCCGTGGTCAGATCATCGAAATGTACGGCCCAGTGAAGCGCCGTCGCGCCGTCACCCTGAGGCGCATTCACATCGACGCGCTGTTTCAGCAGGGCCCGCACCACGTCTGTGTTTTTGTTCTTGACCGCATTGACCAGACGCAGATCGCCCGCGGCCGCGAGGCCGACGCTCGCCGCGAGGGGCAGGAGAACGTAAAACGCAAAACGCAAAATGCTTGTCATCAACCTGGTCACAAGCCAGAGAGCGCCCGATCGTCGACCCTTCCGGTGCTGTCGCCGATGCGATCCCAACGCACGCCCAACTTGTCCAGCAGCGTCAAGTGCAGGTTCGCCAGCGGCGTCTCCTTGGGATACCGGATGTGGCGTCCTCCCTTGAGCTGACCCGCGCCCCCGCCCGCCAGCACGAGGGGAATGTTGCGGGGGTCGTGGGCGTTACAGTCGCCCATGCCGGTCCCGTAGATCATCATCACATGGTCGAGCAGCGAGCCGTCGCCGTCTGGCGTCGAGCGCAGCTTGTCCAGCAGATACGCGAACTGCGTGACGTGATAGGCGTTGATCTTCTCAACCTTCGCAACCTTCTCCGGTTCCTTCTGGTGGTGCGTGATGGGGTGATGCGCGTCGGGCACGCCGATCTGCGGATACGTCACGCCGCTGAATTCGCGGCCCAGCATGAAGGTCACGACGCGGGTCAGATCGGACTGATACGCCAGGACCTGCAAATCGCACATCAACTTCACATGCTCGTCGAACGTGGCCGGGATGCCCGCGGGGTGGTCGACGAGAGGCAGCTCCAGACCGCTTTGTTCCTCGGCCTTCTGGATTCGCCGCTCCACGTCACGAATGGCGTCGAGGTACTCGACCAGCTTGACACGATCGCCCTGCCCGAGCGCGCCCTGGAGGTGTGCGGCCTCCTGGATCACGGAGTCGAGGACGCTCTTGTCCTGCCGGATCCGGGCGAGCCGCGCCTTCGGATCCGTGCTTCCGCTATCGCCAAACAGCCGCTCGAACACCGCGCGCGGATTGTTCTGTGTCGGCAACGGGGTATTCGCGCTGCGCCAGGAGATCGTGTTGGTGTAGGCGCAGGCAAAGCCGACGTCACAGGCGCCCGCCGTCTCGCCGGACTCGATGGCCAGCTCGAGCGACGCCAACTGCGTGTACTTGCCCATCTCCTGCGCGACGATCTGGTCGATCGAGATGCCGGCATCGAGGAAGGTCTCGCTCGTGGGAGGAGACACGTCGGTCAAGAACCGCGTGCTGGCCTTCGCATGGGCGCCGCCGGGCCGTCCGGGGGTCGGGACACAGGCCAACCCGCTCACCACGAGCAGCTGATCCCGGAAGGGCGCCAGCGGGCCGAGCGTCGGCGTGAGCTCGTACGCCGCGCCCTCGGCCGCCGGCGTCCACTTCTCCATGACCATGCCGTTCACGACATACATCACGCCGAAGCGGTTGATCGGTTTGGCGGCTGTCTTCTGAAGGGCGGTCAGCGCCGGCACCATGCCGTCGAGCAGAGGCAGCGCCAAGGTCGCACCGATGCCGCGGAGCACCGTGCGGCGGGGCATCGCCATCCTGGTAATAAACATGTCCTAGCCTCCTCCGACGAAAACAGGCGGACCCAATAGGGTCCGCCCTACGCTCATTTCGCTCTGATCAGACCCACCCGCCAGGCGGACCCGATAGGGTCCGCCCTACGCTAATCTCGCAACGCACTTGTACTCATGTCAAACGGCGCGCTCCCGACGATGCCCATGATGATGGATGACCAGCGATGATCATCCGCCGCCGCCGCCCTCGCGATCTTGCGAACGGCCGGCAGATCGTAATACTCGATGCCACGGCCCACGGCGTAGGCCAGGAGTTTTTCGGTGAAGGTGCGGACAAAATCGTCTCGATGGCTCAGCAAGAGCTTCCGCAATCCAGTCACGCCTTGAAACTGGCTTCCGTCCGGAAGCGACGCAGACGCGTCGATCGGCGTGCCATCACTGACGGCGCGCCACTTCCCAAGCGCGTCAAAATTCTCGAGCGAGAACCCCAACGGATCCATCCGCACGTGGCAAACCGCGCAGCCCGCGTTTTTCCGGTGGGCCTCGATCCGTTCGCGTACCGACCGAGGCGCACCGTCCACCCCGCTCTCCTTCAGCACGGGCACATCAGGTGGCGGCGCCGGAGGCGGCGCACCGAGCATGTTCTCGAGCAGCCACCTGCCCCGCACGACTGGCGACGTGCGGTTGGCGTACGACGTGACCGTCAGGATGCTGGCCTGACCCAGGAGACCTCCACGGATCCCATCCTGGACTGTCACGCGCCGAAAGTGGCTTCCGTAGATGTTGGGAATCTGATAGTGCCGCGCCAGCCTCTCGTTGACGAACGTGTAGTTCGCGGTCAACAAGTCCATCACGCTGCGGTTTTCACGCAGCTGACTGCCGATGAACAACCGCGTCTCCTGCCGCATGGCCTCACGCAGGTTTTCGTCGAAGTCCGGAAACTCGTCCACGTCGGGCACGACGCCCGCAAGCTTGCCCAGCTTCAACCACTGATTGGCGAAGTTGTCGACCAACGCCTGCGAACGGGAATCGCGGAGCATGCGCCGAACCTGCTGCTCCAGCACCGCCGGGTCCTTGAACCTTCCGCGAACGGCTGCATCGAGGAGCTCAGCGTCTGGGATGCTGCTCCACAGGAAAAACGACAACCGTGACGCGAGGTCGACATCACTGAGGCGATAGGGCGTGCCCGGCGCGATGTCGGCCGGCTCACGTTCGATCCGGAACAGAAAGCTCGGAGCGGCAAGGATTCGCCGGAGACCAAGTTGGATGCCGGCATCGAAGCCGCTCTCGGCTCGGCCAGCTCTGTAAAAACCGAGCAGCGTCTGGACTTCCGCGTCCGCCACGGGCCGCCGATAGGCTCGGCGGGCAAGCGTGGAGAGAATCTTCTTCGCGCAGGGCTCTTCGGAGGCGCTGTCGGTGGGCCTGCACACGAACACCTTGCGGCGGCTCGGTGTGTCGACGGCGCCGATTCCCTGGTACGGACCACCGATCGAGACGGCGTCCACGGCCGGGTCGCCGTCATACAGCTCATTGGTCGTGCGCGCAAAGCCTCGCTGCGGTGGCTGGAGCACGCCTTCAGGTTCCCGATATTTTCTGACGAACGAGACCCCCACCTCTCGCGTACCGGCCTTCACGGGGACGCGGACCTCGAGGCCCGCATCCGCCGTGTGCATGTAGACTTCCCATTCAGGCTCGCCCTGCGTATTCCCTGCGAAGCTCTCGGGCGCCGTCAGACCCTTGCCTTCGCCGCCCACCGTGAAGCGCTTGATGAGCACGCCGTCCAGGCGCACGTCAATCTGGTGCGGCTCACCCATTCCCATCAGATACAAATACAGTTGTCGTTTGAGCACGACCTTGACGGTGTACTCGCCGTCGAGCGGAAAGTGATAGCGAATTGCAGTGCCGCCGCGTGACCCGAACGGCAGTGCCTCGCTCGTCCGATCGTCTTGCACCAACGCCGTCGGGATTTTGAACGTGTCGACGACGGGATTGATCGAGCGATCGCCCACGGCGAGTCGACTGACGGTCGAGGCCGCGGACAGGTAGCTCTCGAGCAAGGCAGGCGAGACCGACAGGACGCTGGCGACATTGTCGAAGCCCTGCTGGTCCGGCTCGTCGGCCAGCAGAAGCGATCGGCCGTCGATCTCGAGCGCGAGCAGGTCGCGGACGGCGTTCGCATACTCGGTCCGGTTCAGCCGATGAACCGGGACCCGTCCTGGATTGGGCCTGGCGGCGCTCGCCGTGTCGAGTGTCGTCTCGAGCCAGGAGGTCGTGGCACCGTAGGTGGCCTCATCGGGCCGCGGCCGCCCGGGCGGAGGCATCTCACGCGTGCGAAGCTTGCGCGCCACTTTTTCCCACGCCTCGGCGGCATCGCCGACATGCTCGACGTTCATCTGGTCGAGCAGAAGTCCGGCGGTCTTCAGCCTGGCGTTGTGGCAGGTGACGCAGTACTGATCGAGGACCTCGCGTGCGGGGACGGCCGCGGGTGCAGCCTGAACGTGCAGGTAGCCGGCGCCCACTGCCGTCAACCCGAACAAGCCCAACAGGATGGCTCTCGTCAAGCGCCTCACAGTTTGACCCAAAACTGACGGATGTCAACGATCTTGCGCCCGCTGTGGAGCGTACGGCTGGTTTGTCAGCCAGCCACGAAAGCACGAAGAGATAGGATTTGGTAAGCTGCGCCACGTTTGCGTCAAGGAGGACTCATGCGCTGGCGAACTGGGATGCGAGCGGTCGTCGGGTTGCTCGTCGCAACGGTCGCGGTCTCCGGGACCGTCGTGTGGTCCCAGGGTCGTGGAGGAGGAGGAGCTCCGGCGCAAGCCAAGTTCCTCGCGTCGCCGACGCAGGTGGTCGCCGTCCGTGCGGGTCGCCTGTTCGATCCGAAGTCGGGAACGTTGTTGAACAATCAGGTGATTCTCATCCGCGGCGACAAGATCGCGGACGTTGGTGCGACCGTGCAGGTCCCGTCCGACGCACGAGTGATCGACCTCAGCGTGGCGACCGTTCTTCCCGGCATGATCGACGCGCACGTCCACGTGTTTCCCCGCGATGAGAATGCGTCCAACGAGGCCCGCACGCTGGTGGGGGTGGCGAATGCACAGACCGACCTGGAGGCCGGCTTCACGACGGTCGTCGACATGGACTCGCGCGGCGGTTTTGGCACCGTCGATCTCCGCAACGCGATCAACAGCGGGTTGATTCAGGGCCCGCGCATGCAGGTGGCCGGCCCCTCGATCAACCAGCGAGCGAGCGGCCACGTTTCGAGCCCGCCCGGACGCCTCTTCGAGTTCACGGAAAACAAGAACGTCAATTCGCCGTGGCTCGGCCGCGCGGCCGTGCGCGAGGCGAAGCTGCACGGGGTCGACTGGATCAAGATTTATACGACCCAGGACTTCGTGGGCGCGGAGTACAGCGAGTTCAAGCCCGACGGCACGCTGGTGGCCAGTCCGTCTTTGACCCTCGAGGAGGTCGAGGCGATTGTCGACGAGGCGCACCGGCTGGGACTCAAGGTCGCGTGTCACACCTACGGCGGAGAAGGTCAGCGGAGCTGCCTCACGGCGGGCGTCGACGCGCCCAATCATCTCACCGACCTCGACGACGAATCGTTGAAGATCCTGGTCCAGAAAAAGCTGCCGCTCGTGCTGACGATCGACGATTTGCTGTCTTTGGAAGCGGGCGATTTGAGAATCACAGGCGGCAAGAACAGCCGCCTGCGCATGGCCGAGCAGAGCTTCAAGAAGGCGCGGGCCGCCGGCGTCCCGATTATTTTTGGGAGCGGCGCCACCTCCGCGAGCATTCCGCACGGCAAGCAGGGGAACCAGTTCGCCTATTACGTCAAGTGGGGCATGACCCCTGCGCAGGCCCTGCAGATGCCCTTCCTGACGACTGCCACGATGCTGAACTACAACTGGGTGGAGAAGATTGGAAGCGTGGAGAAGGGGAAGTTCGCCGACCTGGTTGCCGTCGCGGGGAATCCGCTCGCTGACGTCACCGAAATGGAACGGGTCAGGTTCGTCATGAAGGGCGGTATGGTCGTGCGGAACGATCTCGGTCCGCGGCCGGCCAAATGAATGCCAGAAGGAACCCCTTTTCAGGCGCGTAAACCGACGCCCGTGACGCAGGAGGAAAGGTGATGCGCGGAATTGTCGCCACGGCGATCGTGCTCACGTGGACTCTCGTCGTGGCGGCCTTCCCCCTCCGTGCCTCGTCCGAACAGGGGGCTTCAGGCGGAAGCGTTGAGGGAACACTTCCCAAGGATGTGTATCCGGATTCCAGAAACCGCCTTCCCGCGATCAAACGAGACGACCTGGACGAGCGGGGCAAAAAAGCTTACGACGAAGCCGTCAAAGGCGCGGCTTCGCCCGGCAGCCCGCAAGGAGCGGCCGCGATACGGCTTCACGCGTCAGGAATGAACGTTCGGTGGGCATCCCCCGTCGGGCGTCAGCTCACAGAACTCGCGATCCTGACGACGGCCCGCGAGCACGATCAGCCGTACGAGTGGTCGCTTCATGAGATGGAAGCGGTCGCCGTCGGGCTGAATCCGTCCGTCATCAACATCGTCCGTCACCGGAACCCTATCGCCGGAGTCGCGCAGAAGGAAGCGGCCATCATCCAGATGGGCCGCGAGATTTTTGACCAGCACCGTGTGAGCTTGGCAACCTACGCGCGGGGATTGAAGCTGTTTGGCAAGAGCAATCTGGTCGACATCCTCGACTTGATGGCTGGGTACTCGGGCACGGCGGCGAGGCTCACTGCCTTCAACCAGCAGATGCCTCCTGGCTGGAAGCAGTTCCTGCCTCTTCCTTTTACTCCTTCCAATGACATTTACCAGGACTCGAGAAGCCGTCTTCCGCTGATCAGAAGCCAAGGCCAGGAGGCAAGCCCGAATCTCTACAGCCGCCAGCTTGCGCCCGAGGGCACGGGGCCCGGGCACATCGGTCGTCACGGTCGAGGTCTGCAGTCGCTGGAAGCGAGCGTGGGGCCGCGCCTGATGGCGTTGGCGATCCTCGTGACGGCCCGGGAGCACGACGCACAGTACGAGTGGACGATCAACGAACTCGCGGCACAGAAGGCAGGCCTGGAATCAGCGATCGTTGACATCGTCCGCGATCGCAGGCCTCCGGCCGCACTGCCGGAAAAGGAGGCGACACTGATCGAATTCGGTCGCGAACTTTTCAGCAAGCATAACGTGAGCTCAGAGGCCTACGCGCGTGCCTTGAAAGTGTTCGGGGAGAGAGACCTCGTCGACCTGGTGAGCGTGATGGCGCAGCACTCTGCGGACGGTGTGCTGGCAATAGCGTTCGATCAGCACCTGCCCGCCGGACAGAAGCCTCTGTTGCCGATACGTTGAGCGGGCGGCGCCGGCTTGCGGTGCTGAAGATGTGGGGCTCACTCCTTCAATTCCGGCACGATCCGAAACGGTTTTCGATCCTTCAGGCGATACACCGAGAAGTCCGTGCGATCGATCGTGAATACGAGCGCGCTGTCCAGCTCTTCGGCCAGCGTCACGAGCGTGGCGTCAGCGAAATCCATCGGCAGATCGGCGTACTTGGCGAGGAGCACGCGGACCCGGGTGAGAGACGCCGGGGTGGACGGCACAAGGACGGCTCCGCCCTGAAGGAAGAACTCGACGCACGTCGTCACCCCTCCGTCGATGGACGCGAGCAGGTGCGTGGCTTCTGTGAGAATGGCTTCGGTCGACACGACTGGACCCTTCCACGCGTCGAAGAAGCGCCGGCACGCGTCGTGATGGGTCTGACTGCGGTCCAGGAGCGACACGAGCGCGCCGGTGTCGAGCAGGAGCTCATTGGCCACGGCGGCCACGACGCTTGAGGCCCTCGATCACGTATTCGCGATGTCGTTCGGCGAGGTCTGGCACGCCTGACTTGAGCGATCCAATCAGGCCACGGACCCGTTCGGCAGGCCTCGCCGCGCCGGCCTCTCCCACCTGCAGAAACGCCTGCAGGGCCAGTCGAACGATGTCGGAGTTCTTGCGCCGGAGCTGTTTTGCCGCGCGACGAAGCGCCTGGCTCAGATCAGCCGGCAACCGTACGGTGACCTGGTCCTGCATGGGTCTGTTACCTCTTGCAGTCTATTGTAATGCAATCGCATGCATCCAGACGGTGGGCCGCATTGGATGAACCGCAGCGCACTACTCCTGCCGCGCGACGCCACGATGGCGGCCGCAACCATACAACCCTCAACAATTGACCCACGCGCGCACCTCGCGTTCGGTCGCCTGGATAACGCGCGTGGCCCGCGCGTAATCACCTGCTCGCGGGTAAACGCGGCGACGGCCATGGCCATCTCTGGAGTGCTATCATCCTGCACCCGTTGCACATGGCAGTAATCGGAGAGGTGCACTCACGGTTTTGTACTCCGCGAGCGATCCGTTCCGGTCTACTCCATAGACTGTTCTACGGGCGGAAGATTGATGCCGCTGAATAGGGGCGTCTTCAGATTGGGGCGCGTGCATTGACGTGGCGGCAGAAGACCTTCGCTGGGTTATACCGCCGCGCGAAGACGCCTGAGCTGCTTCCATGGCATCGGGAGGCGCCGGCTCTATTGCGCGCCGCGGCTGAACGGCGCCGTCACGGCCGAGTGTTGGACGTCGGCTGCGGTGCCGGCGTTCATGCCGTCTACCTTGCGCAGCTGGGATTCTCGGTTGTCGGTGTTGACTTCGTCCCGGCTGCACTGACGCTTGCGCGGCAGCGCGCTCTTGCTGCGGGTGTCGAGTTGGAGTTGGTGGAGTCCGACGTCCTCTCGTACGACCCGGTTTCGCCGTTCGATCTGGTAGTCGATTCCGGTTGCCTTCATCACGTCCCGGCTCGCAAGGTGAATGCGTACCGTGCTCGAGTCGACCGTTGGTTGCGGCCCGGCGGCGACTACCTACTGATTCACTTTTGCAAGCGGCATGCACTAGATTGGCGGCCCGTAGGTCCCAGACGTACCGAGAAGTCCGACGTTGTGCGCTTGTTTGCTCCGCTGCGTCTGGAGGCCTACGACGAGACCTTCTTCGACCTCGCCTTTCCTATCGGCAGGTCCCTTGCCGGGATCTACTGGTTCCGCCGCGTCTGACGTTGTCCCGAGTGAGTGTGTCCACGATGGTCAGGCAAGGTGCGCTGGAGTCCGAAGGTCGCGTCGGTTGCCCGCCGTAGAACTCGGCGCTGGAGCAGACGCTCGCTTCGCTCGCGCTGCTCAGCGCCAGGTTAGCCGGCTCCACAAATCTCTCGACCGCAGCGGTGGGTTAATTGATGGACACGCTTCACAAGGCACTGCTGACCCAGCTCAGCGACCTAGGTCCAACTGCAGCCACTGCATTGGTGGCAAGGAAGCTAGCGAAGCGACAGCTGAAGCTGTCGAACGAACAGACGCGGCAACTTATCGCGTACTTTGCGGGTCGACGCAAGGCCCCTCCAAGGTTTCGCTTCACGGGTTTGGCACAAAAGAAGATCGCGATTCGAGTTACGCCTGGAGAGACCGAACGGCTGGTGGCCCGCCTCGAACGCGTTATTGCCCGCCTGCCGAAAAGGTTTCACCCTTTGGTGGCCGACCTCGCCGACGGCCTGCTCCCGACGTTCAGGAAGAATTGGCCCGCGGAGTCTCATAGGCGGGCTCGCACGATCGCCACATTCGAGGCACGGCTGTTGAGGCGGTGGCACAGACCCCTCGACGAGCTCCATTTGCTGGTTGCGATCTCGAAAGACTACGGCGTCGCGATGACCGAAGTAGTTCGGACTCGGCAGCCGAAAACAAACCCCATCTCTGCCGATATTCTCTTCCGGTTGCAAGGACGAGCCTGTCAAGTGGCGGACGAGATAGTCCTGCTCCTCTCTCATGGCTTCGCGGACGGTGCGATGGCTCGTTGACGCACGCTCCACGAAATAGCTGTTACCGCAATGTTCCTTTCGGAACATGGGGAACCTGCGGCCGAGCGGTATGCGCTCCACGACATCGTCGAGGTCCGTAAGGCCGCGCACCTGTACCAACTGCATTGCCGTCGACTGAAATCGAAGCGCCTCGGCGCCAGGGAATTGAACCGGACGGAGCGCGCCTATCAGGCCGCACTCGCCCGATTCGGTCCCAATTTCAAAGAGCAGTATGGATGGGCGTCCGATGCGCTCGGCAAACCGAAGCGGACATTTGCCGACATTGAACTCGCCACCGGTGTCGAGCACCTGAGACCGTACTACAAACTCGCGAGTCACAATGTGCATGCCAATCCGAGGGGCGTCTTTTTCAGACTCGGCATGTTGAAAGAGAGGCAGATGATCTTGGCCGGCCCGAGTGACGCGGGGCTGGCCGACCCGGGTCAGAGTGCGGCGATATCCCTGGCTCAGGTGGCAGCGGCCATCTGTCGGTTTCATCCGACCCTGGACTCCTGTGTTATGGCGAAACTGATTGGCAACCTCGCAGACGATGTCACTCAAGCGTTCGCCGACGTCGCCCAATAGTATGTTGTCAGCCGGCTAACATGGCTTGCAGCCGTCGGCGGCTGGTGTGATCATGAGCCCCCGAGGCTGAAGCCTGGCGTTAGGCGACTTGAGCATCGAGAGGGTCAGTCGGATGCAGGTTCTCCTTAGCCCGAGCAACAACGACCCGAATCAGCTGCGACGCATATACGCCAGAGCACTGCGCGAAGCGACTGAGATCTACATCGCGTCCGCTTACCTGACTGACTGGGCCGAAGATCAGGCCGTCGGAAAGTTATGCAAGCAGATCGTGTTTGTCGTCGGCACGGACTTCGGGCTCAGCCGAAAGGCCGCAATGCGAAGCGTCCTCCATTGGATGCCGAAGCGCGGTTCCTGCACGTTCCTCGCAGTCCCAAGCATGGCCGGTGGTGGCTTCCATCCCAAGATCGTGGCATGGCGGACGAAGGGTGGTCGATGCTACACGCTCACCGGCTCGTCGAACCTCTCAAAAGCGGCCTTCAGTGGGAATTGCGAAGCAAACATCTTTTCTGAAATCACCGACAAGCAGTTCCGCCACATCGAGGAGTGGTTGGAGCCCCTGATCGCCAAAGCGGTTCCTATCACAGAGGACTGGATTGACAACCACTACAAGGAAGCGCCAGTTAAAGCCAGCGGCGGGGCAGCCCATTCCTTGGCGCCTCCCGTGAAACTGGTACTGCCTGAGGGACCCACCTACGCGCAAGCCGTTCGCGAGCGCCGGAAGCAGCAGGGGACGTTTAAGGAGATCAAGCGGCAGATTTCGACGGACGTTCGCCGCTGCGCTGAAGGGAAGATGGGCGATAGCGAGTGTTGGAGGTGCTTCTGGGAGATCTGGTCAGGTCACGAATCGCGATTTCAGGGCAGCGGTATTCAGTTCAGCGGCAAGTCGGCGAAATGGCGGCAAGCGTGCCGAGCGCTCGTTGCTATTCTGCAGGCGGATCGGCGTCTTGGACCGCAGCACGCTCTTGATGCTGTCGTCAGTCGCGAAATCGACCGTCTTGCACAACTGCGAAATCCGGCACGCGGCGCGTGGTTATCTGAGATGCTGTGTCACTACTTTCCGGATCTTTATCCAATTCGGAACTCCCCCGTCACGAAGTGGCTAGGTTCGAACAAATGGCGCGGTCGTCGCGGCTCAAGTGAAGGGCAGAGATACGTCGAACTGGCGAAGCAACTGCGCTACGCCGTCCTCAACCGGCCCGCCGGCGCACGAAATCTGGCGGAACTCGATTACGCGATTTGGCTCTGGGTTCAGAATCGGGGACTGTAATCCGCAGCGAGTCGCCTAACATCAACTGGAGCCGACGGCGCATGGGCAGTTCGCGCCGCGGCTCAGTTGTGGCGTTGGGCACATATGAATCAGCATGGCGGTATACTCGAATCCACAGGACCTCAGCCCATGCCCACCAAGCCCGCAGTGGTCTACAGCGACCCGGATATTTTGAGCGGCACTCCAGAGTTCGTGGGAACGCGCGTTCCGGTGCAGTCGCTCTTCGACTACATCGAGGGTGGCGACACGCTCGATGAGTTTCTCCGCCAGTTTCCGTCGGTCACGCGCGAGCAGGCGATCGCGGCGCTTGAATTGGCACGCGACACGCTCCTGACCAGTGCGCGTTCTGCTTGACGAGAACGTTCCACACGACCTGATTCCGGAGTTCCCCGGTCACGACGTGCTCCATGTCTGACAGACAGACATCAGACGCAGGAAATACGCGATGAATCAAGACCGAATGAGATTCGCCGCTTCGAACATCGCGATCGTGCTCGCCATTGGAGCGACAGCGGGGATGACAGCACAGACCAAACATCCCGCGCCTTTGTCAATCGCGCGGCAAGGCTACGTGTTCGCGGGCGGGAAATATTCGACCGTGAACGGCCGGCAGGTCATGAGCGGCCAGCTCTATGCCGAGTTCCAGATCCCGAGCAAACAGACGCACCCCTGGCCCATCGTCATGATTCACGGCGGCTCGCAGTCGGGAACCAACTTTACGGGAACGCCCGATGGCCGCGAGGGTTGGGCGCAGTTCTTTTTGCGACGTGGCTATCCGGTCTACGTG
>JBGPKK010000139.1:0-12473 GCA_041485905.1 Vicinamibacteria bacterium
GCCAGTGGGATCACGGTCGGTGGGGTCCTCTACACGAAAGCCAAGGCGATTGAGTGGCTCGGGAAGGTCGGCAAGGACAAGACCACGACGATGTTCAGCTCGCTTGTTCCCGCCATGCTGAACGTGATAATCGGCAACGATGCGAGCTGCATCAGTGGCGCGATTACGGCGGGAAATAACTGGATGGCCGCCTACGGACCCGTGGGCAACAACGTGCTGGCGTCGAGCGCCGCTTGGAAGATCGGCGAACCGACGCACATCACGCTGGACAGCTACAACAACGGGCTGCTCTGCGCGCCACATCGCCAGTAGACCATGGTGCCCGATGGCCCTTTCCAAGGGTCATCGGGCCTCCTACGTCTCGCGCTGATCCCTCTATCTGACCATGGTTGCCAGCGTGCCGGGTTGCAGGACCGCTTTCATATATAGCGGATGGGCATCAAAAACGATCCTCTTGAAGGGGTTTCGTTACCGACAGGAACTCGCCTTCCAGAACCTCACGCATGTCGAGCTGAAGGGGGTGTGGTACCACCCTCGCGCTGGCCACCCAGCTGGCCAGCGCTCTTGGGATCAATCTCGTCCGCTCAGGCTTCCGAAGCCTTTCGAGTGCCGGCTTGACTACTCCACGACCGTGAAAATCTCACGGTGACCGGACTCGACGAGCGGCAGGAGCTTCTGATAGTTCGCCTGCCAGTCCTTGTCGCCCATGACCTTGGGCATCGTCGCCTCCAGGGCGGCAAGATTCGGCAGCGTCAATTCCAAGGTGATCGTATAAAACGCGCCTGTCATATCCGTCAGGAGGCGCTGGGTAACGTCCACTCCAGCGCGCTTCTGAATGGCAATGCCTTCCTTCATGATGGCGAGCGCCTCGCGAGCCTTCCCGAACTTCAACTGGAACGTGTTGCGAACGATGATCATGAGCAGCTCCTCCCTGCAATATTGCCCGACTGCGGGACTACTTTGCGGCGATCGGCTTCTGAGGGTTGTCTGCCGGGTTGACGTAGGTCATCGCAAACGGACCCATCGCTGTCACCGAGACGATGGTTGCGCCCTTGGTGGCAGCGAAATGATGCATTTTGGCCGCAATGGTGCCCTTGTCGCCCACCTTCATCGGTTTGGCGCTTTTCACATCAAAGGTATCTCCCATCCCGACGAGGAATGTGCCCTTCTTGATTTGCACGGTTTCATCGGTTGGATGGAAGTGCGGAGAAATCTTGTAACCAGAAGGCATCGAGAGCTGGATGACGAACTCTCCCGTCTTGCCCGGGTCGCCGCTCACGACTGCCATCCGGGCACCCTTGGGAAACACGGGCGGAGCCGGACCCCATTTAAGCGTGGTCGACTTCGTTGTCTTCGATTTGGCTGTCGGAGCCCCTTGGGCCGACAAAAAAGAAGCACTCACCAGGAGCAGTGCAACGAGCGAAACGGTGCGACGCATACGCCCTCCTTTAAAGGTTTGCCGAATTGTAGCTTATGCCGTCTCTCCTCCGTGTTCCATTCGCTGAAGCCTCACGCAGCGCGATCGTCCAGAATCTGCCGGCACACCCGTAGACACTCGCCGCAGACGTTCGACGACACGCCCGCGACGATCGGCCGTTCAGTGCCTTTTCGGAATCGGCCGCAGAACGAGCAGCGGGCTGCCGCGCCCTTCGCCATCACGAGAGGACCGCGACTGCTTGCGCCGGCAATCGCTTTCTCCGCCAGCGCGACGCACGCGTCGCAGATGTACACGTTGGGGCCGGCGATGAGCTTCGCGACCTCGCTCGGCGGACGCTCGCAGAACGTGCAGACGGCATCGCGCTTTACGGTGCGCGAGTGCCACACACGCTGCCACCAGCTGCCGCCGGCCCCCTTCACGATCTGCTGCACGCGCTGGTGGCTGATGCCGAGTGCCTGAGCGATCTCCCGTAACGAGCCACCGCCCAGGTGCAGCCTGCGCACGACGCTGTGGTAGTCGGCCCGCGCCAGCAGCGCCTCGCGCTCGGCCGCCGCGAATCGCTCGCCCTCGGCCTGGGCTTTCTTCAGCAACTGTTCGTCGATCGTCATGTGAGCTGCTGTCTACATGATATAGACATTTACGTCTATTGCCAATAGACAATTATGCAGATATCGTGACGGGATGCCGCTCCCCATCGTCCAGGTCGACGCGTTCACCTCTGAGCCCTTCTCCGGCAACCCGGCGGCTGTGTGCGTGCTGCCGGAGCCCCGCGACGCCACGTGGATGCAGCACGTCGCGCGCGAGATGAATCTGTCGGAAACCGCCTTTCTCGTGGCGCGCGCAGACGGATTCGACCTCCGCTGGTTCTCGCCGGCCGTCGAAGTCGATTTATGCGGGCACGCCACGCTGGCGAGCGCGCACGTGCTGTGGGAGACGGGCCGCGTCGCCCGAACCGACTCCCTCCGCTTTCACACGAAGAGCGGGTTGCTGACGGCCGTCTGGCGGGATGATTGGATCGAGCTGGATTTTCCGGCCACGCCGGACGAACCTGTTGATGCGCCGGAGAGCCTTGCCGAGGCCCTGGGCGCCTCGCCGCTCTACGTCGGCAAGAGCCGCTTTGATTACCTCGTCGAGTTGGACGGAGAAGATGCCGTCCGCACCTTGAAACCGGATTTCGGCCGCCTTCGCACGATGCCTGCGCGGGGAGTCATCGTGACCAGTCGTGCTACAACTCCCGGCTGCGATTTCGTCTCGCGCTTCTTTGCGCCCGCGTTCGGCATCGACGAAGACCCGGCCACCGGCTCTTCCCACTGTTGCCTGGCCCCGTTTTGGAGTCGCCGCCTCAGCAAGGACCGGTTCGTCGCGCGGCAACTTTCGGCCAGGGGTGGCGTTCTGAAAGTGCAGCTCGCCGGAGACCGCGTGCGCCTCGCTGGACAGGCGGTGACAGTGATGCGCGGTGAGTTGCTGACCCGCTAACCCGTCCGGTCGCTGCCGGGTCCCAAGAGCCGCTCGTAATCACCGATCGTATCGACGTCGTGAAACGCACCTTCGTCGTCGACCTCGACATCACCTGCGGCCGAAGAGTGCGCGCGCACGATCGCTTTTGCTCCCACGGTCGGATCCGCGCGGCGGATCTCGTCGAACAGCGAACGGTCGATCAGAACGGGATGGCCGTGCGAATCGCCGCGGACGGGACGGACGATCGGCGGGTGGACCTGTCGATATCGATCGACGACCGCTCGAACGGTGCCGGCAGTCACGAGCGGCACGTCGACCAGCGTGACAAGGGCCGCCGACACTCCCGGCCGATCGACGGCGTTGAGACCTTTCACGAGCGACGACAACTGGCCGCTCTCGTAGTCGGGATTCAGAACGAGCCGCGCAGCCGCGCCGGTCTCCGAAAACGCCGCGGCAATGGCGTCGGCGTCGTGGCCGACGACGACGACAACGTCCGGGACGCCTGCGTCGTAGAACGTCCGCACGATGCGCGACAGAAAGGTGTCGCCGCCTTCGAGCGGCAAGTTCGCCTTGGGACGCCCCATTCGCGTCGACTTGCCGGCGGCCAGCACGATGGCGGGAATCATGAGCGGCGATCGTAGCAGGATCGCGACGTTTTCCATTTGGCGTGGCGCGGGGCCCGTCTGAGTTAGAATCGCCGCGATGACCGACGTCGCCCTCCAAATCCGTTGTCAGCGGTGCGGCACTCAGATGGACATGCGCGATCCAGGGCTGGGGATGCCGTGGACGCCGGATCAATTCTGGGTCTGTCCGCGCTGCGGCCGGCATTTCTGGTCGACGTATCCTCCGCCGAACCGCGAAAAGGCGAAGCCGGCGTCGGAGCCGGGCTCATGACACCTGAGAAAAAGGGGTCGGGTCTCTTTTCGCGGGTCCCGCGGGTCTTTACGACTCGTTTTCACCTTGACGACGACCTCGACGACGAGGAGGACGACGAGGACGACGATCCGGACGACGAGGACGAGGATTCGCACGAGGACGACGACGACGATGAGGACGATGAAGACGAGGAAACGTGGCAGGTATCGGTCGTGACGCGAATTCCGCTAAAGGGTGCCTCTGGCTTGACTTCGGGGAATGATCTGCCTAGACTGGCCGGGATTTGCCAGCTCAACCAAAGCTGGAACGACTCGGCTGGACCGCGTCTCGACGGCTTTCTCGAAGGCGCCCGTAACCGGCTGAGTTCCCTTGGGGTTTCCCTGGGGGGTCGCAACGGAGGGCTTCGGGTATGCCGACCGGCACAATCGCACGTCTCCTCATCGACAAAGGATTCGGGTTCATTCGCGACGAGGGCGGCATCGAGCACTTTTTCCACCGCAGCTCGGTGCGCGGTGCGGTCTTTGAGCTCCTGCGCGAGGGACAGCGGGTCGAATTTACTCCCGAAGATTCACAAAAAGGACCGCGCGCGGGCGACGTCCGGCTGATCGAAAGCTAGCGCAGTCTTCTGAGATTGCAGATTGGAGATTTCAGATTGGAATCTGCAAGCTGCAATCTGAAATCTGCAATCTTCCCTCTCCAATCTACAATCTCACACGGAAGCGAACGGGGCCCGGTGGCTCTCCCGGTCTTCAAAACCGGTCGCTCCCTGCTGACGCGGGGAGGCTCGGTTCGACTCCGAGGCGCTTCCGCCAAAAAAAGGGGTCGGGAGTCGTTTTCTTTTGGCTTCAAAGCTGCAAGGCGCGGAGCACCTGCTCGGTGTCGCTGAGGTCCTCCATGACCACGTCGGCGCCCGCGGCGCGCAAGGCGTCAGCATCGTAGCCGCCTGTCGCGACCGCAAGCGACCTGGCGCCCGAGGTCGCCGCACACTCGACGTCGAGCGGCGTGTCGCCGACGACCGTCACTTGAGACGGAGCGACTTCCGGTCCCCCGCACGCACGGATCGTTGCCATGGCTTTCGGCAGCAATCCGTTGCGATTGGGAGCCACGTCACCGAATGCGCCGCAGTGAAAGTACCGCCAGAGGTCGAAGTATTCCAGCTTGGCGCGCGCCGCGTCCTCGTAATTTCCCGTGAGGAGCGCCAGATACACGTCGTCGCGCGCGGCGAGGACGTCCAGCAGCGGCCGCACACCCGGCATCACCCCTTTGCGCGGACCCGGGTGCTCAAGCTCGCTGCGAAGGTGGCCCAGATACACTTCGCGAAAGCGAGCGAGATCATCCGCAGACGTGACGCCATGAGCCGCGGCCGCGTCGGACAGAATCCAGGAGTCGGTGCGGCCCGGCATCTCGATGCCCTGGAACGCATTGAGGATTGAGAAAATCTCTTCGAAGGCGCGCGCCATTGCCCGCTGACCGGCACCGCCGGTGAGCACAAGCGTACCGTCGATGTCGAAGAGGATGACTTTGGACAGCGCCGACTCTTAACCTTCGCCGCGAACTGTTTTACTTTTTGACGTTCACCGTGATGATCGCGCACGTGCCGGGCATCGTGTTGTGCAGGTCATCGCCAAGCTGAAGGGCAAGCTTGTGCTTCCCCGGCGTCAGCTGCGTATCGAACTCGGACTTGCCGTCGCCGAAGTGGACCCACGACGGGGTGCCCTTGACGATATTCTTGCCGGCCGGCAGGCAGCTTTGATCGATGCCGACGTGATAGTGCGCGATTCCCGGCCGCGTCTTGGTCACTTCACCCTGCGGTACGGGCGCGATCTCGATTCCCGCGGAACCGAATTTCATGTGCAGCGGGCTTGTCACCGTCGCCCCGGTCTTCGGCTCGACGAAAAACACGCGAGGCCGTTTGACGGCGGGCTTCTTGGCCTGAGCACCCGCGAAGGCGCTGAATCCGGCAACGATGACGAGAACGAACAGTGCGATCTGCTTCTTGACATGCATACGTCGGTCTCCTCTCGATTTACATTCTAGCCGAGCCGCCTTCCAAACCACCGACTTCCGCGGCGCTCGGTCAGCCGGCCGCTTGCCGCGTCCAGGGTGAGGACGCGGTCGGCGACCGCGGACGCAAACTCCCGATCCGCCGTCAGGGCGACAACCGCGACGCCGCGGCATCCGGCGACAGACCGGATCTGCTCGCCCAGCGGCCCGACATGCTCACGATCGACGACGGCCGTCGCGTGCTCGAGCAGCAGCACGGCGGGATCGAGCGCCAGCGCGCGCGCCAGCCGAACGCGTGCGCGCGACCCCGTGTCGAGCGCTGCCACCGGCTTCTGCCACTCGGATGGCGCCAACCCCACCTCCTGCGCGAGGGCAGCAACGCGGCGGCTGACTTCATCCTGCAGAGGCTCGATGTCGAGCGTGAACGGTACCGCGAGGTTCTGCAGCACGGTCAAACCGTCGAGGAGCACGGCCCGCTCGGTGACGATGCCGAAACGATCGACCACCGTGAGCCACTCGGCGCTGTCGGCGATTGCCGCGGTCGATTGTCCGAACACGCGGACGTCGCCGAGATCGGGCAGCGCCGCGCCGGTGACGAGGTTCACGAAGACCTCCGCCATCGGCTGGTCCAAGCCGATGAGCGCGACCTTCTGGCCCGGCGATACGGTCAGTTGCTGGATTCTAAGGGGGCGGAGACCGTGGTAGTCCTTGGACACGCGCGCGAGCTCGATGACCTTGATAACCTCGATAACAGGGACGGAGGGATGGATCACAATCCGATCACGCGATTCACTTCGTCGACCACGCGGGCCGACTCGGTGAGCGCGTCGAACTCGATCTTCATCGCGGCCAGGTTGGCCGCAATCGCCCCGTACGCAATCATCGCGTGGACGATCGACGGCAGCACGCCGGTGTCAACGCTCGCGCCGATGATGGCGGCCACCATCGTCACGGCCATCGCGAGCGTGCCGATCGAGAAGACGGGCTTTCTGGCTGCGGCGATGCGGCGGAAGTAGTCGCCGGTGATGTTGTGCTCGACCATGGCAACCTTGACCGCTTTGCCCTTCCCGATGAGATAAAACATCATCATCGAATGGGCGAGGATCAATACCATCGTCGAAAAAAACCCGAACGAAATGTGGCGAGAGATATCGGTCCCTCGCAGGCCCAACACCGCCGCAGCGACGAGGCCGACCAGACCGATGACGACAGCGGAGGAGAGCGCAGCGGCCATTTCTAGGTTGCGGCGGGGCCCCACACCCACCGCCTGTGCCTTCGCCGCCCACGCGGCTCGGCGTTGGTGGCAACGGCTGCCTGCTTGGACAAGCACTCAGTATGTCTGATCAATCCACCGGCGATCCACCGTCACCATTCATCGTGGAGTGGGCGATCACGCTCGCGCCGCAACTGCCGGCGCCCCGGCGTGTCCTCGACGTTGCGATGGGACGAGGCCGGCATGCGCTGGCGCTTGCTGACCTTGGCTACCAGGTGTTCGGCGTCGACCTGAACCTCGATGCGGTCACGACCGCGATCGGTGAGGCCGAGCGCAGAGGCCTTGTCATCCGCGGCTGGTGCGCCGATCTGAGGGCCTCCCCGCTGCCACGTGCCGCGTTCCACGCCGTCGTGGTTGCCCGCTATTTGCAGCGGGACCTGTTCCACGCGCTTCGCGAGGCTGTCACCCCCGGCGGATTCGTTGTGTACGAAACGTTCACCGTTCACCAGCGCGCGCTGGGCACGGGCCCGACGTCGCCGGATCACCTGCTCGAGCCGGGCGAGCTGCGCGCGAGATTCGAGGGGTTCGAGATCGTGTTCGACGAGGAGGTGCGCGCACCCCAGGCGGTCGCGCGGCTGGTCGCTTGCAAAACTGAAAAACTCAAGTTCTAAGTTCTAAGTTTCTTGAGGCGCTCGTATGCCTCCCGGGGCAACGACACGCTGCCGATCGACATCCCGCCATGCGACTGGTCGGCGTGATAGTCCGAGCCGCCGGAGACGGCGACGGCCAATCGGTCGGCGAGATCGAGATACCGCTTCGTGGCGGCCGCGTCGTGGTCGATGTGGTACGCCTCGATCGCGTCGAGCCCCGCTTCCGCCAATTGCGGCAGCCACTCGTCGCGCCGGAGCAGACCGGGGTGAGCGACTGACGCGATCCCGCCGGCTTCATGAATGCGGCCGATCACCTCTTCAGGCGTGGCGGCAATCCGCGGCACGTACGCCGGACGGCCTCGGGACAGCCAGCGGTCGAAGGCCTGGTCGGTCGTCGCGACGTGGCCCGTCTGGACCAACGCCCGCGCGATCCAGGGGCGTCCCACGGCACGGGATCGATCGTCCTGTCCGGGCTTCAGGATCGCATCGGCGTCGAGCGCGATCCCGAGGACGCCAAGGCGATCGATCATCTCCCGCACGCGGTCAATGCGGCGACTCCGCTGTTGGGCCAAAAACACCGCGAGCGCCGGCGATCCGATGTCGACGAAGTAGCCCAGTGTGTGGACGTCGATGTCGTCGCGCGCGGCAGTGATTTCTATTCCTGTGACGAATTCAATGCCCGCGGCGCGACAGGCCGCCGCGGCGGGAACCGAGCCGGCGAGGGTGTCGTGGTCGGTGACGCTGAGCACGTCGACGCCGGCGGCCGACGCGCGCGCGACGAGCTCGGCCGGCGTGCAGCGGCCATCCGATGCGGTCGTGTGCGTGTGGAGATCGATCAACGCGCTGGCCTGGCGCCCGCCGCGCGAGCCCGGCGCGGCCGCCGGCGCGGCCGGTTGGCCAGCGCGCGATACTCCCGGATGAGCAGATTGAGATGCGCGCGCTCTTCGTCGGCGAACTCGAGGAAGATCTGCTTGCCCTGCGAATCCTCGAACCGCTCACCGTATCGTTTGAAGAAATTGTGCGAGCCGCGCTCGCACTTGATGCCGATGAGGAGTGCCTGCTGATCGTTGACGCCCTTGCGCAGCCTGGCCGCTCCTTCGTCGAAGAGCCCGCTCGCCGCGCCCTTGAAAAACAGAAACGTCGGGCGCGATTCGAGCTCCGGATCGGTCACGATCATCTCGCGGTAGCGCCGTTCGAGCGTGACGAGGTGGTCGCGCTCTTCGGCCGCAAGCTTCTGGAACACGGTGCGGCCTCGCGCGTCTTTCGTGAGGGTGGCCGCGCGCCTGTAGAATTCCAGCCCGCTTTTTTCAGTCGCGATCGCGATCCGCAGCGCGTCGCGCGCGAACACGAGCTGGGTGGTCGCGCCGTCGATGGTGCCCTTGTCGGGCCGAGCGGCGCCGGTCCGGCAGTCCTCGCACGTGCCGTAGATCTGCACGACGGTCTGCGTCGGCGCGAACTTACGCGCCGACGCGATTTCCTCCACCAATCCCTCGACGTCCGAGCTCAAGAACTCGGACGAGCGATGACACGTGCGGCAGATGAGATGAAAGTGCCGGGGATGCCCGTACGACGGCTCGAATCGGGATCGGCCTTCTCCAAAATCGACCTTGCGGGCAACGCCCGCCGCGACCATCCACTGCAGCGTACGGTACACCGTCGCCCGGCCGATCCCGGGCGCCTCGCGGCGCACGAGATCGCAGAGATCGTCGGCGCTCAAATGACCTTCCTGCTGCAGGAAGGTCTTGAGAATCCGATCACGCTTGGTGGAATGCTTGCCGCCTGCCGGACGCAGACGCGAGGGATCGAGCTCCATGACGAGAAAAGGGGGACGATGGGTCCCCCCTTCTTTAGTCGACGGAGAAAGAGGAGCCGCAGCCGCAGGTCGAGGTGGCCTGGGGGTTCTTGATCGTGAACCCGCCGCCGGTGACCGTGTCGACGAAATCGACTTCGGCGCCCTTCAGGTAGCGGACGCTAATCGGGTCGACGAACAGCTTCACGCCGTGCGATTCGAACACCATGTCGCCCGAGCCCTGGCCGTTCTCTTCGATCATGAGGCCGTACTGGAAGCCGGAGCAACCGCCGCCCTGCACGAATACCCGCAGACCGCTTCCGGCCTTGTTCTCTTCAGACAACAGCTCGTTGATCTTCCCGGCAGCCGTTTCAGATACGTTAATCATGGACACATTCTCCTGGAGACACAGACGGCACGATTTCACACCATTATAGCAAGAACCCACTTGGTATACTGCCGTGCCTGCGCCGGCGGTATGTGCTTGCGCTCCAGCCACATGCCCTACATTTTCGTCCCACCGGCCTCGCGGGAAGAGCTTCTGGCAGGGGCCGAAGAGCGGTGGAACGGGGTCCTGGCGACTCGCCCGGAGCTCGCCCCAGCCGTCGAGCTGCAGCGACGCCTCATCCAGCTGGTCATCGGACTCAAGCTGACGATTGACAGCGGACGCCTCCCGCGCCTGTCGATGCCCCCGAAATACGTCGCCGCCAAGCTCTCCCGAGGTGTCCCGGCGCTGTCGGGCGAACCTATTCCCCTTCCGGTTCAGGTGCTCACCGGGACGCTGGTCCGTCTCTGCGAGGAGCTCGCCGCAAGCGGCGCGGGAGAAGTGGCCGCGCACATCCAATCCGCGATCGAAAGCCACAGCCTCGATGCCGGTTCGCTGCTCGTGGCGTCGCTGTCCCGCGATCAGGAGGCCATCCGCACCGGCGCGTCGCATCGCGGGCTCGCGCCCGACCTCGTGTGGCTGGTCGCCGAGCTCGCCGTCGGACCCTTCGCGCACGCGCTGCAGCGCGCGCTCCTTCATAGGGCGGACCCTGTTGGGTCCGCCGATCTCCGCGCGATCAGCCGGGAAGCCGGCGACGCGTCTCCCTCCGGTGATCCCGTTGCGACCGCGCTCGACAACTGGGATCACGGCTATTGCCCCGCGTGTGGATCGTGGCCGGCCATGGCGGAAGTCGTCGACGGCCACCGCATCCTCCGCTGTTCGTTCTGTGCTGCGGCGTGGGAGTTGAAGACCTATGCGTGCGTGTATTGCGCCGAAGACGGCGAGCCGTTCGTCACAGCGGCTCCCGATGAAGAGCGCAAAGATCGACGGGTCGAAGTCTGCAGCAGTTGCGGCGGATATCTGAAGACCGTCGACACCGCCGCGCTGTCGCCGTTTCCGCTTCTGTCGATCGGCGATCTGGAGACAATGGACCTGGATATGGCGGCGATGGACCACGGCTACGCCAAGCCCGTCATGAAGGAGTTCGCGCGAACGCCCCATCGCTGAAACGCCCCCGTTGAGACGCAGTCAGCTATGGGGGCGGGCCTTTAGGCCTGCCCATAAGATAATCGGGCCGCTCCATGCTTACCGAAGCCGATACCTGTCGCAAATTCGTTGTCCCCAAGCTTCAAGTCGCAGGCTGGGACAACGAGCCGCACTCGATCGCCGAACAACGAACCATCACCGACGGCCGCATCGTGCCTGTCGGCAAGGGATTTGTACGGAAGCCGTCGAAGAAGGTGGATTACCTGCTTCGATACAGGCGCGACTTTCCGCTCGCCGTCGTCGAAGCCAAAGTCACGTACAAGTCTGCCGAGAACGCCGTGCAGCAGGCGCGACAGTACGCCGAGATGCTTGGGTTGAATTTCGCCTACGCGACAAATGGAACCGAGATCATCGAGTGCGACTACTTCACCGGCCGCGAGATCAAGATACCTGACTTCCCGACACCCGACGAACTCTGGGAGCGTTATCAGGTCGGCAAGGGAATCAAAAGCGCGGCTCTCGCAGACCGCCTGCTGACGCCGTTCAATCACGATGTCGGCAAGAGCGAGCGTTACTGCCAGCAGATTGCCATCAATCGCACCGTCGAAGCGATCCTCGGCGGCGACCGGCGCCTCTTGATCACGATGGCGACGGGAATAGGCAAGACGGCGGTTGCGTTTCAAGTCTGCTGGAAGTTGTGGAACGCCCGGTGGAATAGAACCGGCGAGCATCGTAAACCCAGGATTCTGTATCTCGCGGATCGCAACATCCTCGTGGACCAGCCGAAAGACGGCATCTTCGCCGCGTTCGGCGACGCGCGGTTCAAGATTGAGTCGGGCGAAGTGGTCCAGAGCCGCGAGATGTATTTCGCGATCTACCAGGCGCTTGCGGAGGACGAACGGCGGGCGGGGCTGTTCAAGTAGTACCCATCTGACTTCTTCGACCTCGTCATCGTCGACGAGTGCCACCGCGGGAGCGCTCGCGACGACAGTTCGTGGCGCGTCATCCTGAACTATTTCGAGCCCGCATATCAGCTCGGTATGACCGCCACGCCGTTGCGCGACGACAACCGCGACACGTACCTGTACTTCGGGAATCCGATTTACGAGTACAGCCTTCGCGAGGGGATAGACGACGGTTTCCTCGCGCCCTATCGGGTTCATCGCGTCATCAGCGAATGGGACGCTGCCGGATGGCGCCCGAGCAGGAACGAGCTCGATCGGTATGGTCGCGCGATTCCAGACGATGAGTACCAGACGAAGGACTTCGAGCGGGTTGTCGCGCTCCGTGCGCGGACCATGGCGATCGCGAACCACCTGACGCGGTTCATGCGAAAGAATGACTCCCTCGCGAAAACGATCGTGTTCTGCGTCGACCAGGAGCACGCAAGCGAGATGCGCGCGGCGCTCGTGTCGCTCAATCCTGACATGGTCGCCAAGTATCCGGACTACGTGTGCCGCGTCACTTCCGACGAGGGCGACATCGGACGCGGTCACCTGAGCCGATTCCAGGACGTCGAGACCAACACGCCTGCGATTCTGACCACGTCGCAGCTTCTGACCACCGGCGTCGAC
>JBGPKK010000140.1:0-12243 GCA_041485905.1 Vicinamibacteria bacterium
AGCGTGCGGCCGACCGCGAGGCCGGAGCCGTTGAGCGTGTGGACGAATTCGGCCTTGCCGGTGCCCGCGGGCCGGAACTTGATGTTCGCCCGGCGCGCCTGGAACGCCTCGGTGTTGCTGCACGATGAGATCTCGCGGTACGTGTGCTGGCTCGGCAGCCACACTTCGATGTCGTAGGTCTTCGCCGACGCAAAACCCAGGTCGCCGCTGCACAACGTGACCGTGCGGTACGGCAGCTCGAGCCGTTTCAGCACTTTCTCGGCGTTCGCCGTGAGCCGTTCGAGCTCGTTGTACGACTCCGCGGGGGTCGTCAGCGTCACGAGCTCCACCTTGTCGAACTGATGCTGGCGAATCAGCCCGCGAACGTCCTGCCCGTAGGATCCGGCTTCGCTGCGGAAGCACGGCGTGTACGCGGTGTAGCGCACCGGCAGCTCCCGGCCGTCGAGGATCTCGCCGCGATGCAGGTTGGTCAGCGGCACCTCCGCCGTCGGCACGAGATACAGATCCCAGTCGCCCGCAATCTTGAAGAGATCGGCTTCGAATTTCGGCAGATTGCCCGTGCCCGTCAGCGCGGCGCTGTTGACGAGGAACGGCGGCTCGATCTCGCGGTACCCATGCTCGCGCGTGTGCAGATCGAGCATGAAGTTGATCAGCGCCCGCGAGAGCCGCGCGCCGAGGCCGCTCAACACCGAGAACCGCGCGCCGGCGATGCGCGCGGCCCGCTCGAAGTCGAGGATCCCGAGCGCGGCGCCCAGATCCCAGTGCGGCTGCGGCGTAAAGTCGAACGTCCGCGGTTCGCCGACACGCCGCACCTCGACGTTGTCGGCCGCGCCCGCGCCTGTCGGCACACTGGCGTGCGGGAGATTCGGCAGCACGAGCAGCGCTTGATTCAACTGGTGCTCGATGGAGTCGAGCCGAACATCCAGTTGCTTGATCTGCTGCGCGCGGCCGCGGTTGGTCTCCTGAATCGACATGGTGTCGAGACCTTGCCGCTTCGCCTTCGCAATCTCGTCGCCCGACGTGTTCTGCAGCCGCTTGAGGCCCTCGACTTCCGGAATCAAACGCCGCCGCACGGTCTCGAGCGTCGCGATGTCCTCGAGCGCTTTGTCGGGATCCAGACCGCGCCGGCGCAGACCGGTCCGGACTTCGGCGATGTGATCGCGAACCAACGACGGATCGAGCATGGCAGGTTCATTCTACCCTTCACGTTCCGTCCCAGTCGCGACACGCCGATATCTGCTACCATCCGGCCGTGGCTTCCATCGTCAGAAAGGCCGTGTTTCCGGCCGCCGGACTCGGCACCAGGTTCCTTCCCGCCACCAAAGCGCAGCCCAAGGAGATGCTGCCGCTCGTCGACAAGCCGATCATTCAATACGGCGTCGAAGAAGCGGTCGCATCCGGGATCGACAACATCATCCTCGTGACAGGTCGGGGCAAGAACGCGATCGAGGATCATTTCGACGTGTCGGTGGAGCTCGAGTCATATCTCGAGGCGCGGGGCAAACGCGATCAGCTCGACGAGATTCGCAAGATCTCGAACATGATCAACTTCGCGTACGTGCGGCAGGGCGAGCCGCTCGGCCTGGGTCACGCGGTGCTCGTCGCGCGCGAGTTGATCGGCAACGAGCCATTCGCCGTCATCCTCGCCGACGACGTGATCGACGCGAACCCGCCGGCCATGAAACAGCTGATCGATGTGTTCGAGCGCGTGGACGGTCCGGTCCTCGCCGTCGAGCGCGTCCAGCCCGACGAGGTGTCCAGCTACGGGGTGATCGATGTCGACCCGAGCGCGCGCCTCGGCGACGGCACGTACCGGGTCCGGGATCTCGTCGAGAAGCCTCCACGAAGCGAAGCCCCGTCCAACCTGGCGATCATCGGCCGCTACGTTCTGACGCCCGATATTTTTCCGGCGCTGGCGGCCGTCAAGAGCGATCGGGCGGGCGAAATCCAGCTGACCAACGGTCTGCGCGAGCTCCTCAAATCGCGGCCGATTTACGCCTGCGAAGTGAAAGGCGTTCGCCACGACACCGGCAACAAGCTGGGATTCCTCAAAGCCGTCGTCTACTTCGCGCTGCGCCGGCCGGACCTGGCGGAGAAATTCGCCGAATACCTCACGTCGCTGAAGCTGGAAGCGCCGGCCGCGAAGCGCTAGGACGGCTTGGTGTCTTTCGTCGAGCTCGGCGCAGGGCTCGGCGTGGTCGATGCCGACGACGAACCGGAATCGCTCGATGTTGTGCTTTTGCCAGCGTCCGTCTTTGTGCCCTGGGTCCCCTGGGCTTCGCTCTTGTCCGTCGAGCCCTTCTCCGTCGAGCCCTTCGCGGCATCCTCTTTCTTGCTGCTCGACGAATCCTGCTTTGCGTAATCGGTGACGTACCAGCCGGTCCCCTTCAGATGGAATGCCGGCGCGGCCTGCAGCTTCTGGACGACGCCCCCGCATTTCGGGCACGTTTCAAGTGGCGCGTCCGACATCTTCTGGATGACCTCGAACCGGTGGCCGCACGCGTCGCATTGGTATTCGCGGAGGGGCATGGGACTTATTCCATCACGTCGCCGCTGTCGTCGGCGAGCATCAGCTGACGATGGAGCCAGAAGGGCGCGGTCCCCTGGCCGAGCAGCGTATCGTGAAACCCGCGAAGGGAGAACGCCTTGCCCTGCTGCTGTTTGTAATCGTTCCGCAGCTTCATCAGCATCAGCTTGCCGGCCGCGTATACGAGATACGTCGGATCGAACGTGCCGCGCTCGGCCTCACGCCTGGCGCTCGCCTCTTCCATGAACGCTTCATCGCGGAAGAACCGCATGCCCTGCTCGACCGACATGTCCTCGGTGTGCAGCTTGATGCCGACGATGAAGCGGACCAGTCGGATGAGCGCTTCCGCGAGCTGTCCCAGCCTTACGCGGTGATTGTCGCGGCCGAAGCCTGCGTCCACCATCATCTGCTCGCAGTAATGCGCCCATCCTTCCACGAACGAAGCCGGTGCGAACAGAATCGACTTGCGCACCTTGGATTCGACCTTCCGAAGATGCTGGTAGTGCAGGAAGTGGCCGGGATACACCTCGTGGATGGAGATCGACCACAGCGTCGGATAGTTGTAATCGCGCAAGTGCTCTTCCTGGCGCTCCGGGGGCCACGTGGGATCGACGTCGGTCAGGTAGTAGTACGCGCGCGTGGGCTTGCTCTCGAACGGGCCCGCGGTCCACATGCTGGCGAAGGACCAGCGGTAGAAATCCGGCGTCGGCGCCACGGTAATCGGCTCGGAGGACGGGATCGAAATCAGATCGTGGCGCTGGATGAACGTGGCCAACTCGGCGACGTGCTGGCGGCCCGCTTCGATTAACTCGCCGGGCGCCGGATGTTCGGCCTTCGTTCGTGCCCACGCCTCGAGAGGATCGCCGCCGTTCAGACGACCGGCGTGCGTGCGGAACGCGTCCTGGGTCGCCTTCAGCTCGCGAATGGCAATCGACAGGAGCTTGTCGATCGGGATGGACAGGCCTTCTTCCAGCTTCAGCTTCTGCTCGAACTTCTCGCGGCCCAGCCGGAACGACGCCCGCGCACGCGGCGCCACGTCGGTTTCCAGGTACTCGATGTAGGAGCCGAGCGCCTGCGACGCCTCGGTTTGCGCATCGGCCAGATCGCCGAGCAGGTTCAAGTCGTCCACGCCCGAGAAGGCGCGCGGCAGCTCGTCGTCGATGAACTTCAACGCCCCGCGCATCGTCTCGATCCCGACTTTGACGAAAATGCCCGGGGGATCCTTGATGTTGTCGCGCGCCGCCTGCAGCAGCCGCGGCGTCTGGCGCAGCTTAGACAGCACGCGCCGCGCTCGCTCCGGCGCAGACGCGTGGGTGAAGAGCGCCTGTCCGGCGAGGCTCGAGGCGAGGATGTCTGCGTAGCACTGCGGATTCTTTTCCCATGTCCGGACGTGCTCGAGCTCGAACATGCGGGCGCCGATGTTCGCGGTCAGCATCCGGTGCTCGAGCCGCTCGACCGGCGTGAGGCCCTGCGGGTGGATTTCGTCGAGACGGCGCAGGTAGCCGGCGAGCGCCCGGGCCTCGCCTTCCATGGCGTGGAAGCTGAAGTCCTCGAGGAGATCGTCGTGGGTGTGAACGCCGTCAAGCGTGGCGTACGAGGGATGCGTTTCGTGAAGATATCCGAGTAAATCGTCGACGAAGTGCGGGAGCGGTTCGGAAGCTATCATTGGTCAGGGTCGGTGTCAGGCTGAGCTTGAGTCGATTCTCCAGATCCGCCAATGGTACAATAAAGAGGCTCGCCTCGCTTTTTCACATGTCCGGCACCCTGTTCGTGGTCGCCACTCCGATCGGCAACCTCGAAGACATCACCACGCGCGCGCTGCGGGTGCTGCGCGAGGTGCGACTCATCGCCGCCGAGGACACGCGCCGGACCGGCCACCTGTTATCGCGCTACGCCATCGGGACGCCGACCACAAGTTTTCACCAGCACAACGAGTCGCGGAAAATCGCGGCGGTCATCGACCGGCTTCAGCGCGGAGAAGATGTGGCGCTCGTCTCCGATGCGGGGACGCCGACGATTTCCGACCCCGGCCAGCGGCTGGTTCGCGCAGCCATCGACGCAGGCATCCGGGTCGAGCCGATTCCCGGGCCCAGCGCCGCAGTCACTGCCTTGGCGGCGTCTGGGATCGCCGCTGGGAGCTTCACATTCCTGGGGTTCCCGCCAATTAGGTCATCAGACCGCAAGAAATGGTTCGAAGCGTTGCGGACTGCGGGCCGGCCGGTCATTTTCTTTGAAGCGCCGCATCGAATACGGGAAACGCTTCAGCATGTACGGTGCGTTGTGGGCGACTGTCAAGTATCTGTCGGTCGGGAGCTGACGAAAAAACACGAAGAATTCGTCAGAGGCCCTATTTCTGACGTTCTCGAGCATTTACTGACGCCGGTTGGAGAGCTAACGGTTGTCATAGATATAGGTCAAACAACGAAACTGCAACGAGTCGACGCTCCCAACGCAGCCGCTATCGCCGACGAAATTGGTCAATTGACCATCAAGAAGGGTTTAAGCAAACGGCGGGCAATTGCCCAAGTAGCACGGGCACACGGTCTAGCGCCAAACGAGGTTTACTCCGCAATCGAACAGGCTAAGAAGTTGGGCGAATGACAGATTCGTGAACATCCGGCAGGTACCGGCGAATGCGTCCGCTTGACCGGCTTCGGGCGTTCTGCTACCTTAGCCCGCTTTGGCGCGAGCATTCGGCCCGCATGTCCCCCACGCAGGATTGTGATGGCGAAGCAGCGGCGACCGTCGAAACCGGCCAAGGCCAAACCCTCAGCCTCGTCCCTCCGGCGCTCACACACTGCGGCTCGCCACGCTCCGGCGCCCGCCTCAAGGCCGGCGCCGGCGATTCGCCGGTCCACGTACATCGAAGCCGTCGCGATTTACGAACGCGGACTCGACGCGCTGCAGCGTCACAACTATCGCAACGCGGCCGACCTGTTCGAATCGGTTCTGCGGCAGTACCCGGAGGAGAAAGAGTTACAGGAGCGCGTCCGGCTGTATTTGAGTATCTGTCAGCGCCAGGCGACACGCGATGAGCCGGAACCGCAGACCGTCGAAGAACGGCTGTTTGCCTCGACGATCGCGATCAACGGCGGGAAGTACGACGAGGCCATCTCGCACTTGCGCCTGGTCCGCGATGAGGATCCGGACAACGACCATGCGTTGTACATGCTCGCGGTCGCTCACGCCCAGCGCGGCGAACACGCGGAAGCGGTCGCGCATATCGAGCGCTCCATCGCGATGAATCCGGAAAATCGCGGACTCGCCAGAAACGATCCCGACCTCGATCCGCTGCGCGGCGACGATTCGTTCCGCACGGCGCTCGAGGCGCCCTCCGTTCCCCGAGCCGAACGCCGACGCCCGCTTCGAACGCGACCGCGCCGATAAGGGATAATCATTTCAGCGGGTGCTGGGTGCTCAGTGCACCGAGCACGCAGAAATGATGTCTGACCTCCACATCGTCGTCCTCGCCGCCGGCAAAGGGACGCGAATGAAATCGGCGCGGCCGAAGGTGCTGCATCGCGTGGCCGGCATCCCGATGATCGACTACGTCCTTTCGGCCGCCGCGTCGCTCGGGCCCCGCACGGTGACGATCGTCGTGGGACATCAGGCGGAGGCGCTGCAGTCTGCTCTGCCAGACCAACCAGGTCTCACCTTTGTGGTCCAGGAGCCACAACTTGGCACGGCCCACGCCCTGCTCACGACCGCAGGCGTGCTGGAGGGCGACAGCGGCACCGTGGTGCTGCTGTCCGGCGACGTGCCGCTGCTGACGGCTAACACACTGAAAACGCTGGTGGTCCGCCACACGTCCGCCGCGGCCGCGGCAACGGTCCTCACCGCGTCCGTCGACGAACCGCGCGGGTACGGCCGAATCGTACGGAGCGGCGAGCGGATTGCACGTATCGTTGAGGAGGGGGATGCCACGCCGGCCGAGCGAGAGATTCGTGAGATCAATTCCGGGATCTATGCATTCGCCCTCGACGGGCTCTTCGATGCGCTGCGGCACGTGGCCACGGCGAACGCTCAGCGGGAGTACTACCTGCCGGATCTGGTCGCCATTTACACCGAGCGCGGGCGCCTCGTCGACACGGTGACGGTCGGAGACGCCGATGAAATTCGCGGCATCAACAGCCGTGTTGAGCTGGAAGAGGTGAGCCGAATCGTGAGATCGCACAAGAACGCGGCGTTGATGGCGGCGGGCGTGACCCTCGAGGACACCGCGACGACCTACATCGAACGTGACGTTGCCGTCGGGGCCGACACGATCATCCATCCCGGGGTGTCACTCGAAGGCGCGACGACGATTGGCAGCGGCTGTGAGATCCACAGCGGGGCGCGGATCGTCAATTCGCGGATCGGCGACCGCGTGATCATCTTCAACCACTCGGTCATCACCGACGCCACCATCGGCAACGACGCGCGGATCGGACCGTTTGCGCACTTGCGTCCGGAGGCCGACATCCGCGACGGCGCCCGTGTGGGGAATTTCGTCGAGCTCAAAAAGACGGTCCTCGGTCCCGGATCGAAGTCGATGCACCTGGCCTATCTGGGCGATGCGACGATTGGCGCGAACGTCAACGTCGGCGCCGGCACCATCACGTGCAATTACGACGGCGAACAGAAGAACCAGACGATTATCGAGGACGGCGCGTTCATCGGCAGCGACTCACAGCTGGTCGCGCCGGTGACGGTGGGCAAGGGCGCATACGTCGGCAGCGGCACGACGGTCCGTGAGGATGTGCCGCCGGGCGCGTTGGCCGTCAGCGCGGGCCAGCAACGGAATCTCGAAGGTTGGGTGGAGAAGAAGAAGAAGGCGAAGCCAATTCAGACGGCCAACCTCGAAATCAGTGAAGGTTAAGGACACTCGAGCGCGACGTCTGAAGAGCGAGAAGGTTACGGACACCCGAGCGCGAGAGTCTACGCTCGAGCGCGAGGTCTTAGAGCGAGCTGGGGGTGGGGCCTCAGCGAGCGGAGTGATCAATGTGCGGCATCATCGGATACATCGGACCCAGGGAAGTCGTCCCGATTCTCATCGACGGGTTGCGCCGCCTCGAGTACCGCGGCTACGACTCGGCGGGCGTGGCCGTGGTGCACGACGGCGAAATGGATTTGCGCCGTAGCGCCGGCAAGCTGTCGCTGCTCGAAGAGGTGATCAGGCTCAACCCGATCTCCGGCGAGTACGGCGTCGGCCACACGCGGTGGGCGACGCACGGCCGCCCAACCGAAGAAAACGCGCATCCTCACCGCGACTGCACGGGCAAGATCGTGGTCGTCCACAACGGCATCATCGAGAACTATCTCGATCTCAAACAGGAGCTGCAGCAGCAGGGTCACACGTTCGTCACGGAGACCGACACTGAAATCGTCGCGCACCTGGTCGAGCGCGAGATGAAGGACGATGGGCTCGAGAACGCCGTGCGCCGGGCGCTCCTGCTGATGCGCGGCCTGTTCGCGCTCGTGCTCATTTCGGCGGACGATCCCGCCAAAATCGTCGCCGTCAGGAACGGGCCGCCGATTGTCGTCGGGCTGGGCGACGGCGAATTCTTCGTGGCGTCGGATACTCCCGCGATCCTCAGCCATACGCGCGACGTCGTGTTCCTCGGGGACGAGGAGATGGCGGTCGTCACCGCCACGGGCGTCATCTTCACCGATTTCTTCGGCCGTCCCGTCTCCAAAGCCACGCAGCGCGTGCTCTGGGACCCGATCATGGCGGAGAAAGCCGGCTACAAGCATTTCATGCTCAAGGAGATCTTCGAGCAGCCGACCGCGGCACGCGAGACGATCCTCGGCCGCGTCTCTCAGGATACCGGGCGCGTTTTCCTGGAGGAGATGGAGATCAGCGAGCAGCAGCTGCGCGAGGTTGAGCGGATCACGATCCTGGCATGCGGCACGTCGTGGCACGCGGGACTGGTCGGAAAATACCTCATCGAGGATCTCGCGCACGTCGCGGTGGAAGTCGATTACGGCTCGGAATACCGCTACCGCCATCCGATCGTCGCACCCAACACGCTTGTGGTGGTGATCACGCAGTCGGGCGAAACCGCCGACACGCTCGCCGCGCTCCGCGAAGCGAAGCGCCTGGGCGCCTGCAGCCTCGCCATCTGCAACGTCGTCGGCAGCATGGCGACCCGTGAGACCGACGGCACGATTTACACGCATGCCGGACCGGAAATCGGCGTCGCGTCCACCAAAGCGTTCACGTCGCAGCTCGTCGCACTGTACTTGCTGGGCCTGCGTCTGGCCCAGGCGCGTGGCG
Source organism: Vicinamibacteria bacterium (assembly GCA_041485905.1). Classification (GTDB taxonomy): domain Bacteria; phylum Acidobacteriota; class Vicinamibacteria; order Vicinamibacterales; family CAVVIG01; genus JAHFUI01. Next base: position 8,784 of record JBGPKK010000140.1, read on the forward strand.
TGCTGTCACCGGAGGCATCGAAGCCCCACGTCGACGCGCTGCTCCAGCTCCCCCAGTTCCTCGAACAGACGTTGAAGCTCGCGCCGGAGATCGAAGACATTGCGGGGCGGTTCCACGCGAAGACCGACTTCCTGTATCTGGGACGCGGCATCAACTACCCCATCGCGCTCGAGGGTGCGCTCAAGCTCAAGGAGATCTCGTACATTCACGCGGAAGGCTATCCGGCGGGCGAGATGAAGCACGGTCCGATTGCGCTCATCGACGAGCGGATGCCGGTCGTGATCCTCGCGCCGGAGGACCACGTGTTCGAGAAGATGATCGGGAACATGCAGGAAGTGAAGGCCCGCGGCGGTCTGGTCCTCGCGGTGACCACGCGCGGCGACACGAAGCTGGCATCGATTCTCGATCGTTCCCGCGATCACATCCTCGAGGTGCCTCGGGCGCCCGAGCTCCTGATGCCGATCGTGATGGTCCTGCCGCTTCAGCTTCTGGCGTACGACATCGCCGTCCGCCGCGGCTGCGACGTCGATCAGCCGCGCAATCTCGCGAAGTCAGTCACGGTCGAGTAGGGGGCTGGAGGCTTGGGGCTTGGGGCCGGGGTCAGACGATGCTACAGTCCTTCCAGCCTCTAGTTCCCAGCCTCCAGCCTCTACATGCAGTTCCTGGACACCCTCAATCCCGAACAACGCGAAGCGGTTCTGCACGTCAAGGGGCCGCTGCTCATCCTCGCTGGCGCCGGATCGGGCAAGACGCGCGTCATCACCAGCCGCATCGCCTATCTGGTCGGCGACGGTCACGCCCAGCCCGAGAACGTCCTGGCCGTCACGTTCACGAACAAAGCATCCGAGGAGATGCGCGGCCGTGTCGAGGCGCTGCTCGGATCGGACTGCAGCCGGATGTGGGTGTCGACGTTCCACTCGCTGTGCGCACGGCTCCTGCGGCGTGAAGCGCCGGCCATCGGCTTGTCGCGCGACTTCGTGATCTACGACTCGTCCGATCAGCTCACCGTGGTCAAGCAGGCGCTCAAGGATCTGCATATCGACGACAGCTTCGTGCAGCCGCGGGCGGCGCTCTCGCGCATCAGCCACGCCAAGAACCGCATGGAAGGCCCCGCCTCCTTCGCGTCGGGGGAATTCAATCACCGCGACGAGCAGATCGCGAAGATCTACACCTACTACGTGAACGCCCTCAAGGAGAGCAGCGCGCTCGACTTCGACGATCTTCTCCTGAAGACGGTCGATCTGTTCGAGCAGTCCGTGAAAGTCCGCGAGAAGTACGCGGCGCAGTTCCGTTTCGTCATGGTCGACGAGTACCAGGACACCAACCGGCCCCAGTATCTGTTGATTCGGCGGCTGGCAGGCACGCACCGCAACCTCTGCGTGGTCGGCGATCCCGATCAGTCGATCTACAAGTGGCGCGGCGCCGACCTGCGCAACCTCCTCGACTTCGAGCAGGATTTTCCCGAGGCAAAGACCGTCAAGCTCGAACGCAACTACCGATCGACCCAGATCATTCTCGACGCGGCGTCCGCCGTCATCGGCCAGAACCGCAACCGCAAGGACAAGCACCTCTGGACCGATCGCAAGGGCGGCGAGCGGATCGTCTATTTTCGCGGCAACGACGAGCTCGAAGAAGCCGATTTCATCACCCGGACCGCACGCCAGGCGCTGGCCGACGACGTGGAGGCCCTGGTGGCGGTTCTGTACCGCACCAACGCACAGTCGCGCACGATAGAAGACGCGCTGATGCGCGAGGGGCTCGCCTACAAAGTTGTCGGTGGCGTTCGATTCTACGAGCGCAAGGAAGTCAAAGACGCGCTGGCGTATATGCGGCTGGTCATCAACCCGCACGACGATGTCAGCTTGCGGCGGGTGATCAACGTCCCCGCGCGCGGCATCGGCAAAGGCGTGATGGACGCGATCGACAAAATCTCGCCGGCCTCGGCCGACAATCTGCCCTTGCTCTCCGCCGGGCTGTCTCCCGCACTCTCCGCCAACTCCCTGTGGGCGCGTGTCGTTCGCGGACTCGAGGAAGGCTCCTTTACGGGACGGGCCGCGGCATCGCTGACAGCCTTTCGCGATCTGATCGTCACCCTGACCGAGATCGCCAGGGCGGACTCGGTCTCCATCGCCATCGGCAAGATGCTGGACCGAAGCGGATATGTGCAGGACCTGCGGGAAGAACGAAGCGAAGACGCCGAAGGGCGCATCGAAAATCTCGCGGAGCTCGTCTCGGCCGCGCGCGAATACGAGAGCCGCGGGCCCGAACCGTCGCTGGGTGGCTTCGTGGACCGCCTGTCGCTGCTCTCAGACGTCGACGAGGAGCAGGGCCAGCGCGATGCGCGCGTATGGCTGATGACGCTCCACAGCGCCAAGGGACTCGAATTTCCGGTGGTCATCCTCGCGGGGCTGGAAGAAGGCCTCTTCCCCCATTCACGCTCGAGCGACGACGAGGAGGAGCTCGAGGAAGAGCGCCGGTTGTGCTACGTCGGCATGACCCGGGCACGCGCGCGGCTTGTCCTGACCGGGGCCGCCCGGCGGCGAATTTTCGGGGAGTATCAATCGAGCGAGCCGTCCCGCTTCATCGACGAGGTGCCGGCGGAGCTGATCGAGCGGATCAAGCCGTCGTTTTCCCCGTCAGCGTATCAAGGCCACTTTCCGCATGACGAATTCAGGACGAACCCGTACGGCCGCGGCGGCCGGGGCCGCGTGCGCGAGGAACAGGCGCCGTATAAGTACGAAGACGAGGATCAGTCGACGGGGATGGCGCTGCGGCTGGGCATGAAGGTGAGGCATCCGCAGTTCGGCGTGGGCACCGTGCTCAGCGTCGAGGCGCTGGCCGACGATACGAAACTGATCGTGCGCTTCGCCGACGTCGGTCAAAAGACGCTGCGCGCCAAATACGCGCGGCTCGAACCGGCGCGAGGATCGCAGGACTAAAGTCCTGCGCCACACCCCGAGTCCTGCGCCACAGCCCAAGTCCTGCGCCACAGCCCAAGTCCTGCGCCACAGCCGACACGCCACATGGAAAATGTGGCGCAGGGCTTTAGCCCTGCGGAGTCGCGAGCAATGTGGCGCAGGGCTTCAGCCCTGCGTGTCGCGGGCGGCGATGCCGGTGACAATCCAGCGGCCGACAATCTCTCGATCACCCTTCAGAATCGCGCGCTGCAGGATGATGTTCAGCGTTTTCTGCGCGGTCTGACCGTTGGGCAGTCTTACCGGCGCCTGAATCGTCACTTCCTTGGCCGTCATCTCGCCGGCGTATTGCTTCACATCCACCGGATGGCTCGGATCGACGACGCTCAGCCGGGCGATTCGGATCTCCGCTTCGACGGCGTGGAAAGGCGTCTGTTCCTCGGGCGTGACGCGCACGATCGTGAATGTCGTGATCGTGCCCTGCTCCTGCGGTTCGAACGAGACGGTCGCAAAGGCCTGCAGCGCGGTCTTGTCGCGCAGCCTCG
>JBGPKK010000141.1:0-12144 GCA_041485905.1 Vicinamibacteria bacterium
CATCACCGGCGACCCGCCGCGGATGGGTATCTATCCTGAAGCCACCGCGGTGTTCGACGTGGATGCCATCGGGTTGGTCAACATCGTGCGGAACTTGAATTGCGGACTCGATATCGGCGGCAGTCCCATTGGATCGCAAACCGCCTTGCTGATTGGCGTCGGCGTCAACCCGGGAGCCCTGAACCTGGATGAGGAAATCCGCCGGTTCGAGCTGAAGGTGGAAGCCGGCGCCGAGTACGCGGTGACGCAACCGGTGTTCGACCTGGATCTGATCGAACGATTCCTTCAGCGCATCGCCCACGTGAAGATTCCCGTGCTCTGCGGCATCTGGCCTCTCACCAGCCATCGAAACGCCGAATTCCTGGTCAACGAATTGCGCGTGCCGGTGCCCGAACCGTTCATGAGGCGCATGCGCCTGGCCGACACCGCAGAGAAAGCGGGCCAGGAGGGCGTGGCGATCGCGCAGGAAATGGTGGTCCGGCTGCGGCCGATGGTGCAGGGGGTCCAGTTGAGCCCTCCCTTCGGCCGCTATCAGTTGGCCATCGCCGTGGCCGAGGCCATCGGTTCACGGTAAGCATGCGGTTGCGCTGACATGCCGGAATCCACAAGGACGCGGCTCGACGAGCTCGTCGAGGAGCGTGTGCTCGTGCTCGACGGGGCCATGGGCACCATGCTGCAGCAGCACCAGCTCACCCCGCACGACTTCGGCGGAGCGGCGTTCGAGGGGTGCAACGAGAATCTCGTGCGCACCCGACCCGACGTCGTGCTGGAAATCCACCGCGCCTACCTCGCGGCCGGCGCCGACCTGGTCGAAACGAACTCCTTTGGTGGCACGAAACTGGTGCTCGCCGAATACGGGCTGCAGGACGACGCCTACGAGTTGAACGTGACCGCGGCGCGGCTCGCACGCCAGGCGGCGGACGAGTTTTCCTCCTCGGACCGACCACGATTCGTCGTCGGCGCGATGGGTCCCACGACCAAAGCCATCACGGTGACCGGCGGTGTGACCTTTCCGGACCTCGTGGAGAACTTCTACGACCAATCGAGGGCCCTCCTCGACGGCGGCGCCGACGTGCTGCTGCTCGAGACCTGCCAGGACACGCGCAACGTCAAGGCGGCCCTGCTCGCCATTGAACGCGTGCGGCGTGAGTCGGGACGGCGCATTCCGACCATGGTTTCGGGAACGATCGAAGCGGTAGGCACCATGCTTGCCGGACAGACGGCGGAGGCCTTCTGCGCGTCCGTGGCGCACGCCGATCTCTTCTCGATCGGACTCAACTGCGCAACCGGTCCGGAGTTCATGACCGACCACATCCGCACCATCAGCGAGATGGCGCGGGTGCCCGTTTCGTGCCACCCCAATGCCGGGCTTCCCAACGATGAAGGGCTGTACCTGGAAACCCCGGACTCGCTTGCGTTGCAGCTCGAGCGCTTCGTCGATCATGGCTGGCTCAACATCGTGGGTGGATGTTGTGGCACGACCGATGCGCACATCAGGGCAATCGCGGACATGGCCGCGCGCAAGCGCCCTCGGGTCGTCAAGGGCCGACTCCACAGAAGCTACTATTCGGGCATCGATCTGGTTGAAGCGGAGGACACCACTCGCCCCCTGATCGTGGGTGAGCGCACCAACGTCATCGGATCCCGGCTGTTCAAGAATCTGGTCTCCGAGGAGAAATGGGAAGAGGCCTCGGAGATCGCGCGCCGGCAGGTCAAGAACGGCGCGCACATCGTGGATGTGTGCCTGCAGAGCGCGGACCGCGATGAAATGGCGGACATCCCGCCCTTCTATGAAAAGCTCATTCGCAAGACCAAGCTCCCGCTGATGGTCGACACCACGGATCCGAAGGCCCTGGAGCTGGCGCTCACCTTCTGCCAAGGCAAGAGCATCATCAACTCGATCAACCTCGAGGACGGCGAAACGAAGTTCGCGCGTGTCTGTCCCCTCGCCAAACGGTACGGAGCCGCACTTGTGGTCGGTTGCATCGACGAGGACAGAGTCCAGGCGCAGGCGTTCACGCGAGAGCGCAAGCTGGAGGTCGCTCGGCGCTCCTATCAACTGCTCACCGAACGACACGGAATCGAGCCAGAAGACATCATCATCGACCCGCTCGTGTTCCCGTGCGCCACTGGCGACGCCAGCTACGTCGGCGGTGCGGTGGAGACGATCCAGGCCATCCCTCTGATCAAAGAACACCTGCCCTACGTGAAGACGATCCTTGGGATTTCGAACGTCTCGTTCGGTTTGCCCGTCCCCGCCCGTGAAGTCGTCAATTCGGTTTTTCTGTACTATTGCGCCAGGGCCGGGTTGGATCTGGCGATTGTCAACGCCGAAAAGCTGGAGCGGTTCGCGTCCATTCCCGAAAAGGAGCGGCGGCTGGCGGAGAATCTCTTGTTCAACTCGCCGCCGGTCGAGGCCGAGGATGTCTCACTTCGGACGGCGCCCGAAGACTGGCGCGCGCAAACGGCCGCACAGAAACTCGCCATCAACCAGTTCCATATCGCCGCGATCGCCGAACACTTCAGGCAGGCTGGCGCCCGCGTCCGGCAACGCCCCGAGGATCTGCCGCTCGACAAACGGCTCGCCACGTACATCATCGAAGGGACCCGAGACGGCCTCATCCCCGACCTCGATCGCAAACTCGCTGAACGCGCCTCGCCGCTCCAGATCATCAATGGGCCGCTGATGGACGGCATGTCGGAGGTCGGCCGCTTGTTCAGCAACAACGAACTGATCGTCGCCGAAGTGCTCCAGTCCGCCGAAGCCATGAAAGCGGCGGTGAGCTATCTCGAGCGGTTCATGACAAGGGCCGAATCGGCCGCGCGCGGGACCGTGATCTTAGCCACCGTCAAGGGCGACGTGCACGACATCGGCAAGAACCTCGTGGAGATCATCCTTTCCAATAACGGGTACACGGTGGTGAACCTGGGCATCAGAGTGTCTCCGGAAGCGCTCATTGCCGCGTACGTGGAGCACAAGCCGCACGCCATCGGGCTCTCAGGGCTGCTGGTCAAGAGCACCCAACAAATGGTCCTGACCGCCGGCGATTTCAAGGACGCGGGCATCCGGGTCCCGCTCCTGGTTGGCGGAGCCGCGCTCTCTCCAACGTTCACGCGCACGAAGATCGCCCGCGCATACGACGAAGCCGTGTGCTACGCCAAAGACGCCATGGCCGGGCTCGATCTGATGAACCGCATCATGGACTCCGAACAGCGCGAGGGGCTGTTATCGGCACACCGGTTCAGCGAGGCTCCACCGGACGCGCCGCGCCGCGAGGCGCCGGATCGTCCGGTCACGACGACGCGCAGCGAGAAAGTACGAACGGCCGTGCCAGTTCCCATCCTGCCGTATCTCGATCGTAAAGTGCGCGATGTGCCGCAGCTCGCCGAGGTCTGGAGCTACATCAACCCGTACATGCTGTTCGGGCGCCACCTCGGATACAAGGGCAACTTCAAGAAGAACCTGGCGGAGCGCGAGCCAAAGGCTCTAGAGCTCTTCGAGAAGATCGAGGATCTCAAAGTTGACGCGGCGCAATTCATGACCGTGAAAGCCGTCTGGCAGTTCTTCGCCGCCGAGCGCGACCAGAATGCGATTCAACTGTTCGCCTCTGGGAGCGCCACACCCATTCACCGCTTCCAGTTCGGACGCCAGCCGGGTGAGAACGCGCTGTGCCTGAGCGACTACATTCTGGACGCCGACCAGGGGAGGCGCGATGGCCTGGCGCTCTTTGTCGTCACCGCCGGAGCCGGAATTCTCGCAAAATCCGAGGAGTGGAAGCGCGCGGGCCAGTTCTTCAAGGCCCACGCGATTCAGGCCCTCGCCGTCGAGACGGCGGAAGCCTGCGCCGAATGGCTCCACCGGCATATTCGCGAGGATTGGGGCTTCCCCGATCCGCCGGCGATGACCATGGGGGACCGGTTCACGTCCAAGTACCGGGGCAAGCGCTATAGCTTCGGCTACCCGGCGTGTCCGAATCTCGACGACCAGCAGGGGATGTGGACCTTGTTGCGGCCGCAAGACATCGGGGTGGATCTCACCGAGGGCATGATGATGGATCCTGAAGCCAGCGTGAGCGCACTTGTGTTTCATCATCCCGACTGCGAATACTTCTCGGCAGACTCGCACGCCCCTGAACGATCTCAGATGCCGGCGTACCAGGAGTAGCCGACCTCCGGAGATCCGGATCCCAGGCCCTTGCCGATGTCCTTCACGGTGTCCACGACCGTGATGCGCGACAGATACTTCATGCTCTTGTAGCCGAGCTGGCGCGCGACGCGCAGTCGCACTGGCGCCCCGTGACCTGTGGGCAGCTCCTCGCCGTTCATGCCGTACGCCAGCAGCGTCTGCGGGTGCCAGGCGTCCGGCGTATCGAGACTGTCGAACCATTGATCGAACGAACGATAGACGACGTACCTGGCTCGCACGCTGACGCCGACCAGAGTCAGCACATGGGAAAGACGAACGCCAGTCCATTCGGCGATGAAGGACCAGCCTTCCTCGCACGCCTGAAGCGTGATCTGGGTGCTGGAGGGAAACCCTTTCAGCTCCGCCAGCGAGAAAGACGAAGGCCTGGCGACGAGGCCGTCGACCACGAGGCGCCATTCGACAAACTTGCCGGCCAGGAGACGCTGATACGCGGCATCCCTGGGCGGATCTCCATTCACCGGCGCAACGCTCGAGATGTGGCTTCGGGTGAATTCGCGGGCGAGCGAATGGCGCGACGTGAGGATCCGCTGAGCGGCATAGGTCAGCGTTTCGCCAACCCCGTAGATGCCAGAGTGGTCGGGCGGAATCAGGCCGTAGCGATCCGCGATGCGGGCAGCGGCCGCCAGGCCGGACGCGCCTGCGACGGTTGCCAGACCAGTGGTGATCAGTTTGCGGCGCGTGAGTCGCTCGGCCATCATTGCTCCCAGGGCTCCCAGGGCTCGTCTCTTGCAGCGCCGCGGCCGGTGATCATCGCCCGCATGCGAGCATCGAAGCCGGCCAGGCAAACCATCGAGACGTGGACGACGAGGAAGGCAACGAGGGCGCTCGCGGCAAAGAAATGAATCGTCCGCGCGGACTGCTGGCCGCCGAGCGCCTCGACGAGGGCGGGGACAACCGACGTCACCGCGGGAGACATCGCGAGGCCGGTCCAGATCATCAGAGGAAACAGGACGAACACCACACCCGGGTACGTCAGTCGCTGAAGCACGTTATAGGTGAGCGCGTCCTCCTCGCCCGGCCGCTGCAGGCGCAAATGATTCGAAGCGACCCGCGAGATCGATCTCCATGTGAGATCCGCCTTCGCCGGCACCAGATGCTTCCGGAAGTGCTGACTGACGATGCCGTGGACGACATAGAGGAGGCCGGTCAAGATCGACACCCAGGCCGCGAGGAAATGCAGAGAGCGGCCCCAGCCCGACTGCCCGGTCAGCATGAATGGGAGCGGCAGATCGATGAGCGACGGCGTTCCAACAGCGCCCGTTTCGCCCCAATAGAGACGCGGATGCGCCAGAAGAATGGCGATGCCGCTGACCAGCAGGCCGACAAAGCTCGCCGCGGTCATCCAATGGGTGAGACGCACGAGGCCGGCATGGCGCGGCGAATCCGCACGATCCGAACCCCGGATCGCGACCGCCGGAAAGTATGCGTGTTCGGCCATCGCGCCGCGAAGACAGTAACACGATTCCCGGGGCACCTGGCGAGGCTGGCGGAGGGGTGGACTCGCGGTATCATGCACACCGATTGACGCGCCCCAGGCGGAAGGATGGCCATGAAGATATTGCGCACGGCGTCCGCCATCATCGCGATCGCCATTGTCTTCTCGCCGGTTCTGTCCGGACAGTGGCCCGCGCATCCCGAGACGCGGGCCCCACGGACGCCTGACGGCAAGGTCGATCTGAACGCGCCGGCGCCCAGGACGACAGACGGCAAGCCCGACTTGTCCGGCGTGTGGACCTTCCTTCGGCAGACCCCCAGGGTCAACGTGGGCGTTGGCGGCGCGGGAGGCACGCCGCTCCCCGACGGCACGGTCCCCAACATCCTCGGCCAGTTCTGGGACATCGCCTTTGGCATGAAGGAGCCGTTGCCGTTCCAACCCTGGGCCGCCGAGCTGCGACAGAAGCGGATGGCGGACAACAACCAGGACAATCCAGACGCGCACTGCCTGCCGATCGGGTTCATGCAGCTGCATACGCACCCGGAGCCGAGAAAGATCGTCCAGACTCCGGGCCTGATCTTGATCATGTGGGAGGCCAACTACGGGCTTCGGCAGATCTTTCTCGACGGTCGGCCGCTGCCAGGCGGCGATCCGCAGCCCTGGTGGTACGGCTATTCGATCGGCCGCTGGGAGCGCGACGCGCTCGTGGTCGAAACCAACGGGTTGAGGGATGGCGGCTGGCTCGACGTGGTGGGCAGTCCGTTCACCGATGCCGTCAAGGTGACCGAGCGGTTCCGCCGCGTGAATTTCGGAAATCTCGAGATCGACGTGACCGTCGACGACCTGAAGGCGTACACGAAGCCGTGGACGGTCACGGTCAGGCAGCGGCTGATGCCCGACAACGAGCTGATGGAGTTCATCTGCAACGAAAACGAGCGGTCGTCGGCGCACTTCGTCAGATAGACGTCCTCCAACTGAACGCCGATCGCTACCCCGGGAGGCGCGTGGCCTGCCAGGCAACCATTTTCCAGCTGCCGCCTCGAAGCGCCCATACGTCAAGGAAGAGGACGGAATAGCCGGCAGTGGCCTCGAGCCGAATCTCGGCCCGACCTCGAACCACGACGGTATTGCTTCCCAAGGGAATGACCTGCGTGTTCGAGTAATCGACGCCGAGATAGCGGCCCCTCTCTTTGATCAGCGTGAGAAAGCTCGCTTTTGTATCGGTCGTCCCACCCGAGTGGGTGTAGGACAGGCGGCTGCAGCGAGAAGTCTCTTCATGACTGATTCCTTCTGATTACTTCCACACCCTGGCGACCGGCTTGCTCACCACATAGTCGGGATTGGCGCCCTGCTTCGGCCGGAATTTCTGCACGCGCCCGCTGTCCACTTCAGAGACATACAGATTGCCGTCCGGATCCACGCTCATGCCGTGGACGCCCCAGAGACCTCCTGCAAACGTGCCAAGCGTACCCCACGCATAGAGCAGGTGCCCCTGCTGGTCGTACTTCAGAAGCTTGTGCGTGCTGCGATCGAAGGTCCAGACGTTCCGATCGGCGCCGATGTACAGCAGATGGAGACTGGACGGATCCGCGTCGATTCTCCAGGCATAGAGGAACGTTCCGTTCTCGTCGAACACCTGGACGCGGTGATTGTTTCGATCGTTGACGAACACGCGGCGGCTTGTCGGGTCCACGGCCACGCCGTGCACGTTGTTCATGTAATTGGGCCGCGTCTCGTTGGGCGGATTGCCTTTGATGCCCCACTGCATCAAGAACTTCCCGTTCTTGTCGAACTTCGCGACGCGCGTGCCGGTGTAGCCGTCCGAGACGAAGAACGTGCCGTCGGGCAGCCAATCGATGAACGTGGGTCGATTGAAGTGCGTCGCATCGGCGCCCTCGGCCTCCGGCGTCCCGATTGTCTGCAGGAGCTTCTTGCCGTCGTTGGTGAACCGGTAGATCACCTGCATGTTGTCATCGACGATCCACACATTCTTCTCGGGGTCGTACGGGCTGATGTAGACCGAGTGCGGCCGACGGAGCAGCTTGTCCCACTGGTCCCACGTCTCGATGATGTTGCCGTTGGCGTCGGCCACGACGATGCAGTGCTCCCACTTCGCGTCGACGCCCAGCGTGCGGTACGGGGGACCTTTAATCCCAATGGTGTCGTCTTTCCCCTCCCAGGCCGTCAGCCATTTCCTCGTGTCCTGATCCGTGCCGCCGACTCCGGGAAGAGAAGCTGACGTGGCGTCGCGCCACAAGCCCCCCACCGGGAAGCTGATGCTGGGCCCGAGCTGTGGCAGTAACGTCGCCCTCGGCGCGGCGATCTTCGGGAGCTCCCCACGAAAGAGCATGAACACGCGATTCGGGCTTTCCGCAAACACGCCCTGTCCTGCGCCGTAGGTCCATTTCTCGTTCCCGGGCAAGGTACTGATGTCCTTGGGCCAGCCCTTGACGACTTCATAGGGACCCGTCAAGTCCTCGCTTCCTATAGCGCCCGGCACGGCCGCGAAGCCGCCGCGCGGATTCGACGTCTGTGCCGCGGTCCCGCGTTTGCTTTCCGACCACATCCCGACGCCGGCGCCAAGGGCGAACGTCACGAGCACCACAGCAACTGTACGCATAGGTCTCTCCCATTCAGTGATCCACTGTTGCCCTGCTCGTTATATGCTGTCGTCCGCTGGGAACACAACACTCGATCATCTCCCGGCATCTCCCGGCCGCCTTGCCGGGTACTTGGAGGGCAGCGTTCATGAGGTCAAAAAAAATCCTGACGATCGCTCTGTGTTTTCTGGGTTCGACCTTCGCGTTCGGCCAGGGCCAGGCGCCTAATTTGCCGCCGGCGCCGGCCAATCCGCCAGCGCCGTCCTTGCAGGCCGGGGCCGACCCCGGCTACGCAGATCTGATCGCGAAATGCAAGAACCCGCCTCCGGCCCGGGGCGCGCGCGGAGGCGGAGGCGCCGGAGCCCGGGGCGGCGCCGGCGCGCGCGGCGCTCAACCGCCGGCAGGGCCGAGGGATTATACGGTGACGGCAATCCCGGGCGTCATCGCCGCGGGACAGCCATGGAAGTTCGTCTGGCAGGAGGCCGGCAATAACGGCGACGGCATCGTCGGCACGAACGATGGCAGCTTGCTGATCGCGCAGAACGACAACAGCAAGGTCGTGAAGCTCGACAAAGACGGCAAGACTTCGGTCGTCTACTCGGACACGCATACCGGAGGCGCGCTCTCGATGAGCTCGAAGGGCGCCCTGTTTGTCGTGGAGCGGGGCCTGCACGAGGCCATCGTGCAGCTTGCGCCGCAGCGCAAGGTCCTGGCGGACAGCTACCAGGGCGATCCGATGGATTGCATCGGGGGGGGCAACGACCTGGCGGCCGACAGCAAGGGCGGCGTGTACTTCACGATGGGCGGCGTCTATTACGCCAGTCCGAAAGGCGTCGTCACCAAGTACGGCGAGAATATCGGCCCCAACGGGATCATCCTCAGCCCGAATGAGAAGATCCTCTACGTCACCAACGGCGCGACGCTCGCGGCCTTCGACGTCCAGCCCGACGGCTCGCTGACCAACCAGCGCGAGTTCGCCAAGCTCGAAGGCGGCGGCGGCGGTGATGGCAGCACCATCGACGCGGCCGGGCGCATCTACGTCACGACGAACCCCGGTGTGCAGGTGATCGGCCCAGACGGCAAATACCTCGGCCTCATTCCCACGCCGCGCGGCGTCATCACCACGGCGTTCGGCGGCAAGGACAAGAAGACGCTGTTCATCCTCGCTCGAGGCGCGAAGGATGCGAGCGGCAACGAAGTCGCCAACGCCGCCCAGGTCTACGCGATCCAAACGATCGCGCAGGGCTACAAGGGCCGCGCCAAGTAACGTTCGCGTCGCGGCGACCTTGATATCATCGCCGGATGGCCGCCGCCCTCTACGCTCTGATCTGTCTGATCTGGGGGTCGACGTGGCTCGCGATTAAGGTCGGCTTGGTCGGAGTGCCGCCGTTCCTGGCCGCGGGCCTCCGGTTCCTGCTGTCGACTCTGCTCGTCGGCGTGGTGCTCGCCGCCCGGCGCAAGCGCTTCCAGCTCACCCGTGACGACAAGATCTGCGTGCTCTCCGTCGGCCTGCTCGTGTTCTGGCTCGACTACGCCGCCGTCTACTGGGCCGAGACGCGAATCTCGAGCGGACTCACGGCGATTCTGTTCTCCACGATGCCGCTCATGACGTCGTTCTTGAGCGCGTACTGGACGCGCAGCGAGACGCTCGGCGGCCGCAAGGTCGTCGGCATCCTGGTGGGCGTCTCGGGGACCGCGCTGCTCTTCTGGCCGCACGAGCGTCTGGGACTCCAGCAGGCGCTCGGGATGCTGGCTGCGCTCGCCGCGAGCTTGTGCGCCGCGATCAACCTCGTGACGATGAAGAAGCACGGCCACCACGGCGACCCGTTCGTGCTGAACTTCTTCGGCATGGGCCTCGGCACGGCGTGCCTGCTCGCCATGAGCGCCGCCACGGAGAGTTGGCCGGCCGTCGTCTGGAGCGAAAGTAACGTTCTGGCGCTCTGCTATCTTTCGGTTTTCGGCTCGGTGATCGCGTTCTCGTCCTACTATTACCTGATCAAGAAGATGGACGCGACCATCGTCAGCCTGAGCACGCTCATCATCCCGATCGTGGCACTGGCTCTGGGCCGCGGGTTCCTCCACGAGACGGTAACGACGATGGCCATCGCAGGCATCGCGACGATCCTAATCGGCGTCGCCGTGGCGATCGTGCCGGTTGCGAAGAGTCGACGGGCTGCTTCGGACCTTCTTACTCCCGTGGCTCGGCGTTGATACACGCTGTTGAAAGTCCGCCTGCGATCGGCGAACGGCAATGGTCAATTTCCGAGTTCCGCAGCGATCTTCTGCAAACGCTCGAGTAGCGGTGGCACGTCACTGCGCGAGGTTCGCCACACTTCCCCAAGATTCACGTCGTCGTAGGCATGAATTAAGCGATCCCGCATCCCGGCGATGTCTTGCCACGGAACATCCGGGTGCTGGTCGCGAATGCCCGAAGAGAGTCGTTTGACGCCTTCTCCAAGTACGAGAATCTGATAGAGGGTAGCGAACCTCGTCTCAGCATTTTGGTAAAACGCCGATTCTTCAATGGGGTAGGTGAACGCGATGATTTGCCTGCATGCTTCAATGAGGTCGGCGATCGTCGCCATATCGCGAGACTCGTCAGGCGACATATACAGGAACGGCGGATCCGAGAATCGCGTTCCTTCGAATCGCGTTGTGACTTGCCTGGATCGCCTCGCGGCTAACCAATTCCGTTTTGCGGCCGAGCATGCCCGAAATCTCTCGTTCCATGCGGACGTGATCGAGAAGGCTCCACGCCGCGCTGGCGTCGAACGTTACCAATAGATCCACGTCACTATCGGGCCCGAAGTCTCCCCGGAGCATAGAGCCGAACAACTCCAGCTTGGCGATCTTCCAACGTTCGCAGAATTCCTTCAGTAAGCCTTCCTCGACTGGAAGGCGTTGCATCAAAGCCATGAACTCCCCGTGAGTACCAGGATAGCGCTCTCACCGAGCGGGCTTCAACGGAGTGGCTCCGCGTTGATGCGCGGGAACGACTCTCGCAGAAGCTGCATTTCGTCCGGCGAGAAGTTCTGACGTTCTTCTTCGCTGTTCAGAGTCCGCCTGCGATCGGCGAACGGCATCTGGCGCAAGCGCTGCAGCTCTTGACGTATCGCGACTCGCCGCGCGGGCGGTAGACGCTGTAGCATGTCCAATCGCCGGTTGGCCCTCTCCTGTTGCTCCGGCGGCAGGTTCTCGTAGCGCTGCAATTGCCGCTCGATCCGTTCGCGCCGCTCGGGGGGCAGCCTCGACAGGGCTTTCTGCCGCTCCTCGGGCGACAGTCTCAAGAAACGCTGTAACTGTAGGGGCGGGAGCGGGCGTTTCGCTCCGCCCTCCTTCCCTTCCTTCCCTTGCGCCGCTGCGGGGAATCCCTCACTGGACACGAACAGCAGGGTTACCACAGCGAAAAGGCAACGCAACAGCATGGGTGTTTATCTGCCGTGCTGCCGCTTATGAAGCCGGCGTCAGCATGTCCAGATCCTCCAAGGTCTGTTCTACCTGTTCGATGTCGACTTTATCGGTACGCATTTGCTTTGTCGAATCGGGCATGCGCACCAACAATCCCACAACCAGAACCGCGGAGACCGCCGCCAAGGAAACCGCGGGCTTCCAGATTCTGATCCACCATTGAGTCGCCGCTTGTTCCCGTGCGATTCGCGCATACAACCGCGCGTCGAAGTTCGGCGATACGGGCGACGGCGTCCACCGGTCCAGCGTTTCCCAGACGTTACGTTGCGCTTCCACCAAACGCCGGCACTCGGCGCAGGCTTGGAAGTGCTGTTCGAATTCCGCCGCCCGAGCCGGTTCGAGCGTTTGGGCGCAGTAGTCTATGACGATCTCCGCGCTCTCCTTCCTTTTTATTGGACAATCCATGTTCATTCCCTCGTTTATGCCATATGCGC
>JBGPKK010000142.1:0-12015 GCA_041485905.1 Vicinamibacteria bacterium
GAAGCCTTTGTAGCGGGCCGAGGCGCCGGAGATGTCGGCCACCAGCAGCGTCTCGAAGCGGATGCTCTCGTGGTTGCCGAAGTAGTTGCGCTCGTAGAGCTCGTGGCGGCCGCCAAACTCGCTGCCGATGGCGTCCCACAGCAGCTTCATCAGCTTGACCCGGTCCTCGGCCGAGTACCCGTTGGAGCCGCGCACGAACTGATCGAGGTACGGCCGCAGCTCGGGGACCTGGAAGTCGAGCGCGCTCGACGGGAGATAGATGAGCGCGCTGGCCAGCGTGTTCTCGATGATCTCCTTGATCTTCGGATACGCGAGGCTCGCCATCACGCGGTAGGCGAGGCCGTAGTCGAGGTTGGGCAGCACGTAGCCCGGCGTCCACGGGATCGTCGTCCGCGCCATGGCATCGGTGAGCCCCCAGAACAAATTGCGCCAGGCCAGCACCTCGCCCACCTGCGCCTGCACGCCGCGGAAGTCTTTCGCGCCGGTCGCCTCCACCGCCTTGAGCAGCAGCCCGGCCAGGAAGTCCATCTTCACCGCCAGCCGCGTACACCCCTGAAACATGAACCGCGGCAGAAACCCCGAGCGCGGGAAGAAGTTGTTGACCTTCTCGATGTCCCCATACGCAAACACGTTCTCGTAGGGCACGAAGACGTGGTCGAAGATCAGGATCGAGTCGTTCTCGTCCATCCGGCTCGACAGCGGATAGTCGAAGGGCGTCCCCATTACCGCCGCCGTCATTTCATACGAGGGCCGGCAGAGCAGCTTCACCCCCGGCGCATCGGTCGGCACCATGCACACGAAGGCGAACGCCTTGGTCTTGATCGGCAGCGCCCCGTTGTTGGCGATGAAATTGAAATGGGTCAGGCTCGACGTGGTCGCCACGACTTTGGCCCCGCTGACGATCAGCCCGGCGTCGGTTTCCTTCACGACGTGCATGTAGACGTCTTTCACCTCGTCGAGCGGCTTGTCGCGGTCGACCGGGGGATTGACGATGGCGTGGTTGACGAAGGTGACCTCTTCCTGGACTTTCGTGTACCAGCGCGCGGCGTTCGCCTCGTAGGGGGCGTAGTACGCGGCATTGGCGCCGAGCGTAGCCAGAAAGGCGGCTTTGTAGTCGGGGCTGCGGCCGATCCAGCCGTAGGTGATGCGCGCCCACGCGGCAATCGCATCGCGGCAGCCGACCAGCTCCTCGGCGGTGCGGGGCGCCTTGAAGAACTTGTGCGTGTAGCCGCCGCTGCCGGTGTCGGTCGCCGTCGTGAGGATGTCCTTGGTGGCGGGGTCGTGCAGCGCGTCGTAGAGCCGCGCGATCATCCGCACCGTGTTGCGGAACGCCGGATGCGTCGTCACATCCTTGACCCGCTCGCCGTAAATCCAGATCTCCCGGCCGTCGCGGACGCTTTCCAGATACTCTGCACCGGTAAAGGGTCGTGTTCGCTTCTCGACGGGCATCGGTACCTTCCTCTCGTGGCGCGACATTCTATCTCGTCCATCCAAATCGCCACGCGTGTGGGTGTTATGCGCGGTATGACGGGGTGCGATGCCGGTATGGGCGGGCGCAGGTATCCAAGTTTTCGGACAGCCGGGGATTTACTCCGCCGGACCGCTGCTACATAAGGATTGTGCGTTGACAGCGCCACACCACCTCCCTATGATTCGCCCGATCCGCACAAGAAATGCTCGTTTTGAGGTCGGCTGAAGCACGAGGAGGAAAAGCATGCGTGTTCTGATAAAGGCCGTATTCGTTCTCGCGTGTCTGCTCATCGTTCCGGCTGCCGCCTACGCTCAAGCGTCGATCGCCGGGACGGTGAAGGATACGTCGGGGGCGGTGCTGCCCGGCGCGACGGTCGAAGCTGCCAGCCCGGTGCTGATTGAAAAGACCCGTACGACCACGACCGACGGCAACGGCCGGTTCCAGCTCGTCGACCTGCGCCCGGGCCCGTATGCCGTCACGTTCACGTTGGCGGGGTTCACCACCGTCCGGCGCGACGGCATCGTCCTCAGCGGATCGGCCACCGTGAGCGTCGATGCGGAATTGCGCGTCGGCGCGGTCGCCGAAACGGTGACCGTCACCGGCGAGACACCCATCGTCGACGTGCGGTCGGTGACGCGGCAGTCGGTCTTGTCGGCGGATGTCATCGACGCGCTTCCGAGCTCGCGGAACTTTGTGACCATCGCGCGCATGATTCCGGGGACGTCGGGCGGTGGCAACGATGTCGGCGGGTCGGTCCTGCAGGATGTCGGGGCGGCTATCACCGTGCGGGGGAGCAATTCCACCGATACGCGGATCACGTTGAACGGGATCAGCGTGATGACGCTGCAGGCGGGCGGCTCGCTCGGCGGACAGCAGCCGGACCCTGGCTCCGCGTCGGAAATCGCGGTCGACACATCGTCGCTCTCGGCAGACCTGCCGACGGGCGGCCCGCGTATCAACTTCATCCCGCGCGACGGCGGCAACCGGTTCAGCGACTCGGGCCTGTTCTCGTTCTCGAACAGCAGCCTTCAGGGGAGCAACTACTCCGACGCGCTGAAGACCGCCGGGCTCGCGACACCGAACCGGATCCAGAGCAATTGGGACCTCAGCGAAGCGTTCGGAGGACCGTTCAAGAAGGACCGGCTCTGGTTCTGGGCCTCGACGCACTTCAACGATGTCGCCAACGAAGTCGCCGTTCTCCAAAACGCGAACGCCTTCGACCCGACCAAGTGGCTCTATGCGCCCGCTCCAGGACAGCCGGGGGTCAACAAAGGCACCGTGAGACAGAGCAGCCTGCGTGTGACATGGCAGGCGACGCCGCGAAACAAGATCGCCGGGACCTACAAAATGGATCAGTGGTGCAACTGTCCAATGTACATCAGCGCGACGCGCGCGCCCGAGGCCGCCAACGACCGGCGCTTCCCGAGGCTCCGTCAGGAGCATCTGGAATGGACCTCGACGGTGAACAACCATCTGATGTTCGAGGCGGTCGGGCTGCACCTGTTCGAGCGATGGGGCAACATGGACCTGCGTTCGACCGACGCCGGCGGCTCCTTGACTGCTGCGCAGGCCGTCGCTGAGCCGCAGCTCATCAGCGTGGTCGAGCAATGCAGCGCCGGCTGTGCGGCTAACGGCGGCGTCGCCGGCATCACCTATCGGAATTGGAACACGTTCAACAACACGCTGGTTCCGAATTTCGCCTACCGCGCCGCAATGTCCTACATCACGGGATCGCATGCGGTCAAAGTCGGCTTCAACCGGACGCATGGCTTCCTGAACCAGACGACCTACAACTCACAACCGTTTCAGTACCGGTTCAATAACGGTGCGCCGAACCAGATCACGATGTACGCGACGCCATACACCGCGGTCAGCAACGAGGACAACGATCTTGGACTCTACGCGCAGGACCGGTGGAACCTGAGCCGAATGACCCTCAACCTCGCGCTCCGGTACGACTATTTCGGGACGAGCTTTCCCGCGCAGCACATCGGTCAAGGACTGCTCCTGCCGACTCGCAATCTGGACTTCCCGGCGCAAGACAACCTGGCGTGGAAGGACCTCACCTATCGGACGGGGTTTGTGTACGACCTGACCGGGCAGGGCAAGACCGCTCTCAGGGTGAGCCTGAACAAGTATCTGCTCGGGCAAACGCTCAACGGCCTCGGGTCGAGCCCGAATCCGGTGAACGCGCTGGTGACGCAGGCGACGCGCACCTGGGACGATCGAGGCGGCAAGGGTATCAACAACGACTACATCCCGCAGTGCGATTTCCTGAACCCGGCGATTAACGGCGAGTGCGGGGCAACGAGCCCGAATACGTTCGGCACCGCCGGAACGCTCGACACCTTCGATCCGGATCTGCTCACCGGATGGGGTCATCGTCAGGCCAACTGGGAGTTCATGGCCGGCGTCCAGCACGAGCTGCTGCCTCGGGTCTCGGTTGATGTCGGGTACTTCCGCCGCATTTGGAGCAATTTCCAGGTGACGGATAACATTCTGATCGGTCCCGGGGACTTCACACAGTTCAGCCTGACCGTCCCGACCGACTCGCGGCTGCCCAACAGCGGGCAGACCATCACTGGACTCTATGACACGACCAAATTCGGCGCGGTGAAGAACCTGAACACGCTCTCGGACAAGTACGGCAGCCAGATGGAGCACTGGGACGGCATGGAGCTGAGCCTCAACGCACGCCTCCATAACGGCCTGATGTTTCAGGGCGCCTTTGGCGGGGCCAGGCAGACGGAGGACAACTGCGAAGTGGTGGCGGCCCTCCCCGAGATGTTGAACACGGGAACTGCCTCGGCACCGATCTGGAGACCGGCGCAGTACTGCCACCGGGAGTCGCCGTTCCTCACGCAATTCAAGGGGTACGGTGTTTACACAATCCCGCGCGTCGAGGTACAGGTCGCGGGAACGTTGCGGAGTACGCCGGGCGTGGCCTACAACGCGAACTACGTGGCGAGCAACGTGTATCTGGCAGCGAACTCGACGCTGGGACGACAGCTGTCGGGCGGAGCCACCGCGAACCTAACGGTGGCGCTCATCGCCCCCAACACGCTCTATCTGGACCGGCGAAACGAGATCGATTTCCGGTTCGGGAAGGTGTTCAAAGCCGGGCGGTCGCGCTCGGTCGTCAGCCTTGACGTGTACAACGCGTTGAACACCGATAAGCCGATCTCGATCAACAACTCATATGGTTCGTGGCTCGCGCCCACAGAGATTCTGAACCCGCGCGTGGCCAAGATCAGCGTGCAGTTCGACTTCTAGCGCAAAGAACGCGTAGGGGCTGGAGGCTAGGGGCCAGGGGCTGGGAAATACGTCCAGACCCAGCCTCTAATCTCCACCCCAGCGTCCAGTCCCCAGCCCCCAGCCTCCAGTTCCTGTCCCCTCGGGTATCCTTCCCTCAGTGCTCTACTTCCTCTTCTTCTGTTCCGGCCTCAGCGGATTGATCTACCAGGTGGTGTGGGTCCGCGTGTTCGGCAACGTCTTCGGGAACACCGTCTATTCGGCATCGATCGTCGTCGCGGTGTTCATGCTCGGCCTCGGCGTCGGCAGCTACGTGATCGGAGCCTGGGCCGATCGGCGGTATGCGACCGGGCCGGAGTCGCTGCTGCGAACCTACGGATACGTCGAGGTCGTCATCGCGACGATGGGGCTCGGCATCTCGCTGCTCCTGCCGCACCTCGATCGAGTTGCGGCGCTCACCTCCTCCTACACCCGAGAGGAGAATGGCTGGTATGTCGTTTCGACGTTCTCCTATCTCGCCCGCGGTGGAATGGCCATTGTTCTGCTGACGCCGATCACCATGCTGATGGGCGGGACGCTGACGCTGCTCACGCGACACCTGGTCCGAAAACAGCTCGATCTGGCCGGATGGCGAATCGCGCTGCTCTATGGCGTCAACACGCTGGGCGCCGCGGCCGGATGTTTTCTGACCGACTTCGCGCTGATACCGGTCGCGGGTCTTCGGGCAGCGCAGGTCGTTGCGGTTCTCTTGAATCTGGTCGCGGCGGCCGGAGCGTTGTGGCTGGCATGGCGCGAGCCGACGACGGTCCGCCTGAAGGTCGAGCTCCCGAACAAGTCGTACGTGAGGTCCGGCTTCAGCCGGACCTCGTCGGACGCGCGCGCACTCGTCGCCACGAGTGCCGCGCTCGCGCTCAGCGGGTTCGCGGCGATGGGGATGGAGATTCTGTGGTTCCGCCACTTCACCTTGTTGCTGGGTGGGTTTCGCGCGGTGTTCTCGCTGCTGCTCACCATCATCCTGATCGGCATGGGCGTTGGTTCGCTCCTTGGAGGCGTGCTCGTTCGCCGGACTTCGCGACCCGCAGGATGGCTGATGGTGGTTCAGAGTCTGTTCGTCGGGTTCACGCTGCTCGGCCTGGCGAACGCCGACCTCGACGGGATCATGGCCGCCGGCGCGCTGGCCGGCACGTTGAGCGCCGACGCGGCGGCCCGGATTGTCGCCGAACTCGCGTTCAACGCGCGGCCGATTCTTCTGGAAGTCGGAGTGCCGGCGCTCTTGATGGGTTTCGCGTTTCCGCTCGCAAACGTGATCGTGCAGCGCGCGGAGTTGTCGGTGGGGCGACGTGCGGGCGTCCTGTATCTGTCGAACACGTCCGGCGCCGTGTGCGGATCGCTGGCCACGGGTTTTCTGCTGCTTCCGGGGCTCGGGATGCAGAGAAGCGCGACCGTGCTCGCGATCGCGGCCGCGGGTGCGGTCGTGCCGCTATACCTGGCCGCGAGCGTCGGCCCTCACGACAAGCGTCGCGTGATGCCGCTGGTCGGCTCGTTGCTCACGAGCGGGGCAGCGCTTTGGATATGGCTGATGCTGCCGCCTGGTCATCTGCTCACCCGCACGCAGGTAAAGCTCAGGGCGGACGAGCGGCTGCTGACGATGAGCGAGGGGGTCAACGAGACCATCGCGGTGACGGAGGTGCCGGGCCGAGGACGAGGTCTCATCACCAACGGCCACCCGATGTCTTCCACGGCGTTGCTCGACCAGCGGTACATGCGGGCGCTTGCCCATATTCCGCTCCTGTCGATCGAACGTCCCGACACGGTGCTGATCATCGGCTTCGGGGTCGGCAACACGGCGCACGCGGCGACGCGGCATCCCTCCATCCGACGCGTCGAAGTGGCGGATCTGTCCAGACAGGTGCTCGATCATGCCGGCTATTTCAAGGGTGCGAACGGCGGCGTGCTGAACGATCAGCGCATTGTGGTGTACATCAACGACGGACGCCAGCATTTGCAGATGCAGCCGACTGGTTCGTACGATCTGATCACGCTGGAGCCGCCGCCGATCGCGCACGCCGGCGTGGCGGCGCTCTACTCGCGCGAGTTCTACGCGCTGGCTCGATCGCGGCTGAAGCCGGGCGGCTATCTCAGTCAATGGCTGCCCGCCTATCAGGTGCCGGCGGAGACGAGCCTTGCGATGGTGCGCGCGTTCATCGACGTCTTCCCGCAATCCGTTCTGCTGTCGGGCATGCGGGACGAGCTGCTGATTGTCGGCGCAACGGGGGCTACGATCGAGATCGATCCAGAGCGCGTGGCAACCGCGCTGAAGCGCGCTCCGGACGTCGCCGCCGACCTCAGCCGGCTCGATCTCGGCACGGTAACGGAGATCGTGGGGACGTTCGTCGGATCGGCGGATACGCTCGCGCGGGCCACGCGCAAGTCACCCGCGGTCTCGGACGACCGTCCTCTCCAGGAATACGCGGTCCGCTCCGTCATCGCGTCTGGCCTGCGAGGTGTGCCCGCATCGATGTTCGATCTGTCGAAGGTCGGGGCCTGGTGTCCGCGATGCTTTGATGACAACCGGCCGACGCCGGCGGTCGCGGGACTCGACACGTATCTCGCGCTGCTCGACCAGGCCTACCGCGCGCCGGGCGCGGACGTGGCTGCGGTTGCATCCGCGCCGCCTGGACGGCGCCGCATCCTTGGCAGCGCCTACCTCGGTGCCGTGGTCCCCGATACCGACGCCGTCCACAACGTCATCGGCGTGACCCTCCTGCGCGCGGGGCGGTACGGCGAGGCGGCCGATGCCTTCCGTGAAGCGCTGAAGCGGCGCGCCGATTCAGCGGACGCCAACAGGAATCTGGGCACCGCGCTGGCCGAAAGCGGGCAGGCCGCTGAGGCGACCGACTACCTGCGGCGCGCCGTGCAGCTCGACCCTGGTGACGGTGGCGCCCAGCATGCGCTTGGCAGTCTCCTTCTCGAGCGCCGGGAGTTCGCCGAGGCGGCGGACCATTTTCGGGCGGCGCTCCGCGCGATGCCCGATTCGGCCGGCGCACACAATGACCTTGGGATCGCGCTGGCCTCGCTCGGCCAGATCAGCGAGGCGATCGAGCACTTCAGGCAGGCGGTGACGCTGGAGCCGGAGTTCGAAGAAGGCCGCCGCAATCTTGCGTCCGCGCTGAAGGCACGGCGACACACTGGCTCCTGATCCCGCGCCGGCACGCGTGAACACTCCGCGAACACGGTTGCGGCAAGCGGAGCAAGCCGCGATACGATGAGCGGGGCGTGTCAGCGGGCCAACCCCGCGCCCGATCGAGAGGTGACGTGAGGGCCGCGGGCGTCAAACAAAATGTTCCTGCCGTTCCTGGAAGTGTCGATCGACAAACGACGACCTGCGCTGCGAAGGTCTCGATGCGATCAGGTAACTCTCCACCACGGAGGACGCAGAGGCGGAAACCGTTTTATCCTCCGTGTCCAATGGGCGCCCGCGCCGACACACGCGATCAACCAGATCCGTACCCACCTCATACCGTTCAATCATAAGGACCAGAACTCGCCGGATGGCGTAAACGCGTCGTCGAACTGGGCGTATGATCCAACTAGAATCCGGGCGGTAGAGAGAGCAAGAACCTGGAAGGCCGGAGAGGCTCGGGGAGGCCCTGGAGACCCTGGAGGCAACGATGAGGAACACGGTTCAGCGCACGCATCAGGCGGCGGTTAGCGTGGCCGCCGCGGCGCTGTCGCTCGCGGTCGCCCTGTCCGGATGGACCGTTGCCGCACAGGGACAGCCGCAAGGCCGCGGTCAGGGTGCGGGAGCACCGGCACCGGCACCGGCCGCGCCAGCACCCGGACAGGGAGCGGCGGGCCGCGGTCGTGGTCAGGCGCCACCCCAGACGGCCCAGGCGGCGGCGCCCATCGATCTCACCGGCTGGTGGGTCTCCATCGTGACGGAGGACTGGCGGTGGCGGATGGTCACGCCGGCCAAACTCGACTACGCCAGCGTGCCGATCAGCAACGAAGGACGTCGAGTCGCCGACACGTGGGATCCTGCCAAAGACGAGCGTGAGGGGAACGCGTGCCGGGCGTACGGCGCGGCCGCGATCATGCGCGTGCCCGGCCGCGTGCACAGGACGTGGCAGGATGAAAGCACGTTGAAGATTGAAACCGACGCCGGCACGCAGACGCGCGTCCTGCATTTCGGCGATGCGCAGCCGCCGGCGGGCGAGCAGGGATGGCAGGGCTATTCGGCCGCTTCGTGGGAGATCGCGGGCGGCGGCGCGAGAGGTGGTGGCGGTGGCGGCGGTGCGCCGGGCGGCGCGGGCGGCGGCGGTGGTGGCGGGCGCGGTGGTGCTGGCGGCGGAGCGCCGGCGGGGCCGCGATTCGGCTCGCTGAAGGTCGTGACGACTCACATGAAGCCCGGCTACCTTCGCAAGAATGGTGTACCATACAGCGAAAATGCGACCGTGACCGAGTACTTCGACCGGCACACCGAGGCCAACGCCGACGAGTGGTTCACGGTCACGACGATCGTCGACGATTCGAAGTATCTCGCGCAGCCGTTCATCACGAGCAGCGGGTTCAAGAAGGAGCGCGACGGGGCCAAGTGGCGGCCGACGCCCTGCATGGCGCAGTAAGAAGGACGTATGACAAGCATGATCCGGACACGGACCTTTCGAATCACGTCGGCGAGTGTTGTCCTGATGGCCGTGGTGGTCCTGGGAACCATATTGGCAGCCAGCCGTCCGGCGTCCGCCCAGGGTCCGCAGGCGCGCGGCGTCGATCTGTCCGGCGAATGGGCGCCCAGGTTCCACGAGGATCAGCCCGAGCGCATTCCGGGTCCGGAAATCGGCGACTACCTCGGTCTGCCGATCAACGCGGCCGCCCGCCTGCACGGCGACAGCTGGGACGCGTCGCTGCTGACGCTGCCCGAGCATCAGTGCAAGCCGCACCCGGCCGACTACTCGCCGCGAGGGCCGGCGAATCTGAGACTCTGGAAAGAGATCGACACGGCGTCTCAGAATCTGATCGCCTGGCACACGCACATTTCGTGGCAGGCGCCCGAGCGGACGATCTGGATGGACGGCCGTCCGCATCCGCCCGAATATGCCGCCCACATGTGGCAGGGCTTCTCGACCGGGAAGTGGGAGGGCGACATGCTCACTGTGACGACCACGCACCTCAAGATGGGGTGGATCCGCCGCAACGGCATTCCGCGGAGCGACACGGCGACGCTTGTCGAGCACTTCGTCCGGCACGGCAATGTACTGACGCTCGTGACGTGGATCAACGATCCGGTGTACCTCGAGGAGCCTTTCGTCCGCACCACGAACTGGGAGCTCGACCCGCACCAGAACATCGCGCCGTATCCCTGCCAAATCGTCGTCGAAGTCGATCGGCCGCAAGGCACGGTCATCCACCATCTGCCCGGGGCCAATCCGTTTCTGGGCGAGTTCCCGGCGAAGTACAACATTCCGGCGGAGGCCGCCCGGGGCGGCGCGGAAACAATGTATCCAGAGTACCAGCTCAAACTTCAGGCGATGAAGAAGCCTGCAGGCAAGTAGCGATGAGAACGATCACGCGTGTTGCTCGGCTGATGTCCGTAGTGGCCGCCGCCGGCGTGGTGGGCACGCTAGGCTTCTCGCATCCACGGGCGCAGCAGGCGCAGCCAGACCCGGCGCAGCCGAACCCGGCGCGCGGCCGGGCGGGGCGCGGCCAGCAGCCCGCGGGTCAACCGGCGCAAGGGCGGGGCGGGCAGCCGCAGAACTTCGACAACGTGGAGGTCCACGTGCTGCCGGTCCAGGGCAACGTCTACATGCTCGTGGGCGGCGGCGGCAACGTCACCATTCAGGTCGGCGACGACGGGGTCCTGCTGGTGGACACGTCCTATGCGCAGTTGAGCGAGAAGATCCTCGCCGAGATTCGGAAGCTCTCGAACAAACCGATTCGCTACATCGTCAACACGCACGTCCACACCGATCACGTCGGCGGTAACGAGAACCTCGCCAAGATCGGCAACACGATTGCGGGGGGAAACGTCGGCAACAACGCCCCGACGGGCGCGACGATCATCGCGCACGAGAACGTGTTGAACAGGATGAGCGCGCCGACCGGCACGGTGGCGCCGTTCCCGGTTGCGGCCTGGCCGACCGACACCTACTTCACGAAGCAGAAAGAGGTGTACTTCAACAACGAAGCGGTCGTCATCATGCATCAGCCGGCGGCACACACCGACGGCGACAGCATCGTGTATTTTCGCCGCTCGGATGTCGTAAGCACCGGCGACATCTTCGTCACCACGAGCTATCCGATCATCGACCAGCAGCGCGGGGGCAGCATCAACGGGATTATCAAGTCGTTGAACGTGCTCCTCGATTTGGCAATCCCGAAGGACAAGCAGGAAGGCGGCACCTACCTCATTCCCGGCCACGGCCGGCTGTGCGATGAAGCCGATCTGCTCGAGTACCGCGATATGGTCACCATCATTCGCGATCGCATCGAGGATCTGGTGAAGAAAGGCCGAACGCCGGATCAGGTGAAAGCGGCCAAGCCGACGCTCGATTACGACGGCCGGTACGGTTCAGATTCTGGTCCGTGGACTACCGCGATGTTTGTCGAAGCTGTGTATCGGGATCTGAGTAAGAAGTAGGTCCGAAAGTCTCAGGTGTGAAGGCTCAAGTCTGCAGCCTTCAGCCTCCAGCCTTCAGCCTTCCGATGTGCGCGCCAGCGGCAGCCCAGCCGTTTCCCAGGCGGTCATGCCGCCGGCAATCTCCTCCACCCGGTCAAACCCGTGCTGCTGCAGCACGCTGGCGGCGATCGACGATCGATAGCCCCCCGCACAGTACACGAGCAGCGGCCGTCCCTTCGGCAGTTCCTGCAGGCGCTCGGCGAGATGATTCAGCGGCAGGCTGATGCTGCCCGCGATGGCCTGCTGCGCGCGCTCGCGCGGGCTGCGCACGTCGACGGCGACCGGCGGATCGGGCGACGCGAGACGCTCGGCGGCGAGCACGGGGCTGAGCCGCTCGGTCGCGGCGGTGAGGTCCGGATGCGCATCGAGGCTTCGAAGCCCGTCCTCGAGATAGCCGAGCACCGTATCGAATCCGATGCGGCCTAGACGGATGGCCGCCTCCTGTTCGCGTCCCGGGGCGGCGATGATCACGATGGGATGCTCGCGGTTCAACATCGTCCCCGCCCACGTAGCATATTGACCGCCCAGGCCGATGTTGATGCTCCCGGCCAGATGCGTCGCGGCGAACTCGGCGGGATCCCGGGTGTCGAGCAACTGCGCTTCGTCGGCTTTCAGC